>DASRGM010000001.1:0-17124 GCA_035651035.1 Terriglobales bacterium
AACCAGGGTGGTGTAAAAGGTCGCGCTGATAATTCCCGCCTCAAAGGCTACGCTGGCCAGCACGATGCCCGGACCGCCGCGCGCGTTGGTGGTGATCGCAAGGTTCATGAGATCAAGCCCACGAAAACCGGCCAGGCGTCCGGCCAGCGAGACCGAGAGCACCTTCACTACACAGCTTCCTACCAGAAATGCCGCGAGCATCCACAGGGAGAGACCGTGTACGAGATCGAGCTTCAAACCGACGATCGCGAAATAAACCGGAATGAAGAAGGCGAACGAGACCTTGCCGATCGCATCGAGGGCATCGGCGAAGAGTTGCCGCTTCTTGTGGACAACGGCGAATCCGGCGAGAAACGCAGCGAAGACCAGACTGACGCCGAACGCACCCGCGATGACGCAATACGTCAACAGAACTGCCAGCGCGTACGCGACAGGTGAGTGTTGCGCGAGCACATTGAAGCGTGACTTGTTGATACGCTTGACGGCGCGGGGAACGATGGTGAGACCAAGCGCGAAGTAAGCGACAGTGGCGGCGAGATGATACGACAGGGCGCGCGGGTTGAGGGCGGCTTTGCCGGCAACCGCAGTTGCAATCGCCAGCGCCAGCCAGAGCACGATGTCCTCAAGCACGGCCACGCCGAGCACCAGACGCGCGAATCGTGTATGCAGGATTTTCAGGTCAGCAAAGATCTTCGAGACGACCGGAACTGAGGTAACCGCGACGCCGACGGCGAGCACGATAATCAGCGATACGCGACTCCCGTTCGGCCCGGCGAGTGAAGGCCGGATGAGCCACGGCCCCAGCGCCAGGGCCAGCAGGAACGGCAGACCCGTTCCGACGATGGTGAGCCAGCCGACTTCGCGGCGCTCCTCTCGTGTGAAGAGCTGCCGCGTCTCGGCGCCGGAAAGAAACATCAGCAACAGCAGCCCAAGCCAGTAGACGAACGTCAGGATGTCGCCATTCTGTTTGCCGGCGTGAGTGAGGCTTTGCGCGATTGGCAGCCTTCCCAGCAGGGCCGGACCGAGCACGATGCCGGCAAGAATTTCGCCAATGACCTTCGGCTGCCGCAGCTTGACGAAAAACCAGCCCAGCAACTGCGCCAGGCCCGCCAGCAGTAAAAGTATGAACAGGACAGATGTGAGATCGGAGTTCGACACCTAAGCAGCTCCCCAGAGTTCATAAGATGGCGAATCACCAAGGACGGTTGGTATGGAAGGAAACGAAGACTGGGTATCGAAGATCAGGGAACGGAGATCAGGTGTCGGGTGCCCCACTCATTCGCGCCCTTCGAATGAGTGGGTGTGGCAAATCGCAGGCCTGACGGCGGTTCCACTCATCCGAAAGGCGCGGATGAGTGGGGCACCTGACAGTCCCATCCCGCAGTCCCATCCGACAGTCCCACCGAATTAAGCGAGTGCGCTGACTCTACGCTTCCCCGCGTTTGCGCAGGAACGCCGGGATCTCCAGGTCGTCCGAGTTGTAGCGGATGTCGACACTGCTGCTGCGGGTCTCGACCGGTTCGGGCGCGCCCTGCTGGCGCTGACGGGTCTGCTCCAACGGCCCGCCGTGGCGCACAACCTCCGAATCGACGTCGAGGTCCGTGGGAGTGTACTGGGACAGCTGCTGATGCTCGGCCTCGGACGGGAGCGACGGCTTGACCTCGCGAATCGCAGGCACTTCGTAGGTGGCGTGCGCCGTTGCCGCCGCAGCGCGAGCGCCGTGCAGCACGGATGACGAGTCGCTGAGCTCGCGCCGCATTTCCTTAAAGCCCGTCGCGATGACCGTGATCTTGACTTCGTCCTTCATCTTCTCGTCGAGCACGGCACCGAAGATGATGTTGGCGTCCTCGTGCGCGGCGCTCTGGATGATGGTAGACGCCTCGTTAACCTCGGCCAGGCGCAGCGAGCTGGAGCCGGTGACGTTGATGAGGATGCCGCGCGCGCCATCGATGGCACCGGCCTCGAGCAGCGGAGAGGCAATGGCGGCCTGCGCCGCCGCCGTCGCACGCCCTTCGCCCTTCGCCCGCGCCGTGCCCATCACTGCATAGCCCATGTCCGCCATGATCGTCTTCACGTCGGCAAAGTCGCGGTTAATGATTCCGGGGATGGTGATGATGTCGGAGATGCCCTGCACGGCCTGGCGCAGGATGTCGTCGGCGACGCGGAACGACTCAAAGAAGCCGGCGTCTTTGGCGACCGCCAGCAGCTTCTCGTTGGGAATGACGACGGTGGTGTCGACCGAATCGATAAGGTCCTGCAGGCCGCGCTCGGCCTGGTTCTGGCGGCGCTTGCCTTCGAAGGCGAAGGGTTTGGTGACGACCGCGACGGTGAGCGCGCCCATTTCGCTGGCGAGGGAGGCGATGATCGGCGCGGCTCCCGTGCCCGTGCCGCCGCCGAGACCCGTAGTGACGAAGACCATGTCCGCGCCTTCAAGGGCCTCGATGATTTTGTCGGCGTCCTCGAGAGCGGCCTTGCGGCCGACTTCGGGATTTGCGCCCGCACCCAGGCCGTTGGTCAGCTTCACGCCGAGCTGGATCTTCACGGGCGCCTTGGAGCCCTTCAGCGCCTGCAGATCGGTGTTGGCGACAACGAACTCGACGCCTTCAAGGCGCGACTCGATCATGCGGTTGACGGCATTGCCGCCGCCGCCACCGACGCCGATGACCTTGATCTTCGCGGTATTCAGCAGCTCTTCATTGAAGTGGATGCGAATGTCGTTTTCGGGCTGGCCTTTTTCGTTGAAGTCTTCAATCATTGGGCACTCCAGTCGGCGATTTGTATCAGGGCACGACTTGAGTCGTGCCGATCAGGTTCTTGTTGTGTCAGAGCGGGCTTCACAGTTCAGCCCGCGATATACGTTTCTCCGGCTGAAGCCGGCTCACGAACAAACAGTAGCGTCCTTTGGCACGACTAAACTCGTGCCCTGTTACGAATCGCACCAAGGTCAAAAACCCTGGTTGACGAAGAGCGCCTTCCAACAATCACGCCAGTCAAACAGCGCCTCACGCCCCCTGACTGGCGAACAGCGCGCGGATCTTCGCGCCCAGCCCGCGATCCAGGTTCAGGCGCGCCTGCCGCGCGCGATGGCCGTACAAAACCATTCCAATTGCGGTCGCGAATTCCGGCTCCAGCAGCTCCGACGGCAGCTTGGCGATCGGCACCGGATAGCCTTGCCGGATGGGGCGATGCAGGACGTCTTCGGCGACTTCCAGCATGCCGTTCAACCGCGATCCTCCGCCGGTGAAGACCAGGCCCGCGCCCAGCAAATCGGCGATGCCAGCCTGCCGCAGGTGGTCGCGCAACAGCTCCATCAGCTCGCGGGTGCGCGGCTCCAGGATTTCGCCGAGTATGCGCTGCGGCATAAGGCGCGAGGGACGGTCGCCGACCGAGGGCACCTCGATCTCGTTGACCTCAGGAATGCGCGTCACGATGGCGCAACCAAACATCTTCTTGAGGCTTTCCGCATCCTGCAGCGGCGCCTGCAGGCCTACGCCAACATCGTTGGTAAAGTGGTCGCCGCCCACCGGGATGGCGCCCGTGTGGATCACCACGCCTTCGTAGTAAACGATCAGGTCGGTCGAGCCCGCGCCGATATCTACCAGGCAAACGCCCAGCTCGCGCTCGTCGCTCTGCAGGACCGCGTCGGCACAGGCCAGCGGCTCGAAGACTGTGTCGTCGACATGAATGCCGGCGCGGTTTACCGCCGTAACCACGTTCTGCGCGGCGGTGGCGCTGGAGGTCACGATATGCACGCGTACTTCGAGCTTGCGGCCCATCAGGCCGGCGGGATCGCGCACGCCGCCCTGTCCGTCGAGGATGAACTCCTGTGGGAGCAGGTGAAGGACGTCGCGGTCTTCGGGCAGGTTGATGCTGCGCGCCTTTTCCACGGCAAGCCGCACGTCGTTGCGGCTGATTTCCCTGGCGCGCGCGCCCAGGCTGATGCCGCCATGGCTGTTTACGCCGCGAATGTGCGAGCCCGCCAGGCCGACGACGGCGTGCTCGACCGGCGCCTGCGCAACGTTCTCGGCCTCTTCCACCGCCTGCTTGACGGAAGCGATGGCCTTGTCGAGATCGGCGATTACGCCCTTGCGCATACCGCGCGAGTCCGCGATGCCGTGGCCGCGATAGCGCAGAGCGTAGTCGTTCACCTCGGCGACGATGACGCTGGTCTTCGCGCTACCGACTTCGATGACGGTGAGCAGGTTTTCCGTCTGGCTTCCCATGCGTTACTTGTGCTTCTTGCTCTTCCTGGCCGACTTCGTGCCGGCCGCATGTTCCGTCGCCGCGGTCGACGACGGTGCGGCGCTCTTTCGTTGCGCGTCCGGTACCGCGAGATCGGGATTGACGATTACCTGGTGGTCATAGCGCAAGCTGACCGATTGCAGAGCCGGAAACTGGCTGCGCCACTCCTGCACGTGCGAAACGTACGTCCGGAACCTTTCGAGGAAATTGGTCGAGCCCAGATGCACCAGGACCGCGCCGTGCGCATCGGTGACGGTGGCCTTCACATCGTCGGCATCGGAGACATCGACATCGCTGATGGAGGCCGAATAGTGCGCGCCGCTCGAATCCAATTCCTTGATGAACTGCGAATAGATCTTCATGCGCGCCGCCCGCATGGACAGCGGATCGGTGTCGCTCATTCCGACGATCACCGGAAACGAATATTTCGCACCCTGGCCGGAGGGCAGCTCCATGATTACGCCGGCGGCATCGATCAGTTCGACGCGCGAGCCGATCTCGACGAAGGCGATGGGGGTTCGCTCGGCAATGACAATCTTCAGGCGATTGGGCAGTAGCCGCATCACCGAGGCCGACCTCACCCAGGGAATCTGCTCGAGCTCGCGCTTCCGCTCATCAAGCGGCACAAAGAAGATGTTGCGCTCGATGTCGCCGGCCATGACCTCGAGCACCTGGGAGCGAGTGACGTTGTGCGTGCCGGCAACGCTGATGTTCTCGCTGGAGTCAATGCGAAAGCGCCAGGACTGCGTGCCATAGCGATGCAGGCCCGCCCAGACGGTAGCGATCACGGCAAGGAGCCCGGCGGCGAGGAGAAGCAGCCTGAGCTTGCCGGAAGTGTTTCGGGGCAAATTGATAGGCCCGCGACGCACCGGGACGCGGCGCTGACCGCGCAGGAACGCCGACTCGCGCTCATCGTCGAGGTCGAGCATGCGCGCATCGAGCGGCGACTCATCAGTGAAGGTTGCGCGCCTGGACGGCCCGCTGCTCCCAGCTTCGAGCTCTTCGTCCGAGAGTGTCAATGAGTTTTTGCGCGCCATGGAAACCGCAGGAAGAACCAGGAGCGTAGGCCCTTCGCCCCAATATAGCTGTTTTGATATCGGCTGCGATGGGACTTTCAACGGCGACGCTATTTACTGTCCGGTCAGGAACCAGAGAAGTAAACGAGTGCGCGGTTGAGCGACGCGCGGCGTCGTTCAGCGAAGGCTGGTTGTCCGGCCGGCAAGGCAACGCAAGACCTCCGCGCCTAGCTGCGAGATGCTTCCCGCGCCTAGAGTGAGGACCATATCGCCCGGCCTGGCGGCGCGGGCGGCGAGTTCGGCCGCCTCGGAGAACGAAGAAACATAGAGGGCCTCCTGGCCGCCCGCTTCGGTGATGCGGTTGGCCAGCAGCTCCGCGGTGATGCCGGGAATCGGTTTCTCGCTGGCGGCGTAAATGTCGAGCAGCAGCACCGAGTCGGCATCGCGAAACGCGGTGGCGAAATCATCCAGCAGCAGCTGGGTGCGGGTATAGCGGTGAGGCTGGAAGATGACGTGGATCTTCGCGAAGCCACATTGGCGTGCTGCCGCCAGCGTGGCGCGGATCTCTGTGGGGTGATGTCCGTAGTCATCGATCACGGTCACGCCGCCGGCATTGCCAATCGCCTGGAAGCGGCGGTCGACCCCGCTGAAGGCGGCAAGCGCGCTCCGGATCGGTTCGAGCGGGACATCCAGGCCGATTCCGACGGCAATCGCGGCAGTGGCGTTGCTCACGTTGTGGGCGCCGGGGACGCGCAGCTCAAAGCCGCCCAGGTCTTGTCCGCGATAGCTCACCTCAAAGCGGCTGAGGGCCCGGCCGGCGGCGCCGCGCCCGCATTGCAGCCGCGAGATACAAAAGTCCGAGTCTTCGCGGGTTCCGTAGGTGAGCGTCCGGCGCTGTACGCCGGTCAGCAGCCTCCGCAGATCGTCGTTGTCGTTGCAGGCGATCACCGCGCCGTAGAACGGCACCGAGTCCATAAAGCGCAGGAAGGTGCTCTCGACGTCCTGCATGTCGCGATAGCAGTCCATGTGCTCGCGATCGATGTTGGTGACGACGGAGAGAATGGGTGACAGCTTGAGGAAGGAGCGATCGCTTTCGTCAGCTTCGGCGACCAGGTAGTGCGACTTGCCCAGCCGCGCGTTGGAGCCCATGGCATCCACCCGGCCGCCGACCACGACCGTGGGATCGAGACCGCCGGCGGCGAGCACAGCAGCGACCATGGAGGTGGTCGTAGTCTTGCCATGCATGCCGGCGACCGCGATGCCATATTTTAGACGCATCAGCTCGGCCAGCATCTCAGCGCGCTGGATTACCGGGATGTGACGCTCGTGTGCGGCCAGGACTTCTGGATTGTCGCGCGCGACGGCGGAGCTGACGATGACTACCTCAACGCCGGCGACATTTTCGGCGCGATGGCCTTCGGCGATGGTGGCGCCCAGGCCGGCCAGCCGCGCAGTCACTGCCGACGATCGCAGGTCCGAGCCCGAAACCTTATAGCCAAGGTTCAGCAGCACCTCGGCGATGCCGCTCATGCCGATACCGCCGATGCCGATGAAGTGAATGCGCTGGATCTTGGCGAACATAGAAATCGGGTAGAGTCGGGCCTTCAGGCCGGCGTCAGCGGCGATGGTCCAAATTCCCCGGCATTGATCGTTTCACGATCGATGCCGGGAATCGTGGAGAGTCCCGACGCGGCCTAAAGGGCCGGTCTACCGTCCGGCTTCCGCCGTAGAGTTTTGCACGCCGGCCAGGCGCGCAGCGAGCGCAGCAATCTTAGCAGCCGCGTCGGGATGGGCAAATGTGCGAGCGGCTTCAGACATCCTGGCCAGCTGGGCGCGGTCGCGCAGCAGGCTTGCGATTTCCGCCGTCAGCCGCTCCGGCGCCAGCTCCGCTTGCGGCAATAGGCGGGCTGCTTTGCCCGCTACCAGAGTCTCCGCGTTATGCCGCTGGTGGTCGTCGGCCGCGGTGGGCAGCGGGACAAAAATCACCGGCTTCCCTGCGGCTGTCAGCTCCGCAACCGTGCTGGCGCCCGAGCGGCACAGCAGCAGGTCGGCGCGCGCATAGGCCCCCGGCATATCGTCAATAAAGGAGTAAACCTCCGCCGGGACGGCAGCGTTGAGATATGCAGCTTGCGCGCCCGGGTAGTCCTTCTCGCCAGTCTGGTGGATGATGTAGATCTCGGGGACGGCCTGCTTGAGTTGCGGCAGGCAGGCGAGAACGGCCTGGTTGATGGCGTGGGCTCCCTGGCTTCCGCCGAAGACCAGCAGCGTGGGCCGGGCTTCGTGCGGCCGGGGCGGCACACGAAAAAATGCTTGCCGCACGGGCACGCCGGTCACCAGGCAATTGCGAAAGTATCGGCAAGTCTGCTGGAAATGCACCGCAGCGGCTCGCAGGGTAGGGGAGAGCACGCGATTGGCCAGGCCGGGCACTACGTTGGGCTCGAAGGCAAGCGTAGGAATACCCATCAGCGCGGCCATCAGCATCGCGGGACCGGAGGCATAGCCGCCGACGCCGATAATCACATTGGGGCGAAACTCGCGCAGAATTTTCGCCGATGTGGTTGTAGCGCGCGGCAGATCAAGCAGTGTCTTCACGCGAGTGGTGAAATCGACCCGCTTCAGCGCACCCACTTGAATCAGGCGTAACTCGAAGCCGGCAGCTGGCACCAGCCGGGTCTCAATGCCGCGCGAGGTGCCGATGAAGACTACCTCGGCGGTGTAACTGGTGCGCAGCTCCTGTGCGATGGCCAGCGCCGGGATCACGTGCCCGCCTGTGCCGCCGCCAGCCACAATCACCCGCATCGTTTATTCCGCTTGCTGTGTGATGTTCAGCATGACCCCGACGGTGGCAAGTGTGATGAACAACGAGGTGCCGCCGTATGAGATGAAGGGCAGGGGAATACCCTTGGCGGGCATGAGAGCAAGCACCACGCTGATATTGAAGAGCGCCTGCACGACCACCATCGCCGTGATTCCGGTGGCCAGGAACTTGCCGAACATGTCGCTGGTGCGCAACGCGGCACGGACGCCGTGATATAGGAAGATGCCAAATAGCGACACCACCAGCAGCGATCCCCAGAGACCGAGTTCTTCGGCGGTAACCGCGAAGATGAAATCGGTGTGCGGCTCCGGCAGATAGAAAAGTTTTTGCTTACCCTCCATCAGGCCGAGACCGGTGAGCCCGCCGGTGCTGACCGCGATCATCGACTGGATGGTATGAAAGCCCTTGCCTTGCGGGTCCTTAAAGGGATCGAGAAAGGCCTGGACCCGCGCCCAGCGCCAAGGCACGCGCACGATCAGGAAATACAGGGGCAGCAGCGAACCGGCCAGCGCGTACCACAGGTACTTCATATTCATGCCGGCGACGAACAGCACCGCGGCCGAAATCGCGATGCAGGCGATGGCGGTGCCCAGGTCAGGCTCCTTCACGATGAGCAGCGCAAACAACAGTGTGGGCGCGGCAGCGGGAAGCAGCACGTGCTTCCAGTCCGCTATCTGCTGCCAGCGCGATTCCAGGAAGTAGGCCAGATAAAGGATGAGCGCCGGCTTGGCCACCTCCGAGGGCTGAAACGACAGTCCGGAAAACTTGATCCAGCGGTGCGTGTTGTGCGAGTCGCGGAAGAGAAATACCGCCAGCAGCAACAGCGAGGTGATGCCCAGGAAGGTGAATACCACCGGCGGCCTCCGGAAATGGTGGTAATCGATGTTCATGATGCCGACCATGGCGAGCAGGCCGGCCGCAGCCCAAGCCATCTGGCGCAGCAGGAAACCGTAGGGCGAGCCGAAGCGCTCCTTGGCCATTACCGCCGAGGCGCTGAAGACCATCACCAGCCCGATGAAGACGAGCAGCAGCGTAACCGTGAACAGCCATTTATCGACGCTGACGCGTTTGGCCATACTATTCGGCGCCTCCGGGAACGCGGCTGGGTTCGGGCTCGCGTGGGTGATCCCGCACTGCCATTTGCCGGACCAGCTCCTTAAAGGTTCGGCCGCGGTGCTCGTAGCTGTCGAACTGATCGAAGCTGGCGCAGGCGGGAGCCAACAGAACGATGTCACCGGGGCTGGCCGATTCGCTGGCGCGGCGCACGGCGGATTCGAGCGTGCCGGCGCTCACAACTTCAGCGCCGCGGATCTGCGATTCGATTTTCGCCGCGGCTGCGCCGATGGTGTAGACGCACTTCACGCGTTCTTGCAGCAGATCGTTGAGCACGGTGTAGTCGCTGCCTTTGTCCTTGCCGCCGAGGATGAGGTGAATGCGGCCCGGGAAGGACTCCAGCGCCTTGATAGTGGCATCGACGTTTGTGGCCTTGGAGTCGTTGTAGTAGTCCACGCCGCGGACCGTGGCGGCATACTCCAGGCGATGCTCGACCGCTTTGAAGGCGGCAACGGCGGCGCGAATCTGCTCAGGCGCAACGCCCACGAGCATTCCGATGCAAGCTGCCGCCAGGACATTCTCGACGTTATGCGCGCCTTTCAGCTGAATCTCGCCCAACGGCATGATGACGCGCTCGCCGCTCGCATCGCGCCAGACGATCTGGTCGCCGCGTACAAATGTCCCGTGTTCCACGTCTTTCGTACGGCTGAACCAGCGCGTTCCGGCGGTAACGCCCTTTGCCATCGCGACGCAGGCCTGGTCGTCCGCATTGAAGACGGCAAAATCCGCACCGGTTTGATTCTCGAAGATCCTGGCCTTGGCGGCCACGTAGTTTGCGAACGTGCCATGTCGATCGAGATGGTCGGGCGTGACATTCAATACGACCGCGATCTGCGGATGGAACGTCTCAATGGTTTCGAGCTGGAAGCTGCTGATCTCGAGGACCAGCCAGGCATCGTCGCTCGCGCGATCGACGAAGGTGATTGCCGGGGTCCCGATGTTGCCCCCGACGAGCGTCTTCTCTCCCGCCGCCACGAGGATTTCTCCGGCGAGAGTAGTAGTCGTGGTCTTGCCGTTGGAGCCGGTGATGGCGATGATGTGTCCTTTAAGGAAGCGTGCCGCCAGCTCCACTTCGCCGATGACGGGGATGCCGCGCTCGCGCGCGTGCATCAGTTGCGGGACGTCGAAGGCGACACCGGGGCTGACCACGATCAGGTCCTGATCGCGAAAGGTGCGCTCGCCATGCTGTCCGGTTTCGACGCTGATGCCGTGGTCCAGCAGCAGGGGCATTTCGTCCCGCAACTGCTCCGGCGACTTGGCGTCGGAGACAGCAACACGCGCGCCCCGCTCAGCAAGGAAGAGGGCGCTGGCCACGCCCGACTTGCCGAGTCCCACCACCAGCACGCGTTGGTTGCGAAGTTGCATCCCTGTCACTCGAAGCTGAGGTGTTCACCACGGAGGCACGGAGGTCACGGAGGAACCTGAAGCGAAACTCATTCAGCTCCGTGTTCTCCGTGCCTCCATGGTGAATTCGATCCGGCAGCGCCAATTTGCCATTGTGCCACGTTCTCGACAGCGCTAGCGCAACTTCAGCGTGGTGAGAGCAAAGAGTGCAAACACCAGCGAGGCGATCCAGAAGCGCACGATGACCTTCGACTCGCTCCAGCCCAGCAGCTCGAAATGGTGATGGATAGGCGCCATCTTAAAGATGCGCTTGCGGCGTAGCTTGTAGGATCCGACCTGCAGGATGACGGAGAGCGCCTCGATAACGAAGATCCCGCCGATAAAGGGCAGCAGCAGCTCCTGTTTGATGATGACGCAGACCGTGCCGATAGCGCCGCCCAGCGCCAGCGAGCCGACATCGCCCATGAAGATCTCAGCGGGGTGGGCGTTGTACCACAAGAAGCCGATTGAGGAGCCCACCATGGAGCCGCAGAAGATGGTCAGCTCCGAGACCTGGGGCATCTTGGCCAATTCGAGATAGTCGGCGAAAACCGCGTGGCCGCTGACGTAGGTGAGCACGGTAAGCGCGCCGGCGGCGATCACGGTGCAGCCGATCGCGAGCCCATCCAGGCCGTCGGTAAGATTCACGGCATTGCTGGAGCCGACAATGACGATCGCCACAAAAAGAATGAACGGCACGAACGCCAAGGGCGCGGTGTATCCGTGGTGCCATCGGCTGATCACCAGGTCGGGGCGAACGTGTTTCAGGAAGGGCACGATCAGCCGCGTCGAGTAGAGCCCGTGCACCTCGAGCGCGCTAAGCGTCGTTCCGACGACAATCGCGGCCAGGAACTGATACAGCAGCTTGGCCCGCGCGGTGAGACCGAGGTTGCGGCGATGCACGACCTTCAGGTAGTCGTCGGCAAAACCGATGGCGGCGAAGGCGAGCGTAGCGAGGACCGCAATCCATACGAAGCGGTTGCCCAGGTCCGCCCAGAGCAGCGTGGGGATCAGCAATCCCACGACAATCAGCACACCGCCCATGGTCGGCGTGCCGGCTTTTTGCTGATGGGCTTGGGGGCCGTCTTCCCGAATATATTGGCCGATCTGAAAATCCCTCAGGCGTCGTACCACCGAAGGCCCGATGATGAGCCCGATGAACAGCGCGGTGAGGCTGGCAAAAGCGGTACGGAAGGTCAGATAACGGAAGATGCGGAACGGGCCGATGTGGAAGACGATGAAGCCTTTTTGATACAGCAACCAATAAAGCATTCTTCCCCGTTCTAATCTCTGGCTGTAAACGTGCCTCAGGCGCTCTTAGGGGCGGCCTTCACCCGAAAGCTGCTCACTCCAAATTGCCAGTGCGCGCTCCAGGCGCACGCCGCGAGATGCCTTCAGCAGCACCGCATCTCCTGCGCGAACCTCGCGCCTCAGCCATTCGCCCGCTTCTTCCGGCGAAGCCACGAACTCGGCGCGAGCCCCAGACGACCGTGCGCCCTCCACCAGAGCATGGGCCAGTCCACGCACGCCCAGGATCAGGTCGATTCCCTGCTGCGCCATGCGATCACCTGCCGCGCGATGCAAGTTCTCGCCACTGGGACCAAGCTCCAGCATCTCGCCGGCCACCACAATCCTGCGCTGCGCAGGCAGGCAAGCCAGCGAGGCGACCATGCTGTCCAGCGCCTTCGGATTCGAATTGTAACAATCGTTGATGACGGTCGCGCCGCCGATGCTGAGGATTTCTCCACGCTTGTCACCGGGTGATAACGTGGCCAGCGATTCGGCGGCTCGCTGCAGCGGCACGCCGTACTGCAATCCGACGGCGATACCGGCGAGCGCGTTGTAGATGTTGTGCTCCCCAAGCAGCGGCAACGCTGCAGGGGCGCGCTCGCCGTCGGCGACGATCTCGAAGGCGGAGCCACCTGCCCCGCGCGACACAATGTTCTCCGCCCTTACGTCGGCCGCTTGGTGCATCCCGAACGTCACGACTTTGCCGTGGAAGTCGCGGCCAAACTGCGAGACGTATTCGTCGTCGGCGTTCAGCACCGCGATGCCGCCCGCGGGCAGCGACTGAACCAATTCATACTTGGCGCGCGCGATTCCCGCGATCGAGTCGAAGAACTCCAGATGTACGGGCGCGACTATCGTGACCACGCCGCAGTCCGGACGCGCCAGCTCGGCGAGCGCCGCGATCTCGCCGGCGTGCGACATGCCCATCTCAATCACCGCAAGGTCGTGCTCCGGCTCCAGCTTCAGCAACTGAAGCGGCATCCCGAAATGATTATTGAGGTTGCCTTGCGATTTCAGCACGCGATAACGCGCGGAGAGTACATGGGCAATGCACTCCTTCGTCGTCGTCTTGCCGGCCGAGCCGGTAACGCCGATCAGCGGCTTGCCCCATATACGCCGCACCGCTGCACCCAACCGCTGCAGGGCGAGCAGGGTGTCCTCCACCACCAGCAATTGATTTTTCCGCGCGAAGCGTGCCGCGTGCTGCCGTTCGAGGACTGCGGCAACGGCGCCCCCGGCCAGCGCGGCTTCCACGAAGTCATGCCCGTCGAGCCGCTCTCCTTTCACCGCAAAGAACAAATCACCAGGTTGAAGCGTGCGCGAGTCGATGGAATATCCGGTGGCGATCGCGGCGGGGTTGAAATCGCCGGATGCGGAGACGAGTTCCGCGGCGCGAGACAAAGCGAGTTTCATGGCGTGGCGGGCTGCGCCTCCGGCGCTCCATAACCGGCAACCTGAAGCGCGCAGCGCGCCTCCTCGATATCGTCGAACGGCGCCGCTCCGCTTCTTGTGACCTGCACCTTCTCGTGTCCTTTGCCCGCGATCAGGACAATATCCCCGGGGCGGGCCTCGTCAATCGCCAATGCGATGGCTTTATGGCGGTCCGCCTCCAGCGTGTAGCGCGTGCCGGTGCGCTGCAATCCGGCAAGCGCGTCGTTGATGATGACGAGAGGATCTTCACTGCGGGGATTATCGCTGGTCAGGACCACGAAGTCGCTGCCGCGGCCGGCGGCCTCGCCCATCAGCGGACGCTTGCTGCGGTCGCGATCGCCGCCGCATCCGAAAACTGTAATCACTCGGCCGGCAGTGCCGCCGCGCTGCGCCAGGAAATCGCGCGCCACGGCTGTCAAGTTGCGTAGCGCATCGTCGGTGTGCGCATAGTCGACGATTACGGTGAAGGGCTGACCGGCATCGACTCGTTCGAAGCGCCCGGGAACACGGGCGAGACTCCGGACCGCGTCGAGCAGCGCACCCGCTTCTACATTTCGTGCCATCGCCGCAGCGGACGCCGCAATGACGTTGAAGACGTTTACGCGTCCCAGCAGCGGCGTCCAGACCGGATATTCCCCATCGGGGGCCACCAAGTCGAACCGTGTACCTCTGGCCTCAAGCAGCAGATTCTTGGCGTGAAAGTCCCCGCTGTCGATTCCATAAGTGACGACGTCCTGACGGGGCCGGCAGAGCTTGATCAGCCGTTGCCCGTACTCGTCTTCCCGGTTGATTACCGCGACGCGCGGCGGCTCGGTGCCCGAGCCCTGAAAGAGGATTGCCTTGGAGCTGAAGTACTCCTCCATGGTGCCGTGATAATCGAGATGGTCGCGCGTGAGGTTGGTGAAGACCGCAACCTCGAAGGGCACGCCAAAGACGCGCTGCTGCTCCAGCGCGTGCGACGAAACCTCCATCACCGCTTCGGCGCAACCCGCGCCGACGGCGCGCGCGAAGAACTGCTGCAACTCCAGGGCTTCGGGCGTGGTGTGCGGCGCGGGCAAGCGCTCGTCTTCGACGCGATATTCGATCGTCCCCACCAATGCGCTCTTACGGGCTGCGGCGCGCAACATGGCCTGCAGAAGAAAAGATGTGGTGGTCTTCCCGTTCGTCCCCGTGATGCCGGAGATCGCCAGCTTCTCGGCCGGATGGCCATAGAAGTTGGCGCTCAGCCGGGCCAGTGCGCGGCGTCCGTGCTGCACCTGCGCCCAGGGAATATCGTTTCGCGGCGGGAAGGAGTCGCTGACGATGGCAACCGCGCCCGCCTGCAGCGCCGCATCGATATAGCGATTGCCGTCCGTGCTCTCGCCTTTCATGGCGACGAAGCACCAGCCGGGCTTCACCCGGCGGCTGTCGTAATCCAGCCCGGCGATCGGGGGATCATCCTGTTGCGCAAGGTATTCCGCGCCATATAACAGCTCAAGAAAAGTCATGACTCTTTATATTCATTCGGGACGGTAATTGGCTTTCATTCGTCCCGCCGGAAAGCGGCCAACCTTGACATCCAATCCTCCAGTATTACATTCTACAGAAAGTAAGGCGCAGGTATGGAATCGACAATCACTATTAAAGGTCAGATCACAATTCCCAAGGCGATACGCGAGCGTCTGCATGTCAAAGCGGGGGATCGTGTGAAGTTCTTTGTGCATCCGAATGGCACCGTATTCCTCTTGCCCAAGCTTCCGGTTTCCGCATTGCGGGGCGTGCTCAAAGGCCGGAAGCATGCCAGCCTTGAGGAGATGGACGAGGCGATTGCGGCGGGTGCGACGGCAAGATACCGGCGGCTTGTTAGACAATGATCGGCCTTGACAGCAATATCCTCGTCCGTTACCTCACGCAGGATGACCCGGTACAGTCTCACAAAGCCACCGTTCTCATCGAGCGCCATCTGAC
Organism: Terriglobales bacterium; assembly: GCA_035651035.1. Taxonomy (GTDB): domain Bacteria; phylum Acidobacteriota; class Terriglobia; order Terriglobales; family Acidobacteriaceae; genus Bog-257. The sequence continues at coordinate 15,241 of DASRGM010000001.1, forward strand.
GGAATGGGCCCCCGGCTTCGTCAGCGTCGTTGCCCTGGCGGAGACGGTTTGGGTGTTGCAGCGCGTCTATCGCATCTCCAATGAAGGAATCGCCATTGTAATCGAGCGCATGCTCGGGGCCGACGCTCTGAGGGTGGAACACGAAGCAGAGGTTGCGACAGCTTTGGCCGCACTTTGGGAGGGCCATGGCGACTTTGCCGATGCGCTGATCGGCGCGATCAACGCACAATCCGGCTGCTCGCGAACGTTTACGTTGGTCCGCAAGGCGCTTCGGCTTCCCGGTTTTTTTGCTTTGTGAGCTGCTTCTACCCGGCTATTCCCATTCGAAGTTCAGTGCGCAAACCTGACCGTGATTTTCTGTCCCGCGGCCAGGCGGCTGCCGGCCGGAGGAGATTGCTCGCGCGCCACGCCGCTGCCGACCACGTCAATGTCCAGCCCCGATTGCTGGGCAATCTCCATCGCGGCGCGCATCGGCTTTCCCAGGAAGGATGGCACCATCACTCCGCTGTCTACGGCGAGAACGACCGTACCGTTATCGGGCCGCATAGCAGCAGCAGCCGACAATGTAGGAGTCTCGGCCGGAGCACTCCTGGCGTCGTTCGAGCCGGCTGCTTGGTTCGGTTCAGGTACCACATTGTGGGAATCGGCAACCGGGCTGACTGGTGGAGATGTTTTATCGGCGGCTAGCTCTTCGTCGCGCACAGGAGCCCCCAGCCGGTCTGAGCTTTCCTCAACATCGCTCTCTTTGGCCGAGGCCAGCAGCTTCTCGCGCTGAGGGTTCTTCACGTCAATGTCATGGGGGACGTGCAGGTATTGCAACACCTGCTCGGCGATGCGCTTGAACACCGGGGCTGAGACCTGTCCGCCCTGATGCAGTCCGACCGGCGAATCGAGAATCACCGCGATAGTTATGGAAGGATTGTTGACCGGCGCGAAACCAATGAACGACGCCACATACTTCGTCTTGGAGTACGCGCCCGTCTTGGGGTCGACCTTCTGCGCCGTACCGGTCTTACCCGCGACGGTGTAGCCATCGAGGATGGCGCGGCGCGCGGTGCCGAACAAAACCACGCCTTCCATCATCTTCTTCATCTCCGCCGCGGTCATAGTGGACACTACGCGGTGCTGCTCCGCGGGATGGAAGACCACAGGCAACGCCTTGCTGTCGGGAGGCAGCTCGCCGGCAACGATGCGCGGAGGTGTGTAGACGCCATCATTGGCGATGGTGGAGACCAGGGAGACGGTCTGCAGCGGGGTAACGCCGATCTCCTGGCCCATAGAAATCGCGCCAATGGAGACTTTCGACCAGTGATTCACCGGCTTGGCAAGACCGCGGGTCTCACCCGGCAACTCGATGCCGGTCTGCTGTCCGAAGCCGTAAGCCTTGATGTACTGATACAGCCGCTGATCTCCCAGCTTCATGCCGACCTTGATTGCCGCCACGTCGCTGGAATGTGCCAGCGCCTCCGCGATGGTTACGACCCCGAGGCTCTCATGGTCGTGGATCTTCATTCCGAAGACGTCAATCGAGCCATGCTGGCAATCGACGTGGTCGTCGGGCGTGACCACATGCTGGTCGATGGCAGCGGAGTAGGTAACGATCTTGAAGACCGAGCCCGGCTCGTAGACGTCACTCACCGCGCGGTTCTTCAGTGACTCCAGCGGCACGCTGTTAAAGACGTTTGGGTTGAAGGTCGGCCGGCTGGCAAGCGCCAGAATTTCGCCGGTGCGCGGATTCTCAACCACCACAGTTCCCGCGATCGCCTGCGTGTCCTGCATTCCCTGGTCGAGTTCTTTTTCAGCGATGTACTGGATCGTCTGATCAATGGTGAGGACCAGACTCTGCCCCGGGTCGGGTGGCGTCTCTACGCGGCTGAACCATTT
>DASRGM010000002.1:0-4629 GCA_035651035.1 Terriglobales bacterium
CTCAACGATGGACGCGTGATCTCCAACTTCATGAAGCAGGCGCTGGCCGGCGAAGAGCTGACGGTTTACGGCGACGGCTCGCAGACGCGCAGCTTCTGTTATGTGAGCGACGAGGTCGCCGGCATTCTCGCATTAGCGAAATCGGAGGAGCACGAGCCCACCAACATCGGCAATCCCGGCGAGTTCACGATTCTGCAGTGCGCGAAGGTTGTGCTGGAGGTCACGGGATCGCAGAGCCGGATTCGCAACGAGCCGCTACCGCAGGATGATCCGAAGCAGCGCCGCCCCGATATTGCCAAAGCCCGGCGCCTGCTGGGCTGGGAGCCGAAGATCGACCTTCGCACGGGACTGACGATGTCGCTGGATTACTTTCGGGAGGCAGTGAAAGCAAGCGGCGCCGGTGCGTGAACGTCCGACGCTCGGCTAAGCAATTGGGCCAGCCTCCCATCCGGTTGTTCGGTGATCGCCATGCCTCGCATACTCCAGTTGTTCGGTGGGCGCCATGCCTGGCCAAGTCCGGTTGTTCGGTGAGTGACATGCCTTGCCGGTCGAGGTTGCCAAAGATGTTCGCACCAGAAGATTGTCATCACGAGCGCAGCGAGGGATCTGCTTTCCCGCGACTCGGAAGGACAGCAGATCCCTCGCCATCGGCTCGTGATGACAATTGGTTCTAGCAGTGTCGGCCCGGTTTCGACGGCCTGATAATCACCGCAGCATCAGCGATTCTCCCCAGGATCTCTCTAATCGCCAGCGGCTTGCAGCACTCCCTCAGCCGCCGTTACTGGGGCCAATACTTCCAGTATTGTTTCTGGCCGTTTCGGCGCTTGGGCTAGTGCCAGCGCCGCCTTGCTGTTCCACTTCGAACGCTTGGTGTGCCTGCCTGCGCCGTTGGAGTGCGGCTTGACCTTTTTGCCGCGCCCGGGTTGCGGTTTGGCCTTCTCAGCTACTGGCGCGCCAAGCGGAATCGTCCGGCTGCGCTCGCGCTTTGACCGTCCTGCCGCATCCCTCTGCGCGGCCGATTGCGCTTGCGCCTCGGGCTTTGCTTTTGGCTTGACATGCTGCGCGCTCCGGCAGAGCTCGGCGAAGCTTCCCGTCACAAACTTCTCCAGGTTCTCGGGATCGGGTACCCCTCCGACGTCGCAGGTGAAACCAAAATATGCCTTGCCGTTGTAGCTCAGGATCGCCCAATTGGTACCCATCTCGCCGCCGATTGGGACATACGGATACCACGACAGCATCTTGTGTCCCAGCAAATACAGGGGCACCTGCGGCCCGGCAATATTCGTACAGATCATGTTGCACAGGCTCAGCGGCAATTGGCTGGCGACCGGCCCGATGGCCGCCAGGATGGGTGAAGGAATCGCCGAGAAGAGGCCGCCGGCGAAGCCCACCAGTTCGGCCGCGTGCACGCGCTTGAGATACTCTGTGCGCTGCCGCACGTGGGCGAAGAGCTTTTGCGGATTGCGAATGTCGAGTGGCACTGTTACCGGCACGAAGGAGATGCGGTTGCCGAGCTCGGTGGCGCTGTCGCCGCCACGCACGTTCACCGGAATCACGATGCGCGCCGAGCGGCCCTGCGCGTTCACCTTGCACTGTTCGGCGTAGCGGCGCAAAGCCGACGCCACCACGGTCAGAATCACGTCGTTCACGGTGCCGCCGCATCGGTTCTTCACTTCTTTCACGGCGGCCAGGTCGATTTCCGTCCAGCCGAATTTTTGCGGACCCTGGCAAACGACGTTGAACGGCAGGCGATCGGCGGGGGCGGCCAGCTCCGGCAGCACATTCAGCAACTCGCTCAGCGACTCGCCCGAGTTGGCCATGAGTCCTTGTGCCATCTGCATGGCCTCGGTTTGCAGCTTGAGTACGCCGTTCACCGCCGCGAACGACGATTTCAAGAATGCCTCGAAGAGCGCAGTCCCGGCATCGCGTGGCGCCGGCGTGGTGGGCGTGGCCTGCTTCACCCGCGGCGGCCGCCGCGCAACAGGGCTTGTGTCCATGAGCAGGTTCATGATGCCTAACCCGGAAATCCCGTCGGCGAGGCAATGATGGATGCGGGCCAGCATGCCGGTGCGATTGCCTTCCAGCCCTTGCACCAGCGTTATGTCCCACAGCGGCCGTTGCCGGTCAAGGTGCGTGCTGACGATGCTGGATACCAGCGTCTTCAGGTCGGCCTCCGTGCCATTGCGCAGCGTGACCTGGCGGATGTGATTACGAAGATCGAAGTTGGGATCGAACTCCCAGTGCGGCAGGCCCAGGTTCAGCGGCGGAAACGCGACGCGCTGCCGGTAGCGCGGAATCAGCGGCAGCTTCGATTCGACCAGCTCGCGGCATTCCTTGAGCGGGACCTTACCCTCGAATACGCTGACGCCGGCGATGCTCAGCGGCTGGCCGGGACGCTCGACATAAAGGAAGAGCGCGTCTCCCCAGGAAAATGAGTTCTTCAACTGCGGGTTGGACATGGCAAATCTCCGGGGCACGACGGCCTGTGGGTCTGGCATTTTCATCATGCGGCGGGGATAAACGCGACAGCAGTGATGGACCGCACCGCGCGGGGTGATTCCCGTTACAGGAGCGGCGTTCGGTGATCCGCGGAGTGTATGCGTCCGTCACTGAAGGCGCGCCGGTTTTGTGAGAGGTTAGGTACGGGGCACTGTGGGAGGCTTTGTAGCAGTGCAGCGTGCGAGCTTGTCGTAGGCGCCGTGCGAGCTGTTAAAACCGGCCAGAGGTTTGTAACACAGCGCGTGCGAACTGTGAAACCACGGCCAGAGGTTTGTAGCAGCGCACGACTTCAGTCGTGCCCTCTTACAAAGCCCGCGGCCATTGCGGGTGTAACTGAAGATCCTGCCCTGAATCATGTGGTACCGACGTAGAAGCTTTCGTGCGGAGAGCCAAGCGCTAACGGCCGGCCGCGAACCTCCTGCCATGCCCGACACAACTCGCCAATTCGACTTCGACTTCATCGTGATCGGTTCCGGCTTCGGAGGGAGCGTTAGCGCTCTTCGGCTCGCCGAAAAAGGTTATCGCGTTGCCGTGATGGAGATGGGCCGGCGCTGGACGCCGAAGAACCTGCCGCCCTCGAGTTGGTATCTGCATCGCTGGTTCTGGGAGCCGGCACTGGCCTTGCGCGGATTTTTCCGCATGCGCTATTTCCGCCACGTCACCATCCTGCACGGTTGCGCCGTCGGCGGCGGATCGATCACTTATGCCTGTACGCTGCTGCGGCCGGCGGACCAGATCTGGGACAACGGATCGTGGGCGGGCCTGGCTGATTGGAAGCGCGAGATGCCGCAACACTACGATACCGCCTCGCGCATGCTGGGCATCATCGAGAACCGCATTCTCGGCCCAGCCGACAAGTTGCTGCAACGCGCAGCCGACGCAGCCGGAGTCGGCCAGACCTTCTATCGCACGCAGGTCGCGATCTTCGAGCCGGCCCATGGCCAGCCGGGCGGCGTGACGGTGCCCGATCCTTATTTTGGCGGCGAGGGGCCCGAGCGCACCACCTGCAGCGGCTGCGGCGGCTGCATGATGGGCTGCCGCCATGGCGCCAAGAACACGCTGGACCTGAACTATCTCTTCCTCGCCGAAAAACGTGGCGCGCAGATCTTCGCCGAGACCAAGGTCATCGATGTGCGTCCGCTCGACGGCGCCGGCGACGGCAGTCGCGGCTACGAGGTTCGTACTATTTGCTCGACTGCCCGCTTCGCTCAACGGCCGCGCCGCTTCACTTGCCGCGGCGTGGTCTTCGCTGCGTCGTCGCTGGGCACGATGGAACTGCTTTTTCATCTGAAAGACCGAGGCTCGTTGCCCGCCATCAGCGAGCAGCTCGGCCGCTACGTGCGCACCAACTCCGAATCGCTGATCGGGGTGCGGGTGCCACGCTCGGCCGAGGATCTGTCGAAAGGCGTCGCCATCGGCTCCGGCGTCTACATCGACGAGCACACCCACATCGAGGCAGTGCGCTATCCCGAAGGCTCGAACGCGATGAGCTTTCTCGCGACCATCCTGACCGGCGGACGCCCCGGGCCGGGGCGTGTCGGGCTGTGGCTGCGGAACCTCTGTGGCTCGCTGCTGCGGCATCCGCTGAAGACCCTGCGCTTGCTGATGCCGTATCGCTGGGCGCGCGAGTGCGTCATCCTGCTTTGCATGCAGGCGCTCAACAACCACATCGACATGCAATGGAAGAGGCACGTCTATTGGCCATTTCGCAAATTGCTGGTGAGCCGTGGACAGCGTGTGCCGACCTTCATTCCCGCAGCCAATGAGTTCGCGCAGAAGTTCGCGGCCATTGCCGGCGGCACCGCGATGAGCATGCTGCCCGAGATATTGTTCGACGTGCCGGGAACGGCGCATTGCCTGGGCGGCGCGGTGATTGCCGGCTCGCCCGAGCGCGGCGTTGTAGACGCACGGCATCGCGTCTTCGGCTATTGGAACATGTACGTGTGTGACGGGTCGGTGGTCGCGGCCAACCTCGGTGTGAATCCCAGCCTGACGATTACCGCGCTGGCGGAGCGCGCGATGAGCTTCATCCCGCCGGCCTCAGAGACGGCTTGGAAAGATCACGGCGAAATCGCGAACCCTTCCTCGCTGCGTTCACAAACATAGGCGCCTGGCACGCGGGAAAAATGC
>DASRGM010000003.1:0-11059 GCA_035651035.1 Terriglobales bacterium
CCGGAGGGCGCCCGCCGAATCGTTATTATTGAAGATAGTGCTTCTCGTTGCGGATTCGGCAATGCGCCCTGCCGCCCCGGCGATGGGACCGAACGCATTCAGGTGAGCAGCGCAACGCGGGCGGTGCTCATCTAACGACTAACCTTTGAAGACTCTGTTCAAACTCGTACTGGTCCTTTTTCTGGCCTTCGCCATCTGGTTTACCTGGGCGGCACTGCTGCCGATACAGCCTCGCCAGACCACCTTCGTCCTGCTGCGTCCCGGCTGGACCACGCGTCACATTGCACGTAGTTTGCAGGAGCAGGGCGTCATCCGAAGCTCCGCCGCTTTTCTCTTTATCGACTACATCAAAGGTGTTCGCTCGCTGAAAGCGGGCGAGTACAAGTTCGACACTCGGGCCAATGCCGTGGATGTCTGGGGACGGCTCAAGCGGGGAGACGTCTACACGCGCACCGTGGTGATCCCGGAAGGCTACAACATGTTCGACATCGCCACCGCGGTCGAACAGGCCGGGTTGGGCACGGCGTCGGATTTCCTCATCGCCGCCCGGAGCGACCTGTTTCTGCTGCGCGATATTGACCCCAGCGCGAGGTCGCTGGAAGGCTACCTGTTTCCCGACACCTACCATTTCACCCGAATCGATAGCGCGCATGACATCGCCGCGGCTATGGTGCACCGCTTCCGGCAGGAGGCGCAGGGCATCGGGCTGCTAGGGCGCGCCGACACCCATCAGGTGGTGACCATGGCTTCCATTGTGGAGAAGGAGACCGCCGATCCTACTGAGCGGCCACTGGTCGCCGGCGTTTACTACAACCGCCTGGGAAAGAATATGGCGCTGGGGGCCGATCCCAGCGTGATCTATGCCGCCCTGCTCTCCGGCCGCTATCGCGGCACCATCTACGCTTCGGACCTGCAATTCGATTCGCCGTACAACACGTACAAATATCCGGGATTGCCGCCGGGGCCAATCGCGAATCCCGGGCTGGCTTCCCTGCAGGCTGCCTTGCATCCCGCCCACACCGACTTCCTGTATTTCGTTAGCGACAACAACGGCCATCACCGCTTCGCACGCGACCTGCAGGAGCACGCCCGCAACGTCGCTCTGTACCGGCATTCGGTGGCGTCGAACCAATAACGGCTTCAGCGGCCACGCAAAACCTTGACCGGCGGCATTCGGCCGGCAGTTCGCAGCCGCGCTCCATGGTGCCAAATCCGGAGCCTAATCGCAGCTCCCCGCTCGAAGCTCGCATCTCTTCGCTTATACTACGGGTTTCGGCCCGCCCTGCTTGATCGCCATGACGAGGTCCGCCGTTTTTACCGCTCTCGCCGTCTTCGCCCTGATGTTCGGCGAAACTGCGTGTCTGTTTCGCACCCGTGCCGTCGAGATGCACACCAGCACCGCCAAACTGGAGGCGGCCAGCAAACAGCAGCTAGTCGATTACCTGACCACCGAGGCGGCGAAGGTCCGCACTCTAAACACCACCGTCAACATCGCTGCCTCCGTCGGTGGCGAGAAGAAGGGGAAAGTCACAGAGTTCGAGGAAATCCGCGGCTACATCCTTGTTCGCAAGCCCAATATGCTGCGCATGATCGGCCTGTTTCCCATCGTGCGCAACAAAGCCTTCGACATGGTCAGCGATGGCACCCAGTTCAAGCTGTCGATTCCGGCAAAAAGTAAGTTCTATGTAGGCCACAATGAGGTGGTGCATCCCGGCGGTAATCCCCTGGAAAACCTGCGTCCCCAGGTAATTTATAACGCGCTGCTGCTGCCCGACATCGATCCCCAAACCGATATCCCCGTGCTGGAGCAGAGCACAGAGATCATCTTTGACGCGAAGAAGAAAAGGAACCTCGAGCAGCCGGACTATGTCATCGACCTGATTCACCATGCAGGAGAGGGCTGGTACCTGGCGCGCAAAATCATCTTCAACCGCGCCAACCTGACCGTTCACAAGCAAATCATCTACGACCAGCAGGGCGAGATCGCCACCGAAGCGACCTACCAGGTCTATCAGGACTACAACGGCGTGAGCTTCCCCAGCGTGATCGAGATTCAGCGTCCGCAGGAGGAGTACTCGATCCGGTTAACGGTCGAGAAGCTGGTGATCAACGAGCCCCTGCGCGACGATCAGTTTGCGCTGCAGCAGCCGCCGGGCTCGCAGTTGATCGATCTCGATCTGCCCCAGACCGCCACGTCCGGGTCATCGCCCAGCGCTCCCACCCCGCAGAACGCCAACCCGAAGCCATAAATCTAAGCCAGCCGAACTGCTCTGGGAGCGTCACTACGGCCGCGCTTCGTAGACGATGTTGAACGGTGTCTCCGTCGCGCGGCGGAAGCGGGTAAAGCCCGCGGCCGTCATGACCTCGCGAATACGCGATTCGCCCGCCTGCGCGCCCAGGCACAGTCCTACCTCCTGCGAGCGTGAGCACGGCGTGCACAGCAACGTGGAAAACGAGTAGTACATCCGGCCTACGGGATTCAGGTTGTCCTTGAGCTGATCGTTGGCAAAGGGTTCAACGATCATCCACGTGCCGTCCTTGGCCATGGACCGGCGCACATGCGTCGCGGCTCCTACCGGATCGCCCATGTCGTGCAGACAATCGAACACCGCGACGAAGTCATAGTCCTTGCCGGGATACTCCTTCGCCTTGGCGACCTCGAAGGTGACGCGATCGGCCAGGCCCTCGCGCTGCGCTGTCTCCCGTGCCGCTTCGATCGATTTGTCGTGATAGTCGAAGCCGAAAAAGCGCGACTTGGGGAACGCCTTCGCCATCAGCAGCGTCGAAGCCCCTTTGCCGCAGCCGACGTCGGCCACCCGCGCCCCGGCCTCGAGCTTCTGCTGCACGTCCTGCAGCGCGGGAATCCACGCGCTCACCAGATTGGCGGCATAGCCGGGACGGAAGAACTTCTCGCAGCCGTGAAAGACGCCATCGGCGTGCTCATGCCAGCCCATGCCGGCGCCGTTGCGGAAGGAATCTGCAATCCGCGGCACCGCCTCCAGCGATCCCAGTGCGAGTTCGAATGCGCCGGGCAGGTAGGCCGAGCTGTCTTCCTGGGCCAACGTGAAGGACTGCTCTTCGGTGAGGCTGAACTTATTGCTGGTTGCGTCAAAAGTGATGTAGCCGCCGGCCGCCTGCGATGCCAGCCACTCGCGCAGGTATCGCTCATCCGTCTGCGTCGCCGCGGCAAGCTCGCCGGAGGTCATCGGTCCCTTCGCCAGCGCCTTGTACAAGCCGAGCTTCTCTCCAATTACCACCATCCCGGTGTGGACCGCCGCGCCAAGATCGCTGACAAATTGCCCAATGAAGGCGTTCAGCTTATCCATGTCGAGTTTGGAAGCTTGTGGTGAACTCATCCTCTCCTCCTTAATGAAGATTGCATTGGTATGCGCATGAGGGGGCGGGTTCTCACGAACGAGCGTCCGGAGCGGTACTACCGCGCCTGATTCTGCGCCGGAACGCCGCCGGAAGTCAAACTCGCGCAGCGATTCCCTAGCGTTTGCCGGGAGCCTGTTTGGATAACCTTCCCCGGCTCGCCGAGTGGCGGACCGGCCGCAGGCATCGATATCCGCCGTCGCGATCTCTGGTATTCGCCCAGCACTTAGCCATCGGAAAGACAGCGCCGGAAGACGGCGGCGCGGCATTCGTCTCTTCCGGACCGCTCTCCCCTTGCACTTCTACAACAGAGTGATGTACCTTCCTGTAGAAGCAAAAGGGGGGACGATCTGAATGGGACGTGAGAACGTCGATCTTCCGCAAGGCACTCTGGACCTGCTCATCCTGCGCACCTTATCGCTGGGACCGCAGCACGGATGGGCGGTCTCGGAGCGCATCCAGCAGATTTCCAGCGATGTACTGCGGGTGCAACAGGGCTCGCTCTATCCGGCGCTGCATCGCCTGGAACGCCAGGGATGGATCAAGGCGCGTTGGGGAACCTCGGACAACAATCGCAAAGCAAAGTTCTACGAGCTGACGCGGGCGGGACGCCGGGAACTGGAAGTTGAGCAGGACGCCTGGAAGAAGCTGACCGCCGCCATCAGACTGATACTAGAAACCACCTAGGAAGGTCCACTGTGTTGCAGGATTTGTTCTATCGCCTGCGCGCCTTGTTGCGGCGCGATGCTGTGGAGAGCGAGCTCGACGACGAGCTGCGCTTCCACTGCGAGCGGCAGGTCGCCAAGTATGTGCAATCCGGGATGAGCGATGAGGAAGCTCGCCGACGCGTGCGCCTCGAATTCGGCGGCCTCGATCAGGTGAAGCAGGAATGTCGCGACGCGCGCGGCATCAGCTTCCTGGAGACTCTGCTGCAGGACACAACCTATGCCATCCGCTCGCTGCTGCATTCGCCCGCGTTCACGGCTTGCGCGGTACTGACGCTGGCCCTCGGCATCGGTGCGAACACGGCAATTTTCAGCGTTGTGAACAGCGTTCTGCTGAATCCGCTTCCCTATCCGAATCCACCGGAGCTGATCACGGCGCGGCAAAACGATTCGCGCCCCAACCTGATCGACACGCAGCAGATGACCCGCTCATTCGCCGCCGGCGGCGGAGTCAACATCGAACCCATGGATTTCACCGGCAAGGGCGAGCCGGTGCAGATCCATGCGGCGTTTGTGGATTCCGGATTGCTGCAGACGCTAGGGGTAGAGCCGATGATGGGGCGGCTCATCACGCCAAGTGAAGACGTGAAGGGTGGACCGCGCAATGTGGTGATCAGCTATTCTTTCTGGCGCGATTTTCTCGGCGGCGACGCGTATGTGCTGGGCAAGACGATTCGTCTCGGCGGCAATCCCTATGCGGTGATTGGAGTAATGCCCGCGACATTCAGCCTGCCGCGGGAGCGCGCCGACGTCCTGGTCTCGCTGTGGGTAGCTTACCCGGAAGCTGCGCCGTTTCGCGGCGTACACTTCATGCATACCTACTGGCGGTTGAAGCCGGGAGTCACGCTGTCACAGGCGCAGGCAGAGATGGCGCGGGTCGACCAGCGGCTGGCTGAGCAATATCCCGACACCGAGAAGGAACGGCACACAATACTGGCGCCGCTGCATGAATCGCTGGTGGGCAACATCCGTCCGGCGCTGCTGGTGCTGTTCGCCGCCGTTGGACTGGTGCTGCTGATTGCCTGCGCGAATTTCGCCATGCTGCTGCTGGCCCGGGCCGTGGCCCGCCAGCGTGAACTGATGATCCGGGCTTCGCTGGGAGCAAGCACCAGCCGCTTGATTCGCCAGCGCCTTACCGAAAGCACATTGCTGGCGCTGACCGGGGGAGCTGCCGGCCTGGTGCTGGCGCGCGGCGGCACTGCTTTTCTGCTGGCGTTGAAGCCAGCCGCGCTGCATCAGTTCAGCAGCATCCGCATGGACGCTCGCGTTTTTATGTTTGTCTTCGCTGTCTCGCTGCTCACCGGACTGATCTTTGGCTTGCTGCCTGCCTGGTCCGCCACCCGCGCCGACATTGCCGATTCGCTGCGCGAGAACGCGTCCACCACCGTTGCCGGCCCCTCGCGCAGCTTGCTCCGCAGCTTCCTGATCACCGCGGAATTCGCGCTGGCCCTGGTGCTGCTGGCCGGTGCCGGACTGTTGGTCAAGGGCTTCCTGCGCCTGCGCGCGGTGAATCCCGGATTCAATGCTCCCAACGTGCTGACCTTGTATTGCGCCCTTCCCGCCACGCGATATTCGGAGATCCCACAGCAGACGAATTTCCGGTGTCAACTGCTGGCCAAGCTGAACGCTATGCCGGGCGTGCAAGCCGCGATGGTCAGCGACATTCCGCTCAGCGGAAATTTCGTGGACCACCACATCGTCATTGACGGCCGGCCTGTGCCCGCGCCTGGAACTGAGCCCGAGGTGCAGGTGCTTTCGACCATGGGTGATTACTTCGGCGTGATGCAGATTCCGATTCGCGCCGGACGCGATTTCACCCCGCTGGATCGGGAAGGCGAGCCGCTGGTCGCAATCGTGAACCAGACTTTCGCGCGGCAACTGCTGCCTGGGCAAAACCCAATCGGCGTGCGGGTCGACTGGACTCGCCCGGGGCAGCCGCACCAGTGGATGACCATCGTCGGCGTCAGCGCGGATGTGAAGTATACGGGGCTGAACCAGCCGGTCGATCCTGCCATCTACACGCCTTTTGCGCAGAACGACGAGCCCTGGCGGCGATGGATGACGCTGACCGTGCAAACCCGCGAGCCCACTGCTGCTGTGGTGGAGGCCGTGAAGAAACAGGTATGGAGCCTGGATAGCCAGATTCCCCTCAGCGATATTCAGACCATGGGCGACCTGATGGCGCTGTCAGTAGCGGAGCAGCGCTTCAACATGCTGCTCCTGGGCATCTTTGCCGCGCTGGCCCTGCTGCTCGCCGCCGTCGGCATCTACGGCATGATGGCCTATCGCGTCAGCCGACGCACGCACGAGATTGGGGTATACATGGCGCTGGGCGCGCAGCGCCGTGATGTACTCGAGCTCGTCATGAAAGATGGAGCGGAGCTGGCGCTGCTGGGCATTGCGATCGGTCTGGCGGGCGCGCTGGCGGTGACTCGCCTGATGACCAGCCTGCTGTTTGAGGTCAAATCTACCGACCCGCTGACCTTCATCACCGTTGCCGTCTTGCTGGCGGGCGTTGCGCTTGTAGCCTGCTACATTCCAGCTCGGCGTGCGCTGCGGATTAATCCGATGACCGCTTTGCGCTGTGAATAGATCGTCTCCAAGGCCGGATCTCGCTGCTCCGGCCTTGGCTTGAACCATCGCTACACGCGTTCGATCTTCACCGAATTCAGCACGACATCCTTGTTGGGCTTGTCCTGGCGATTGCGCGGGGCTTTGCTGATGTTTTCGACCACATCCTGGCCTTCGACCACCTCGCCGAAAATGGTGTGATTGCCGGTGAGCCACTGCGTCGCCGCCACAGTGATGAAGAACTGTGAGCCGTTGGTGCCGGGACCGGAGTTGGCCATGGCGAGTTTGCCCGCCTTATCGAACTTGTGCGGCGAACCTTTTGTCTCGTCCTCAAACCTATAGCCCGGGCCACCCATGCCGGTGCCCGTCGGGTCGCCGCCCTGGATCATGAAGTCGGGAATCACCCGATGAAAGATTGTGCCGTTAAAGAGTGGCGTGGTGCTCTTGGCGCGTGTGGTGGGATGCGTCCATTCGCGCGAGCCCTCGGCAAGGTCGATGAAGTTCTTGACCGTGACGGGCGCCTCTTGCTCGAAAAGGCGGCAGACGATGGTGCCTTCGCTGGTATCGAATGTGGCGTAAACGCCGGGGGTACGGGGCATGAGGATGATTCCTTTCTTTATCAAATGATATTCACGGCCGCATCGACGCCGCTCTGAGGGCCGGTTCTACCTACCGGCTCGCCGCCAATTCACTTTGCTTGCTGCTCTCGCTCGCGCGATACCACTCGACCGTCCGCCGCAGGCCTTCCTCGAAATTCACCAGCGGCCGATATCCCAGCTTCTGCTGCGCGCGCGAGATGTCGGCGAGCGAATGCTTGATGTCGCCGGTGCGCTCCGCCGCATATTCCACATCGCCCGTGTAGCCGGTGAGTGGACGCAACAACGCGACCGTCTGGTTCAGATCATAGCGGTGCCCGGCTGCGATGTTGAAGGTCTCGCCCGCAACGTCCTTCTCCGGAGCGGCCGCAGCCAGCAGGTTTGCGGAAACCGCGTTGTCGATGTAGTTGAAGTCGCGCGATTGCTCGCCGTCGCCGTAGATGGTGGGCCGCTCGCCGCGCAGCATTGCCGGGATGAACCTGGCCAGCACGCCGGAGTATTGCGAAGTGGGGTCCTGGCGCGGCCCGAAGATGTTGAAGTAGCGCAGAGAGACCGTAGGCAATCCGTAAACGCCGTGGAAGACCCTCATGTACATCTCGCCGGCCAGCTTGGCCACCGCGTAAGGCGACAGCGGCTTGGGCGTCATCTCCTCAAGCTTCGGCAGCGTGGGCGTGTCACCGTAGGCGGACGACGATGCCGCGTAGACCACGCGCTTCACGCCCGCATCGCGCGCGGCGATCAGCACATTCAGCGTGCCTTCAATATTAACTTTGTTGCTACGCGCCGGATCTACGATCGACTTGGGGACAGAGGGGATTGCGGCCTGATGCAGGACGTAATCGACACCACGACATGCCGACGCAACCGCCTCGGCGTCCAGCAGATCGGCCTGACGAAAGTCGATTTGCGCGAGGACGTCGGCGAGGTTCTCCCGCCGGCCGGTCTCGAAGTTGTCCAGCCCGCGAACCTGCTCGCCGCGCTCCAGCAGCGCGTGCACCAGCGCCGAGCCAATGAATCCGGCCGCACCCGTGACCAGGTAGAGCGACATCGCTACAGATTAACACGCTAGGCTAAGTGTTTTTCGGACCACTCCGCATGACGCGTCAGGCGCGCAAGTCCCTTACCTTGGCAGTGACCGGAGTAGTTGCCGGCCTTGGTTGTTAACGAGTAATTCTCAATTGACTGTGGACAAAACTGTTGGCTAAGATCGACACCATGGAGACGGTTCAGGTCGTATTGGATTCAGCTTTGCTTCGGGCCGCCAATACCGCTTCCAAACGCGCCCGCATCAATCGCTCGGCCTTAATCCGGAACGCCCTGCGAGAGTACCTCCGGCAGCGTCGCAATCGCGAACTGGAAGCCTTGGATCGGCAGGGCTACGCCAAGCATCCGAGTGCGTTTAATAGTGATTGGGAGCGGGAGGCTTCTTGGCCGCCGGAGTAATGCGCGGGGAAGTTCGGTTGTACGGCTCTTCCCCACCCGACAAGCGTAGGCCCGTTCTGGTGCTCACGCGTGGAAGCGCCATCGACTATCTTTCCGCTGTCACGGTGGCGCCGATTACCTCAACCATTCGCGGCGTTCCGTCGGAGGTCGTCCTGTCAGAAAAGGATGGGATGAAACACCCATGCGCCGTAAACCTTCACAATGTGGTCACGGTTTCGAAAGCGCATTTGGGCCGCCGCCTGGGCACGTTGAATGCGGAGCGTCTGGCCGAAGTCTGTGCCGCACTGGGCTTCGCCCTCGGGTGTATCTAAGTAATAGAGCACGCTGAGTGAACGGAAGCTAGTTCTGGTGTGAAGCAACCTGACCCGGCGCCAGCTCAAACCGCTTCGCCATCATGTCCACGATCTCGCGCCCGATCTCGAGCGATGCCGTCGCCGCCGGCGAGGGCACATTGCACACATGGATCATCCTGCCGCTGTGCACAAAATGAAAGTCATCGACCAGGTTGCCGTTGCGATCGACCGCCTGCGCGCGCACCCCGGAACCACCCTGCGCCAGGTCGGATTCGGTGAGCTCCGGCACCATCTTCTGCAGCGCGCGAGTGAACGCCGGCTTTGCCCACGACCGGTACTGCTCCTCGATGCCCTTGCGCCAGTACTTGCGGGCCATCTTCCAGAAGCCGGGAAAGCGCAGCATCTCCATCGCCTCGCGAAGATCGGGCGCGGCGCCCGTGTAACCCTCACGACGAAAAGCCAGCAAGGCGTTCGGCCCGGCTTCGACGCTGCCGTTCACGCGTCGCGTGAAGTGCACTCCCAGAAACGGGAAGCGTGGATCGGGCACGGGATAGATCAGGTTCCGGATGAGCTCCCGGCGCTCGCGCCGCACTTCGTAATACTCACCGCGAAAGGGCACAATCTCCAGATTCGTCTCGACGCCGGCCATGCGGGTAATCGCGTCGCTGTAGAGACCGGCGCAGTTGATGACGTAGTCCGCGCGAAACGCTCCCGCGCTGGTCTCCACAACATTCTCGCCGCCGGCGCGCAGCCCAATGACTTTCGCGCCCAGCACAATCTCGCCGCCCGCCTGCCCAATCAGCTCGGCATACTTCTGCGCGACCGCGGTGTAGTCGACGATGCCGGTGCTCGGCACATGCAACGCACGCAGGCCCTCGCAGTGCGGCTCCTTCTCGCGAAACTCGTCGCGCTGCAGCATGCGCAGCCCAGGAACACCGTTGGCGTTGCCGCGCTGGTGCAGCGCCTCCAGTCGCGGCACCTCTTCTTCGCTCGTCGCCACCACCAGCTTGCCGCATTCCTCGTAGGGCACGCCGTGCTCCTGGCAGAAGCGCTTCATCGAGGCGGCGCCGGCAACACAATTGCGAGCCTTCAGCGATCCTGTCTTGTAGTAAAGGCCGGAGTGGATGACGCCGCTGTTGTGTCCGGTCTGATGGGCGGCAACGCGCGCTTCCTTCTCGACGACAACCAGCCGCATCTTCGGAAAACGCCGCGTTACCTCGAGCGCGGTGGCCAGCCCGACAATGCCTGCACCGATAATCAGCAGATCGGTTTCACGATCGGTCATGGCTTAATGCTAGGCCGTCGCCGCCGCGAACGCCATGACGCGCATCACACGATTGCGCAGCGGCCTCTGCCCGGATAGTCTGTTGGTTCGCTGTTCGCGATTCGCTATTCGCCATTCCGCTATTCGCCAGAACGTTCCTTCTCGCATTCTGGCGAAAGGCGAAGAACGAATGGCGAACAGCGATCAGCGTCCTTCCTATGCGCATACTTGTTACCGGCGGCGCCGGGTTTGTCGGCTCCCATCTTTGCGATGCATTGCTCGCCGAGGGCCATACCGTCGTCTGCGCCGACAATCTGCTTACCGGCTCGCGCAACAACATCGCCCACCTCGCACGCGAGCCGCACTTCGAGTTCCGCGAGCAGGACGTCTGCCGGCCTTTCGACGTTGGCAAACTCGACTACATCTTCCATTTCGCCTCGCCCGCCAGTCCCGTCGACTACCTGGAGCATGCCATCGAGACGCTGCAAGTCGGCTCGCTCGGTACCATGAATTGCCTCGAGCTGGCGAAGATTCATGGTGCGAAGTTCCTGCTGGCCTCCACCTCCGAATGTTACGGCGATCCCCTCGAGCATCCGCAGAAGGAGACCTATTGGGGACATGTCAACCCCATCGGTCCGCGCTCGGTCTATGACGAGGCCAAGCGGTTCGCCGAAGCCGTCACGATGGCGTATCATCGCTACCACAAGGTTGACACGCACATCGTGCGCATCTTCAACACCTATGGCCCGCGGCTGCAGCTCAACGATGGACGCGTGATCTCCAACTTCATGA
>DASRGM010000004.1:0-24710 GCA_035651035.1 Terriglobales bacterium
TTCCGAGCATGACGGTGGTCGATAATGTCGAGCTGCCGTTGCGCTTCGCCGAAGTGGAGCGCGCCGAGCGCGAGCGTCGGGTTCGCGAATCGCTGGAGCGCGTAGGCCTGGGCCAGCGGCTTCAGCACAGGCCGTCCGAGCTTTCCGGCGGCGAGCAGCAGCGCGTCTCGATTGCGCGCGCGCTGGTCAACCGGCCGGCCCTGCTGCTGGCCGACGAACCGACAGGCAATCTCGACAGCCGCACCGGCGAGGACATCCTGAACTTGATCCGCGAGGTCAGCGTCTCGCTGGGCATGACGGTCGTGATGGTCACGCACGAGCGGGCGCTGGCGGACCGCTTTGCGCATCGTCTCATCTTTCTTGCGGACGGCAAGCTCATCTCCTCCACCCCGGCGGCTGCCATCGCGCAACCAGGCGGGGCCGCGGCGGCAAATCCAAACGGCACGCAGGAGGCGCTGGCATGAAGCGTTACGACATGCTGGAGCTGGCCGTGCGCAACCTCCGGCAATCGAAGCTGCGCAATGGCCTGACCACCGTCGGCATCTCTGTAGGCGTCGCTTCGCTGGTCGCCATGTTGTCGCTCGGAGTGGGTCTGCAGCAGCTTGCGACCCGCAGGCTGGCGGGATCGGGAATGTTCGACACCGTCTTCGTCGCCTCCAAGGTCGACGCGCGCGGCTGGGACCGCGACGAGGATCGCAAAGATCAGAATCCTGAAAAGGCTCCGGCACTGGATGAGGCTGCGCGCGGGCAGATGCAACGCTTGCCGTACGTGACCGAGGTCGAGCCCGAGATCCGCGTGATGGGCGAAATTCTTTACGGCGGCAAAACTCACTTCGGCTTTGTCACCGGGCTGCCCATGTCAGCGCGCGAGAACGAAGCCTTCGAAAGCCTGCAAGGCAAGTTCTTTTCCGGCTCCGCGGCGCCGGAAGTGATCCTGCTGAACGACTTTGCCAAGGAGCTGGAGCCGCAAAATCCCAAGTCGCTGATCGGCAAGCAAGTCACGCTTCGGTACGGCGAACATCAGCCGCTCACCGCCGATGCGGAACATTCCGGGCGGCCGGAGCTGCCGGGGGGTCAGGCCGATAACTCCAGCGCAGGCGACGATTACGGCTTCTCCGTAGTACGCAAGACGCAGGCATTGAAGGTGGTCGGCATCGTCGATGAGGAGCCTTACGGCGGCATGCGCACTGTCTCCCGCGGACGCATCTTCCTGCCCGTCGATCTCACCGAGAAGCTGAACATGGCGCAGTTCAGCGACATGCGCAGCCCGCTTCGCGGCCAGGGAAAGACCTTCATGACGCTCACCGTGCGCGTGAAAGACCCTGCCAAAGTCGCGCAGGTGCAAGATGCGATCAAGCAGATGGGCTTCCGCACCTTCTCTGTGCTGGACGCGACCAAGAGCCTGCGCCGCTTCTTCACCGTGCTCGACCTGTTCCTCGGCATCTTCGGTTCACTGGCCCTCGCCGTGGCGACGCTGGCCATCGTCAACACGCTGGTGATGGCAGTGCTGGAGCGGCGGCGCGAGATTGGCGTGATGAAAGCCATCGGCGCCAGCGACACCGACGTGAAAGCGCTGTTCTTCACCGAAGCCGGCGCCATGGGCTTCTTCGGCGGTGTGTTGGGAATCGCGCTGGGCTTCGCCATCGGCAAGGCGATCAATTTGGGCACAGGCATCTACCTGCACAATCACCAGCTGCCCGCCGAGCCGGTGTGGATCTTGCCGACATGGCTGATCGGCGCGGCGATCGTGTTCTCAATCCTGGTAAGCCTGCTGGCAGGACTGTACCCGGCAAGCCGGGCCGCGCGGCTCGATCCCGTGCAGACGCTGAAATACGAATAGGATGCTCAATACAGGTTCGGTAAAATGTCAGCCATGAGCCGGCTCAAAGCAAAACGCAAAGCTGACGTCTCTGAGCAGCATAAGCAGCAATCCACAGCGCGAAACGAAGTAATGGAGCAGCGGGTCGGACCGATGTTGGTTATTGCTGGTGGCGCAACCGGCAAATCAACAACTCTAATGAGGAGACTTGCAGAACTTGGCCTTGAGATCGATTTGCAAGTGATCGATCGCGCAACGCTACGTTATGCTCAAGTTTTGGGCCACGCGGTGGATACCTTTGGCTCCAGGAGCCGAGCGATGACCTGGCTCAATCGGCCCAGCCGTACTTTCAACAATCAAAGCCCGCTGCAGGTTCTGACGCAAGATCCTGCTGCCGTCGAGGAAGAACTGGTTCGGATCGATCACGGCATGTTCGCGTGATCGCCTACCGCCTGACTCGGCGCAAGTACGCCAATGATCTGGCCGAACTGGCAGTCTGTATGCTGCGGGCCGCTGCAATCGAAAGGGCACACCGGTCATCTACGCCGCCCAACAGCCCTCGTTGGCCCTCGCCGAGGTACTGGTGCATTTGGACATCTCCGATGTGCCTCTGGATTATGTGTTGGTGACTATCGAGATTCCTGACGCGGTGGCCACCAGACGTGCGACTCCCGAGGAAGCGTTGGCGGCATCGACCAATCAGGCATCCCCGTGTTCCTGGTTCCCTCCGTCATTGTTCCGCAGGAGCTCAATGTTGTCCTGTACCCTCACGCTCCTGGGTTCCAGGCAAGAGTCGTCAATATCGAATCATTTGATTTCGATGAACGCTTGTTACGGTTGCTCCGCAGAACTTGAGTCAACTCCTCTTCAATAATGAATGTAATCACGGCCCGAACTATTGCTTTCCGTATGCTGCGACAACCCTTCAACCGCTTTGCACTGTTTTTGATCGCACTCTTGTGGGCGCATTTAGCTCATGCCCAGGGCCGTGCCGAGTGCTCGGTGATCCATTCCGAGATCCTGGCGCGGCCGGTGCGCTACTGCGCCTTCCTGCCGCCCAGCTTCGATCAGGACAAGACGCGCCGCTACCCGGTGCTGTATTACCTGCACGGGCTGGGCGACGACGAGCAGTCGCTGCTGAACTCCGGCGGCTGGGACCTGGTCGCGGAGCTGCGCAGTCAGGGCAAAGTCGGCGATTTCATCATTCTCGCGCCCAGCGCGGGCCACACGTTCTACATCAACTCTGCCAGCGGGAAGCTCCGCTACGAGGACTTCTTCATGCGCGAGTTCATGCCGCACATGGAAAAGAAGTATCGCGCCGAGGGCACGCGCGCCACCCGCGGCATCACCGGCGTTTCCATGGGAGGCTACGGGGCGCTGCGGTTTGCCTTCAAGTATCCGCATGACTTTGCCGCGGTAAGCGCGCAGATGCCGGCGCTGATTGCCCAGCTGCCGAAGGACCTCAGCAGCGGTGCGCCCGGCTCTCCGGGAAGTCTGCTGGGAGACGTCTACGGCTCGCCCTTCGATCGCGCCTACTTCGACGGCAACAACGTTTTCCATTTTGCCGAGGCCGACAGTGCTGCCACTCTCAAGCAGATGAAGATCTACTTCAACGTCGGCAACAATGACGACTATGGCTTCGACCAGGGGGCGCAGGAGTTGGACCGCCTGCTGAAGTCGCGTGGCATCCCGCATGAGTTCCACGTGTATCCGGGACGTCATAGCGCGGAGTTCGTGGTGCGCTATTTTCCGGACATCATTCAGTTCCAGTGGAAGGCCATCGGCGCGGGAAATGGGTCAGTTTTGAAATCTGAGCGGTGAAAAGGCACAGCTTCAGCCGTGCCGAAAAACGATGACGGAAGAGGGTTTTAGCCTCGGTTGCCAGGGCTAAACAGTTGCTGAAAAATCCGGAAAGGCGGGTTCCTCGCGAGCTGAAGCTCGCTCGGAAACATGAAATTGGATGGCTTAGACGCTGGCCTGAGGGCCAGCTCTACCCGAACGGCTCGTTGCCACGAGTTTTTCAGCAAACTGTAAAGCCGCCGTGAATGGCCCGTGATTTCGCCGGAGTGAAGTCTGGCTCTTCCACCGCTACAAATTCCAACTGACCCACCGCCGG
The DNA here is from genome assembly GCA_035651035.1 of Terriglobales bacterium. GTDB lineage: Bacteria > Acidobacteriota > Terriglobia > Terriglobales > Acidobacteriaceae > Bog-257. The sequence continues at coordinate 3,936 of DASRGM010000004.1, forward strand.
CCACCAGCTCCGCTTTGACCAGCTCTGCCCAAACACGCTATACTTCTATGGTTTGCCTGTAGCAGCAGCCCATCAGGGCGCCCTCCACCCGGGGTTCCGGACGGCCAGCAGTTTCGCGGTCGCCGGGAGTAGCAGCCGGGTCTTCCGGGAAGATGGCGGGCCACTCGGCTCGCGAAAAAAGCGCTTTCCGGCTGGGGGACTTGCAAGCGCAAAAAGTTCGGGTCTGCATGTGCCGGCCCTAGCGCGCTATCGCGCGAGGGACTCAGGCCGATTCTGCGGACCATTGGAGGCATTGCCATGTACGCGGTCATCCGCGCCGGGGGAAAACAATATCGCGTCGCACCCGGGGACGTGATTGAGATCGAGAAACTGCCGCAGGCCGGCGGCGAAAACATTCAGTTCGACGAGGTGCTGGCGGTCAGCGGCAAAGAGGGCGAGCTCGCCAGGCCGTCGAAGGCATTCGTCACCGCGCAGGTGGTCGAGCAGGGCCGCGGCGACAAAGTGCTGGTCTTCCACTACAAGCGTAAGAAGCAGTACAAGAAGCTGAATGGGCATCGCCAGCCGTACACTGCCGTGAAGATCACCGGCATCAGCGTGAACGGCCAGGAGCTCAAAGCTTAGCCACGATGCTGCTCCACCAGTTCATAGTAGTGCTGACGGCGAGCGCCCGGCGCTTCGATTCCGTGTTGCTGAACGCCGTAGCGGCCGTCCGCCGCATCGCGTCGCGAGCCCGGATTGCCGCCTCCGATTTGCAGAACACCTACGATTGAGGATTTGTTATGGCACACAAAAAAGGTTTAGGCAGCTCACGCAACGGCCGCGACTCCAACGCGCAGCGCCTGGGCGTGAAATCGTTCGGCGGACAGCTCGTATCCGGCGGCTCCATCATCGTTCGCCAGCGCGGCACGCGCATTAAGCCAGGCCTGAATGTCGGCCGCGGCAAGGATGACACCCTCTTTGCCAAGATCACCGGCCTGGTCGAGTACAAAGACCGCGGCTCGCTGGGCAAGTTCGTCTCCGTGGTTCCGCAAGAGGCGTCGTCCGGCGACTAGAAGGGTCCCGCGACTAAAAAGATCCGCCACGAAACGGACGGGCGACCAAATGCAGCCGGCGGCAAACAGGTGGTAGAGCGGGCCTTCAGGCCCGCGTCCCTGCCGCTCTTTATGAGGGTCACGATCGCTTCAGCGGGCGACACTCGACGCGTACCCTGATCCCCATCAAAAGCCAGCGCGTTCCGTCACACCATCCTGAAATACGGGTTGCCGTAGTGCTGATACGCGGCCCAGCCCAGCACTCCCGAAAATTTCGCTCGTACCGCCTCTCGCGCCGCCCGCATCGCGTCATTCATGAAGGCAGGCTGCCCACTCTCCTTGCCCAGCAGGCTGGAATAAAATGCCGACGCAAACAAGGCCGCAGGGGCATCCTGCACCGGCCATGCCGTGCACACGAAATTCTTGACACCGCGTCCGAAAAACGCCTCGGCAAAGCTGGGCGCCAGCTCGGGAGTGCGCAGGTCCGGACGCGACGGCGTCACTCCTGACTCGCAGGCATTCGAGAAAACAAACGGAGGCACGCGGTCCACCCGCGTCAGTTCGTTCGCGGTCAGCCGTTGGCTGCCGCTGAACAGCCATCCCGATTTTGTGCGATCGACCCTGTCGTACACGCAGTGTCCCGAATAATGCAGGATGTCGTAGGTCTGCGTCATCAGCCGCTTCAGCACCTCGATGCAACTGGCTTGCATCGGGCCGATCAGCGATTCCACCACGAGATCCACCTTCCTTCCCATCCCCGCCAGGTCCTTCGGCAGCTCCTCAAACAACTGGGTGACCGCCGCCGCCTCGGCCGCCGCGCCCGGCAGCGGATTCTCCGCGCAAGTGTCGCCGATGACCAGCACGCGCAGCGTATGGCGCGACGGCGGTGGCGGCTCGGGAATGCCTTCGAAGTTGTTGCGCAGCTGCCGCGTGATGCCGGGCGAAAGCCCCAGGAAGCAATCGCCCAGCGCGGCGGCCGCCGAATCGGGAGAGACCATCAGCTCCCAGTGGATTTGCGCGACGTTGCTGTCGCAGGCCACCACGATCGGCGCGCCGCCTGAGAGCTTGGATTGCAGGTCACCGGGCACCAGATACTTGAACAGAAACGAGCCCCAGCCTCGCGCCCCGTCTTCATCCGGCTGAATGGAAATCGCATCGTTGGCCTGCCTGACCAGGTCGAGATTCAGTTTGACGGCCCGCTCCGGCGAGGAGGCCTCGTAACTCAACGCGCTGAAGCGATAGAACTCGTCCTGCAGTTCGACCGCAATGCGCGTGGCAACACGCTTCTTTTTTCGATCGTGGTGGCTGGTCGCCGGCGGCGCCGGCTCTTCCTCCTGCGGAATTGGCTCCGTGGGAGTCACCTCGATTTCGAGGCCGAGCGCGCGGATGGAGCTCTGGAGCTGCATGGCCGTCAATCGCAGCTCTTCGGCCTTGTCCGCACGCCTCTCGACGAAGCTCAGCTCCTGCAACCGCGCTGCGTCGGGACGATTGGCAATCGCAAAAGCCACGCCGCGCAGCCACGCGCGCAAGGCGGTTTCCGTATCCAGGTTGCCCGAGCCCGAGCCGATCAGCACGCTGGCCAGGTGCCGCTTGCCCATCGTGGCCAGCGACCAGAATGTTTCGCGGGCCAGCACCGTCAACTCCGGCTCGCCGAAGCGGCCCACCGGTCCCATGCCGGCGACCACGATCAGCCGGTTGGCATCGCGCGGATCGGGAATGAAGAATGGGCGTCCAAGTTCGCCGTGCAGCAGCCCACGCTGCGTGAATTGCGCAATAAGGCCGGAGGCGTCGCGATCGTCCTCATTCATGGGCGGCGCCTCCGCCCGCAATGCCGGAACCACGCCGCTGGAGATTGCCCGGTCCAGGGCCAGCTCGGCGAAGACAGGCATCACTCCCAGGTAGTGTCCCACCGCAATGGCGTCGACCTTCGGGTCCATGGCCGGACCGCCATCGGCGCCCACATCCTCAATCTTGCAATGACAGATGTTGAGACGAAGCGCGGGAGCGGCCGGGGGAGGCGCTGGCGGCTTTATAGGGCCGCCGGGAAGAGAGCTCAGGCTGATGCTCACCGGACCGCCGGCACTCGGCGGACCCGCGGCGGCTGCCATGGCCAGCGGCTGCGCGCTTCCCAGGAACGCCAGGTCGGCAATCTGCTTCTCCTCCGGAAGCACAATTTGCTCGGCGCCTCGCGCGCTGCCCAATTGCGTTCCCAGAGCACGCGCCTGGTTGACTGCGACATCGTCCTGCACTTGCCGCTGCTGGCGCAGAGCGTCCACATCGTCGGCTCCGCGCGCGGTTGGAGGAGTATCCGGCAGCTCGGGCGTCTCGCCCTCCATGATTCGCTGCACCGCCGCCATCACCGACGGATTGTCCGGCAGCGCGCTGTGTTCGGCGACGACGTAGTAGGCCGGCACATTGTCCAGCAATCCCAGCGAGTGCGGCACGGTGCCGTCACCCAGCGACGTCATGTGATAACCGTCTGCGCCGGACAGCTTGCTCCAATCGGAGACGCCATCGGCGGTGGGCTGATTGCTGCCGGCGATATACACCATGCGTTCCGCATTCAGAATCGGAGACGCCTCATCCTGGAATCTTCGCGCATCCTCCAGCCGCGATGCCGGCGGGTTCAGCGCGCCATACGTCGTCGCGTCGAAGATCCGCTCCGGATTGGCCGTCTCCTTCAGCAGGCCCGGTCGAGGCAGCATCTGATAAGTGCCGGGAAAAAGCCTGGCGTACTGCAGCAACTGCGGCAGCGTGTGGTGCACATCGATGGCGGCGATGACGCGCATCAGCCGGTACATGCCGGCGTAGAGCTGCGTGATCGCGAGCGAGCCGTGGTTAGGCGTACCCAGCATGATTAGTTTGCCCATCGCGCTCCATGTCTCGGGATGCCGCTGGGCAAAGCAGCGCGACACCAGCCCGCCCATGGAATGCGCGACCAGATGCACCCCCTCGGCGCTGCCGAAGCGCTGCAGGATGGCGGCCTTCAACTGATCGGCGGAGCCGCGGATGTCCAGCCGCCAATCGAACGGGAACGACAGCACGTCCCAGTCGCGTAGCAGCGTCTGCTCGATCTCCCCGTAGTAGCGCCGCAGCAACCCGGTGGCACGCGAGGTCTGCAGCGGCAATCCGGAGTCGTCCACCTGCAGCTCGGCAAAATCGCCGGCGAAGATGCGCACGGGACTGAACCAGATTTTCTGCGCGCCCACCGTGATCTCGCTGCCCAGAATGCCGGCCAGCAGCACGACTTTGCCTTTCTTCTGCGCTGCGCCGCGCGTTATCTGCTGTTGTGCCAGCAGCCGCAGCCGCTCGAACTTTGGCGCGCCAAAATGGACTTGCATGGCGCGCTGCTGCTCCATGTTGGCGGTGCGCAGGATCTCGGCGAAATGTTCCGCGCTTGCCGATTCCACCTCGGCGATAAACGCCCGTTCGTCGATCACTGTGGTCCTCCGGGGTAGGTCTATTCCTGTTGCGCTGTGCGGAGTTCGTTCAGCGGAAGCCGCCTTGGCGTTGGGCTACGGCGACTTGGGTTGCGGCGTCGCCTCAACCGCCGAGGTGCAATAAGGACAGCGTGTCGCCTGCGGCGCAATCGCGCTGCGGCAGAATGGACATTCTCGCATCGAAACCTCCTGCACCCGGTGGAAGCGGTTGACCTGCCGGATCAGAATGTATACGCCAAACGACACGATGAGAAAATTCAAGATCGCGTTCAGGAAGAGGCCGTAGTTGAGCGTCGCTACTCCAGCGGCCTTCGCCGCCGCCAGCGACTCGAAGTGCACGCCGGTAAGGCTGAGGAACAGGTTCGAGAAATCCAGCTTGCCAAAGATGCGGCCGATGAGCGGCATGATGATGTCGTCGACGAACGAGGTGTTCACCTTGCCGAAGGCCACGCCCAGGATGATGCCGATGGCCATGTCGAGCACCGTGCCCTTCAGCGCAAACTCCTTGAACTCGCGGAAGCCGCCCTTGCCGAACTTGGTGAGCGGCGCCGGACTCACCATCCGCGCGCCGAAGTTGGTCAGGGTAACCTGGTCGGTCGATTGTGTGTGCTCCATAACGTGGCCCTCCTCGAATAGCCGATGAAGGGCATGGTGGGACCGCCACCAGGGAATGTCAAGGCAGCGGGCTGGTCCCTCAAGCCGGTGTCATCCTGAGCTATACCCAATTCTCTCGCCGCCATTTTTTGGGACTAATGCTCGTGCTTGCCGTGCGAATGAACGTGCGGGTGCGAGTGGGTCACATCGCCATGCGAGTGCCGGTGCGCGTGCACCAGATTGGCCCGCAACAGCAATTCGCGGTCGCCCAGAATCTGCCCCGTTGCGCCGTCCGCGGCCACGCGTCCTTCCTCCATAACGATGATGCGGTCGGCAATGTCCTCCACGATCTCCAACTGATGCGTTGCCGTGATCACCGTCCTGGACGAACCTTTCCACTCCTGAATGAGATCGATCACCTGGCTTTGGCTGCGTGGATCGAGCGTGGCCGTCGGCTCGTCCAGCAACAGGACCTCGGGATCGAGCACCAGCACCGACGCCAGGGCCACGCGTTTTTTCTCGCCACCCGACAGCCGGTAAGGCGGCCGCTCGCGCAGCGCCGAGATTCCCATCAGCCTCAGCGTCTCGTCCACTCGCGCGACCACCTGTTCCTTCGGCCATCGCAACTGCAACGGCGCAAACGCCACCTCATCCCACACTGTGGGATTAAACAGCTGAACGTCGGGGTTCTGGAAGACGAGGGCCACCCGGCGGCGGAAAGGCAGCGTGAAGCTGTCGTCCTGAAGATGCTCCGCAGTGAGTGGCGCGCCCTCGAAGAGCACGGCACCCTTCGCCGCCGGATACAGGCCGTCCAGCAGACGCAGCAGCGTCGATTTGCCGGAGCCGTTGGCGCCGAGCAGCGCCACCCGCTCTCCTTTTGCGATGTCCAGCGAAAGTCCCTGCAATGCGGGGACTCCGTCGTAATCGAAGAACACCTCGCGCAGCTCAAACATCGGCGGCACTTGCCTCACCTGCCTATCCAGGCGGCGAACGCTCCCGCTAGAAGAAAGAGCAGCAGGCCAATGTAGTCCCACATTGTCATATGCAACGAGGAAAGCGTCTCGACTTCGCCGCGAAAGCCGCGCGACTGCATCGCCAGATACACTTCGTTGCTGGTTTCGACCGTCTTGCTCAGCAGCACCCCGGCGGTGCGCGCCGCCATTCGTCGCTGTTCCGCTCCCGGCAGAATGCCGACTCTTCGGCTGCGGCGCGACTCGAACATCTGACTCGCCGTCTCCACCAGAAGGAACACGTACCGGTAAGTCATGGCCAGCATCGCGACCGCCTCTCTCGGCAGCCGCAGCGCGCGCAGCGACTGCAACACCATCGCCCACGGCGTGCACAGCACCAGCAGCGAGCAGAGGCTGACGGCCGTTTCCACGCGCAGCACCAGCAACGTCGCGGTGCGCAGCCCCTGCTCCGTCACCTGCAGCGCCCCGGTTCTCGCCATCACCGTTCCCGGGGTGATGAATATCGCCGGCAACGCGATCACGCCGGTGAAGGCGAGCACCACCAGCCACACGCGCCGCAACAGCAGCAGCAGGCTGACGCGCGACAAAATTGCCAGCAAAACTGCCACTCCGAACAACGCCGCGACCACGCCGATCTTTCGCGTCAAGGTGGCCGCCAGTATTAGCGAGAGCAGCCCGACGACGCGCACTCGCGGATCGAGCCGCTGCAACAGCCCGCGTTGACGAGCGATGCGTTCCGACTCCATCGCACGCGTGATGGCCCGCGCAAAACCCATCGCGGTGGATTCCAGGAATCGCCCGCTCATGCCGCGGCTCTCCTGCGACGCTGACGTTCGAGCACCCTCTGCGCGGCCAACGAAAGGCACAGCAGAAGGCCAACTCCGAACATGGCGGAGAGAAGATATCCGAAGCCGCGGCTTCTGACGAATGCCGGCGCATAGGCGGGAAACGGAGCGGTCCACAGATGCGAGAGCCGCTGCATCCCCGACGGAGCCTCCGGCCTAAGCGACCGAACAGCCGCGGCCCTGGAGGAGGCTCCCCGTGCCAGCTCCGCCGGTGACCACTCTCCCCACGCCGTTCCCGCCGCCAGTATCCCTAGTGGGGTTAGGAGCATGAGCATTGCGACCGCTATCCATAAGCGCCGCGTGCTGCTAGCGACCGGGCGCAACTTCGCCGCTCCTACAAGGCTAGTGTACGACAATGTCAGACTCCTACTAAGTAGGGCAGGATCGGCCACCTGCAGATAAGCGACAATCCCGGCGGAAATCACGGCTTCGGCCATGCCTGCGAAGGTAAGGTGGCCGATCATCATTGCCGGAATCGCCACCCCCAAACGATAAGGCGCATACAACGGCGTGCCGCTCGCATCGTGAAACAGCATGGGCTGGATGCCGAACTCCATGGCGGCGCATAGGGCGGCGGCATTCACCGCAACATAGCCTGCAATGCCGGCTGCGATGATGCGGCGGCGATCGCCGACAGCCGCTCGCGCACTCATCAGGCGATAGGCGCCATATGCGACCAGCGAGCCCACGATCGCCATGTTGAAGCAATTCGCGCCCAGCGTGCTGATCCCGCCATCACCGAAGAAGAGCGCCTGAATGGCGAGCGCAATCGAGAGCGCAAGAATCGCACCCGAAGGCCCGAGCACGATCGCCGCAATCGTCACCCCCAGCGCGTGCCCGGTCGTTCCGCCGGGCAGCGGCAGGTTGAACATCATCACCACAAACGAGAAGGCGGCGAAGACGGAGATGAGTGGGATCACTCGCGTCAGCAGCACGCGTTTCAACCGCCGCAGCGCGACGTACCACCCCGCCGCCGCGCCGGCGTATAGCACCGCGCAGGTGGAGGGGCTCAGGTATCCGTCGGGGATGTGCATCGCGCGCTGGCCGACTAGGCGTTCGATTCGCCCATCGTAAGAGCGATAATCATCCTATCGCAATGGTGGGAACCATTCCGCTTCGGCCGCAATCCGCGGATAGCGGCGGCGGCGGCGAGCTGCCAGACTTAATTCATATGACACAGACTCAAAGCGAAACTGCATCTCCTAGCATTCAACAGCGCCTGGAAGGCCTGGCGTGGGACGACTATTATCGGCAGCTGTCGGAGTTGGGATACGCCGTCACTCCGCCGGTACTCACCCCGCAGGAATGCAGCGATCTGCGCGGCCTCTACGCAAGCGACGAGCTGTTTCGCAGCACCGTGATCATGGAGCGGCTGCGCTTCGGACGCGGCGACTACAAATACTTCGCCAACCCGCTGCCGGAGATTGTGCGCGAGTTGCGCACCCACGCCTATCCGTACCTGGCGAGCACTGCGAATCAATGGGCGGAGTGGCTGGGAGAGAAAACTCGCTTTCCCGGCCGGCATGAGGAGTTCCTTCAACTCTGCCATCGCGCCGGACAGATACGCCCCACGCCATTGCTATTGCACTACGAAGAAGGTGGCTACAACTGCCTGCACCAGGACATCTACGGAGCGCTGGCGTTTCCTCTGCAGATGGTCTTCCTCCTCGGCCAGCAGGGCCGCGACTGGGAAGGCGGCGAGTTTGTGCTGGTCGAGCAGCGCCCGCGCGCGCAGTCCCGGGCGCAGGTCGTCACCCCTAACGAAGGTTGCAGCGTCATCTTCACCACACGCTATCGCCCTGTTGAAGGATCGAAGGGACACTATCGCGCAAACATGCGGCATGGCGTCGCCCGCGTCCGCAGCGGCAGCCGGTACACGCTGGGCATCATCTTTCACGACGCGGAGTAAACAATTCCGCAGTTACGGCGCTACGCGGTCGCGAGTGCTGGCCTTGCGTCTTCGCTGAAACGTACCGACACCAGCTTCGACACCCCCGGTTCCTGCATGGTCACGCCGTACAGCACTGGCGCCATCGTCATCGTCTTCTTGCTGTGCGTGATGAGGATGAACTGCGTCTGCACGCTCATTTCGCGCACCAGCTCGGTGAAGCGGCCCACGTTGGCTTCGTCCAGCGGCGCGTCGACTTCGTCGAGGATGCAGAAGGGGCTGGGCTGATACTGGAAGATGCCGACCAGCAGCGCCAGCGCGGTCAGCGCCTTCTCGCCGCCCGACAGCAGCAGCACATTTTGCAGCTTCTTGCCCGGGGGCGAAGCGACTACGTCGATGCCGCTTTCGGCCGAGTTCTCCATGTCGGTAAGGCGCATAAAGCCCTGGCCGCCGCCGAACAGCTTGCTGAACGTGCGCCCGAAGTTCTCGTTGATGATGTTGAAGGCTTCTTCGAACTTCTGCCGCGAGATGGTGTCAATCTCCTTGATCGTGTTCTGCGTGTTCTCGATCGATTGCAGCAGGTCCTGGCGTTGCGTCTCCAGGAACTGGTGGCGCTCGGCCGTCTCTTTATATTCCTCCAGCGCCATCATGTTTACCGGGCCCATGTTGTCCAGGCGCGTGCGCATCTCGCGATAAGCGTTGTCCTCGCTGGCCAGCTCCTCGCCCGCCAGCCGCGGCAGCGAGACATCGGCCATTAGTTCGTCGCGCTGCGCGCCCAGTTCCTGCACGCAGCTCTCCGCCATGTGCTCCACGTCCGACTGGACACGTGCCTGCGAGGCGGATAATTCGCCGCGGCGGTCGCGCGCGGCATCAAGCGCCTGGCGCGCCGTCTTCAGTTCCTCTTCCAGCTCGGCTGCGCGCGTGCGCGCGGATTGCAGTTCTTCCTGCAGCTCGAGCTCTCGCTGTTGCGCTGCCTCGCGCTCATCCGTCCAAACCACGATCTGCTCAGCCAGCCGAACGTTCTCCGCCTCGCGCTGCTGCTTCTCCGCGACCGCCGCTTCGAGCTGCGCTTGCAATTTGCCGAGTTGCCCTGCAACTTCCGCCAGCATCGCCTCGATGCGTTGCACGGCAAGCATCGCGCCACGGCGCCGTTCTTCCAGCGTGGCCAGGGTAGCGCGTCCTTCGCCGGCCAGCTGCACGGCCTCGTCGCGGTGCTGCCGCAGCGACTCCAGGCTGTTCTGCGCCGCATGGGCATCGGCCTCCAGCATGCGCTGCCGCTCTTCGTGACTGCTGAGCTCACCGCGCTGTACGCCGATAAAGCTGTCGCGTTCGACGCGTTCTTCCCCAACGCGGCGCAACTCGCTCTCATACGTCGCCAGCCGGTCGCGCAGCCTCGTCATCTCGCCCTCAAGCTGACGCAAGGTGTGTTCGGAGGTCATGGCCTGGCGCTCGGCATCGCGCTTCTCGTCTTCCAGCCGCTGCAACAGTCCGGTGAGGTCGGCGATTTCGCGGGCCACGCGGGCAATGGTGATTTCCTTTTCGCCCATGCCGCGCTCCAGCTCCATCATCTGCACCGTCACGTCGCGCAGCTCGCGCTTCATCGAGAGCGGGCCCTGGCTGCGCTGCTTGCCGCCGGTAACGGTTACGTTGTGGAAGCACTCGCCCGATTGCGCCAGGAAGAAGGCATCGGGGTTCTCCAGCGCCAGCGAGCGCCCCAGGTCGGGATCGGGCACGATGAAGCCGTTGCCCAGCTTCGGCAGGATGACCTCGAGCGATTTGCCAAAGCCATTGAGCACGCGAATACAGTGCTTGAGCGGAACCACGCCGTCACCATGCGAGGCCTGCGGTGCCGACTCGTCCACGTGGAACGAAAACTTTGCCTGCGAATCGTCGGGGTGCACCAGGAAGGTGGCGCGCCCGTCCACGTCGCTGCGCAGCAGGCGCAGGCCTTCGTCGGCGGCATCCCACGACTTCACCACAATGTAGTTCAGCTCATCGCGCAAAAAATCGTCGACCACGTGCTCGTAGCGGTCGTCGACTTCAAGGAAGTCGGCGAGCACACCCGCAGGCGCTCGCCCGCCCTGCAGCGCGCCGGAGGTGAAGAGCTTGCGCACCGAATCGGTGGCATAGCCGTGCTCCGTAATTGCGCCCTCGAGCGAACTCTTCTTCCCTAGTAAAGCGGCAAATTCGCCGCGCATCAAGTCCAGATGGCGTTTGCTTTCCGTCTCCGCAACTCGTCCCGCTTCGAGCTGCTGGCGCGCATCGGCAATCTGCGTATTCAGGGCGTCGACGCGTTGCGATGCCGTCTCGAACTCCAGGCCGAGTTGCCCACGCTGGCCGCCGAAGCTTTCCAATTGCTGATTGGCGGCGGCAGTTTCGTCGCGCAGGCGCTGCGCCTCGCGATCGAGGGTGGCGATGCGCTCTTCGGCCTGCGCCAGACGATTGCGCACGGCAGAGGCGGCGGAGACCGCTTCGAAAATCGCCGTGCGGCGCTGCTCCTGCAGACGTTCCACTTCCGCCAGCGAAGTCGTCGCGCGCGCCGCTTCCTCTTGCCGCTGCTGCAATTCGCTTTGCGCGGCGGCCACTTCGGCGCTGGCCGATTCGAGCGTCGCACGGTCGGTGTCGAGCTCGCGCTGCAGGCGCTCACGCTGCTGTTCGGTGTTGGCGATTTCGGCCTGGGCGCCGGCAGAGCGTGCGTCGAGCTCCGCGCAGCGCTCTTCGTTGGTGCGGCGGCGCGCGGCGGCGCGATCCAGATCGAGCGCCAGCGAGCTTAGTTTTTCGCGATTCTCCTGCGCCTCGCGCTCGATGGCATAGCCGCGCTGGGTGCGCTCGCCGTGCTCGGCCTGCATCTGCTGCACGGCGTCGCCGCGCTGCTGAATCTCCTCGGCCAGCTGGCGCAGTTCTTCGTCCAGCGCAGCGGCTTCGGCATCCAGCTGCGCAAACTTGCTCGCCAGCACCACCCGCAGCTTGGCCCGCATCTCGTCGCGCAGGCGCGCGTAGCGCTCGGCCTTCGATGCTTGGCGCTTCAGCGAATTCATCTGGCGCGTGACTTCGTCGAAGATGTCGTTAATACGCGAGAGGTTCAGCTTCGCGTCTTCCAGGCGCGCTTCCGCCAGCCGCTTGCGAGCCTTGTATTTCGTGATTCCGGCGGCCTCTTCGATAATGGCGCGGCGGTCGGTAGGCTTGTTGCTGAGGATTTGGCCGATTCGCCCCTGCTCGATGATCGCGTAGGACTCGGGCCCCAATCCCGTCCCCATGAAGATGTCCTGAATATCGCGCAGGCGGCAGAGCTTGCCGTTCAGCAGGTATTCGCTTTCGCCGGAGCGGAAGAGGCGGCGCGTGATCTGGATTTCGCCGGCTTTGAAAGTGCGCTTGAACTTGCGGCGGCGGATCTTCAATATGACATTCGGGCCGGTGCTTTCAACGGCCGCGAATCCATCCGGCGGCGCTGGAGTTACGAAATTGTCATCCCGAGACCGCCCCGGCGGGGGAGGGATCTGCTGTTCGCCATTGTCATCAGTCGCCGCGCTCTCCTCTCCCGTCTGCCCGGGCCGAACTTCCTCGGAATAGCGCTTGACCTCGGCCGCGCTTTCGGCACGCACCGCCGACTCGTCCCAATCGTCCTCGTCGAACTCGTCCTGGATGTCGATCTCGGGCTCGGCAACATCGCCATAAATTTCGGGATCAACCAGCGTGAGCGAGACCTCGGCCATGCCGGTGGGCTTGCGCTCGCGCGTGCCGGCGAAGATCACGTCCTGCATATGGACGCCGCGCAGCAGTCGCGCGGATTGCTCGCCCAGGACCCATGAGATGGCATCCGAGATGTTCGACTTGCCGCAGCCGTTGGGACCGACGATGGCCGCGATGCCCTCGCCAGGGAAGCGGAGGTCGGTGCGGTCGCAGAACGATTTGAACCCGAGAATCTGCAGCTTTCTTAGTTTGAGCAAGGCGTACTCCTCTGAAGGCAGCGAAGCTCCGCGCGCAATTGCCGCATCAAGTCCGAAAACTCCGGACGCCGGAAATCAGTCACCCCAAAGAGCCCAAGGAAGCCTGCCGGGGGCTCAAAGCAAGTCAACTGTAAGTCCGATTTTTTGAAGGGTCAAGGCACTTACCACAACATTTTGGGGCTAGGCTGTGGAAACCGCAGCATATTGCACCATCATTGCAGCAGTGGCCGTCGAAACTCCCGTCATGGGGAACGGCTCGGCGGGCGGGGACAAGCACCAGAACAAGTGCAAGTTTAACGATTGCGCGGCCCGCATTCAAGCGTGCAAACCCCGGAGTATCCGCTTAGTTATGGGTCTTAAAGCAGAGTGGGACGGCGCGCACCAGGCTGGCGTTGATCAAAATCGAGAGCAGCGAAGCCGCCAAGGTCGCATAGTAGAACTGATCGTTCAGCAGGCCGGAGGCGTACGCCACTTGCAGCAGGATGAAGGAAAACTCCCCGATCTGCGTCAGCCCGGTTGCGGCCAGAACGGAGCTCCGCACAGGATAGCCGAACAGTTTGAACACCCCCGCCCACACCCCGAACTTGCCGACGATCACGAGGGCGAGGATGACCAGCAGCAGCAGCGGCTCGCGCAGTACCGCGCGCGGATTGATTAGCAGTCCGACAGTGACGAAGAACAACGCCACGAAGGCGTCTCGCAGCGGCATCATCTTCTCCAGCGTCTGGTGCGCGTAGTCGGACGCGCTGATGATCAGTCCGGCGGCGAAGGCGCCCAACGCCAGCGACAGGCCCACCGCCTCCGTCAGCGCCGCCGTTCCCAGGCACACCGCCAGGATCACCAGCAGGAAGAGTTCCTGGTTGCGGGACCGCGCGATGCGCTCCAGCGATCGCGGCACGATGTACACCGCGGCAAAGCCGAGTGGGACAAGAATCAGCGCAGCCTTTCCCAGGGCGATAGCGACGCCAAGCAGATGATGCGGCGAAAGGTTGCCGAGAACTGGAATGAGAATTGTCAGCACTACGACGATGACATCTTCGACCAGCGTGACCGCCACCATTACCTTGCCGTGTGGCGACTGCAGCTGTCCGCTGTCGATCAGCAGGCGCGACAACACCATGGTACTGGCGACGGAGATGATCATGCCCATCACCAGCCCGCGCAGCCCGCCCCAGCCCAGCAGCACGCCTACGCCGGCGCCCAGCAACGACAGCAGAACCACGCCGACCGGCCCGCCCAGCAGGGCCACCCACTTCACTTCCATCAGCTCGGCAATCGAGAACTCCAGGCCGATCGTGAACATCAGAAAGATGACGCCGACCTCGGCGACCACCTGGAAGGTACCGGTGTCGTGCACCTGGGGCCCAAGCGTGTAGGGGCTGATGGCGATGCCGGCCAGCACGTATCCCAGGATGAGCGGCTGCCGCAGTCGCCAGGCAAGCGCGCCGCCAAGGATGGCCGCGATAAAGATGTAGGAGAGTTCTTTGAAGACGACGCTGTGTTCGGCCATGTCGCCGCCGCGAATGCGGCGTCCCGTAACTCTACACCAGCGTCATGGGTAAACGAAAAGCCAAGGCAATCCAGCCCGCAATAACGGGCGCTGCCACCGTCCGAGCTATACCACGTTGTGGCACATGGCAACTCTGTTGTGAGCTGGAACACCTGCTTCTCGAGCTGCGAATGTTTGTGGACTTGCAGCCCACGAGCCGAGAAGCGGCGGCTGTGGCGTGAGCCCGGGGGCGCAAGCCCCGGGTACCCTTGCCTCAAGAAAGGTGAGTGCCGCGTCAGCGGCGGTGTGGCTCGCGGGCCCGGCGTTGGCATCGAGCCGCAATCGCGCAAGTACCCCGGCTGGTCGAAGCGCCCCAAAAAATGAGCCCGCGCCTGGCTTGCGTCTTCCCTGGCTGGCTTTGCGATGGGATTGCCGGCTGCACAGCCATGCTTGAAATTACCGATACCGAATCGATGAACTGGAGCCGCGGGCCCGAAGGCTCGCTTTTACCAGAGCCTCACGAAGCCACGGGCGCCGCCACCTGCTTGCCGCAATAGGGGCAACACATGAAATCGCGGCTGATCGCCCGGCCGCACTGCATGCACACCGGCGCGATCGCATAGCCGCACTTGGGGCAGAAGCGAAAGTCCGAGCCGATGACGTTACCGCACTTGGGACAGCCGATATTCAGCGGCTTGCGCAGCAGAAAGTACGCCAGGAATCCCAGCGCCTTGGGAATGAAGATCACCAGCAGCGTCCACAACAGCGAGTTCATGCCGCGCCGCTTGGAGTCGGCGTTCACGTAGCCGATGAGCAGGATGATGACGGAGAGGAAGAATCCGCCGACGAGGCTGATCGCCACCAGCGCCGGGCGCGGCGGCAGGTCGTGCGGGATGTAGTGCGTCGCCAGCCCGAGCAGCCCAATGGGCGGAATAAAGAACGCGACTGCGGCCAGCACCTTGGCCACCGTCGGAATGATGCTGAGTTCACTGCGAAACGTAGCTTTGTAGTAGTTGCTCATTGGTTTCTTCCTTCGCGCTCCCTCACCAGCGCTGACATTAATGGACCTTCGATCGAGGGACGGGGAAACGCGAGCATCAGCCCCGCGATGACGATTGCCGGCAGCACCAGCGCCAGCATGATTCCCGGTTGCACGATGGCCGGCGACCATCCAAAGCGCTCCGCTATCCACGAGCCGAAGCGCCACCACAGCAAGGCCGAGACGGCCGAAGACAGCGCGCCCAGGCAGAACGAGATCGCCACCAGCACCATGCGCGAGCGCTGCTCAGCCAGATGCATGGCCCGGGCTCGCACTCGCGCCTGGGTCGCGGCCACCAGCGCCGGTGTCGCGGTTATGGCCGTGGCCCGCAGCAGGCGTCCGGTGTTGTCGAAGTCCTGGGCATACTGTGTGCACGGGCCACAGGCCGACAGGTGCGACTCCAGCCAGCCCACGTCGGCTGCCGCCAGCTCTTCCGTCCCGCGCCGCGCGATCAGCTCGGTCGCCCGCTCGTGATCGTGGTTGGTCATTGTGCAGCTCCCTTGATCAGCGGCTTCAGCGCCAGCACGCCGCGATAAATCCGCGTCTTCACCGTCGCCAGCGGTATGTGGATCAACTTCGCGATCTCTTCCAACTTCATCTGCTCCTGAAAGCGCAGCACCAGCACCTCGCGAAACAGCGGAGGGACCTGTTGCAGCGCCTCGTTGAATCTTTCCTGCTGCTGATGCTCGACGGCCTCGTCGAAGGGCGACGGCCCATGCGCCGGCGGCTCAAAGGGCGCGCCCTCTTCCGGGTCCTGCATCTCGTCGAGCGAGGCCGGGCTGCGCTTGCGCAGGTAGTCGATGGCCACGTTGTGCCCAATCGACATCAGCCAGGTCACGAAGCGGTTGCGCCCGTCGTACAGGTGGCCCTTCTCCAGCACCCGCATCCAGACCTCCTGGAAGAGGTCTTCGGCGACCGCGCGATTGCCGGTGAGGTGCAATAGATAGCGCAGCAGCCGGTGCTGGTATTGCTCGATGAGCGCGTCCAGCAGCTCCGGGTCGCGGCGCCGCAGCCCACGTGCGATTTGGGCCTCTTCGGTCTCCATCGGTACCAGCGAACTGGCTATGAAGGCGGTGGCGATCATACTAACGGCATATACGAGGCGGCGGAAGAAAAAGACTCAAGGGCGGCACTTGGCATTTGGCATTTGGCATTTGGCTGTCGGCTGTTGCTTAGATAGAGGCGTGCCTTCCGGATAACCCGGGGCAATGCTGCTTCGCGGAACGGCTCGGAGGTATCTAATGGGGTGTAAGCTAAGTGCCAGCGGCCAACTGCCAAATGCGGCTTTGATCATCCACGTCCTCCATCTCGGCCTGGTGCCCTACGAAACTGCGCTGGAGCTGCAGCGCACGCTTGCCCAGCTGCGCAAGGCGGGCCGCATCGAGAACACCCTGCTGCTGCTGGAGCATCCGCCGGTCATCACCCTGGGCCGCAATGCGCGCCTGGACAACGTGCTGGCCTCGCCCGAGTACCTGGCGCAGCGCGGCGTCGAGCTGCATGAAATCGATCGCGGCGGCGACGTGACCTTCCACGGCCCCGGTCAACTCGTCGCCTATCCGATCTTCGATCTGCGCAGCTTCGAGCCCAAGGTCGGCGCGGTGGAGTTCGTGCGCCGTCTGGAGGAGGTGCTGATCCGCACCTGCGGCGACTTCGGCATCGGTGCGCAACGCATCAAGGGCATGACCGGCGTGTGGACATACGCGCTGCGCAACAAGCCCGAGGCAAAGATTGCCGCCATCGGCGTACACATCTCGCGCGGCGTCACCACGCACGGCTTCGCGCTGAACGTGGCGACCGACCTCGACTACTTCACCCTGATCGTCCCCTGCGGGCTGACCGGCAAGCCGGTAACGTCGATCGAGCGAGAATTGCAGAAGTCCGTCAGCATGGAGGACGCTGCAACCGCGGCTTCGCGCAACTTCGGGCGCGTCTTTCAGTCGCAGATGTTGTGGCTGGAATCGCTCGACGACCTGCTGGCGCACGTCGCCGCGCCTCCGCCGCCCGCTCCTGCGAACCAGGACACCCCCGCGCGTCCGCCAAAAGAGCTCCGCGAGCTGCACGGCGACGGCAGCGAGTTGGCGTAAGGGCTGGTTTCGCGGTTCGTCGTTCGCTTTTCCGCCGTTCGCCGTTCGCCATTCGCTTTTCGCTTTTCGCTTTTCGCCAGAATTCCAGTGGCAGCGCATTTGCGCGGTACGGAGTCGCAGGCGCTCTCGCGGTTCGCTTTTCGCCGGAATTCCCGACCATCGTTCCTTCCGGCGCGTAGATGCTGAACTGATATCCACCGAACCCCGGAGGAGTGGCTGCGCCGTTAGGCCAGGGCGGAGCCGCAAGCGCTCTCGCGGTTCGGTTTTCGCCGGAATTCCCGACCGTCGTTCCTTCCGGCGCGTAGATGCTGAACTGATATCCACCGAACCCCGCAGGGGTGGCTGCGCCGTTAGCCCAGGACGTAGCGCAGCGGAGTCCTGGGGACGCTGCGTTTTTGGATTGGGAGAGCCGGCTTCAGCCGGCGGCATATGCCGTCCCTGAAGGGACTCGTACATTCAGAGACGCCCACCCAGGACTCCGCTCGCTACGTCCTGGGCTAACGGTGCAGCCACCCCTCCGGGGTTCGGCGTTTCGTTGTTCCGGCACGGACGCCTCACAACGCCCGATTGCAAAATAGCTGCTCTAGCCGGCAGCCAAGTTCGTGTGAGCATGATTCCCACTACTCAAATTTTGTAACGCGCCAACCATTGGCGCAGCCCACAAGCCGCTGCTTGCTGTGATTGTCACGAATATGCCAGGATTCGTCGACAGTGGGATCGGATACGAATGTGACGATGGCGTATGCGCCTTCGAAGAGCACCTCAATGTCATGCGTTAACGGCGAAACCGAAACCTCTTCAACCTTTTTCTGAATGAGCATCAGCGGCAGATTGCTGAGGTTTGAGTGGCTCTCTGCGTCCTCCGTTTGCGCTTGCCGCGAGCCGAGTATGACACCCTCCGGACCAAGCAGGTGCCAAGTTGGCTCGAACCAAAAGGTCAATCCCGTGCCGGATCCAGGTTCACCATCGATGTACACCAGCAATGAATTAGCCGCGAGCCGCGTGAAGGTTACGGGACGGCCGACTAGTCGCTGTCGGAATTCCTGGAAGAGTCCTTCTGCGTCCTCGTGCATTCCATGCATGATAAAGCTTGCCTCAACTTGCCTCCGTAGCTCGAGCGCGTTTATCGTTGCTTCTGCATGCCTCACAAGAAGCGCGGAAGTTCGAAATCATCGGCCCAGGACGCGGCGAAAGTTCCTCTGGCTGCGGCGCAGAAGACGGCCAAAACGCCGGCTTCCGCCGAGCAGGCGGACGGCTCACCTAAGGCGACCGATACCAAGGCGGGATCGCCTTCGGCCCAGCTTAGCCCAAGAGATGGTCGTACCCGGGGTACCGGCGACGATTCCGCCTCTTCCGCGCTGCGCTGCTACAACATCCCCGACTACCGGCTGGAGCATCCCGAGTTCCGCATCTATCTTTGCGGCGAAGGCGACAACTGCGAGTATCGCGTTGAAGGCGACCTGAGCGCCGCGCCACCGCCGATCCGCGAGTCGAAATATCTCTCGCGCGAGCAGCATATTGCCATCTACCGCTGGATGCTGCTTAACCGTCGCATGGAGGCGGCGCTGGAGAGCCTCTACAAGCAGAGCAAGGTGGTCGGCGGCGTCTACTTCGGGCTCGGTCAGGAAGGCTGCTCGTGCGCCTCGGCCTACGCGCTTGGCCCCGACGACTGGCTCGGCCCCATGATCCGCAACCAGGGCGCGATGCTGGTGCGCGGCTTCAGCGCGCGCGACATTATGCGGCAATACATGGCCAAGGGCGACTCACCTACCTGGGGCCGCGACGCCTCCTCGCACTTCGGCGACTTCCAGCGGCGCAACGTTTGCGCGCCGATTTCGATGCTGGGCGAGTTGATCGGGGTGATGGCCGGCGTCTGCCTGGGCGCGCGCCTGCAGGGCCGCAACGTCGCCGGGCTGACGTACGTCGGCGATGGCGGCCAGTCCACCGGCGTCACCTATGAGAGCCTGAACTTCGCCGCCGTGCAGCGGCTCGGGCTGGTGCTCGTCGTCGAGAACAACCTGTGGGGCTACTCCACGCCCGCCGACATGCAGTTCAACGTGAAGGACCTTGCCGAGCGCGCCATCGCTTACGGCATCCCGGGCGTAATTGTCGACGGCACCGACCCATGCCAGGTTTACGACGCGACGCACGAGGCCTGCGAGCGCGCCCGCCGCGGTGAAGGCCCGACGCTGATCGAGGCCAAGATGATGCGCATGAAGGGCCATGCTATCCACGACGCCGCACAGTACGTCCCAGCCGCGCTGTTCGAGTATTGGCGCACCCGCGATCCCATCGCGCGCTTCGAAAACTATTTGATCCATGAGAAGCGCTGGCTGACCGCCGAGGAGAACGCGAAGCTGATCGAAGATGTCGAACGCGAGCTGGAAGCCGATCGCGAAGCCGCAGTAGCCTCACCCATGCCCGATCCCGCGACGGACAAGACGCATCAGGGGGTGTACTGCGATCCGTCTTGCCACGACATCAAGCCGAAGTACGGCGCGATTGTGGCCAAGCCGCGCGAGAAGTCGACGGCCGCCCCGAAGGAGGCCGAAGCGGCGGTGCATTTGAAGTGACGACCCGCCCGCAGCTCGAGCATCGCCTGATGTGCAGAGCGGCGGAGCGACAAATGCTTTGTGCTAGGATTTCGACATGGATGCAGAGCTGATCCCTTACCTGGAAGCGATGGAGAAGCGCCTAGGCGAGCGCATTGACGACACCGAAAGGCGCCTGCGGGAGTACATTGACGAGCGCACGCACGACTCGGAAACCCGGATTGTCCGCGCCTTCGGCGCTTACCAGGATCAGCCGCGGTGCGCATGAGGAAAATCGAAGCCGACCTTTCCAACGTCAACGCATCCACCACCCAGCAACTCGATGCCGTGCAGTCGAAGCTCCTCGATCTCGAAACACGAATTATAAATTTAGAAGGTCCCCAGGGCAGCACCGCCCGAAACTAATCGACGAAAGCAGGCAGTCGCAGGCTCAGCTGCAGGGTCTGCAGGGCCGACAGACGATGCCGCAGCTGAAGCTGCGTCCCTTTGCATCCTCTGTGCCTCTGCGGTGAAGTCGTCATCCAGCACTCACCGGCGCGGTGACCTGCTCCTCGCTCCGCGCCTGCACGAACGTCTCGGTCTCCTTCAGAATCTGCGACACCAGCTCGGGCGAGGCAGCTTCACAATAGATGCGCAGCAGCGGCTCGGTGCCTGAGGCGCGCACCAGTACCCACGCCTCGGCGCCGTTGCCGTTGGTTGGTGCGTCGAGGAAGAACTTCATCCCATCCAGCGTCTCCACTTTCCGCACGCCGAAGCTACCGATGCGCTCCGGCCTGCCCTCGGCGCGGCGCATGGCCTCTTCCTTCACCTCGTTGGGGAGGTGCAGGTCGATGCGGCCATAGTGGTGCTCGCCGTATTCGCGCTGCAGGTCGCGCACCAACTCGCCCAGCGGCTT
>DASRGM010000005.1:0-17293 GCA_035651035.1 Terriglobales bacterium
CGGGCGCTGGACACGCGTACAGGACGAGGCGCCTTCCAGGGGACCGCGCTGTTCGACATCGTGGACAGCGGCTGCGGCCTGGCCGAGGCGGAGGTCTACGTGATGAATGCGACCGTAGTGCCGCAGGGGCCGCTGCAATACCTGACGATCTGGCCAACGACGGAGATGCGGCCATCGACCTCGACGCTCAATGCGGCCGACGGGGTGATCACGTCGAACCTGGCCATCGTGCCCAACATCGACGGATGGCTGGATGTGTTCGCGCCCAATGCGACGAATTTGATTCTGGATGGCTTCGGGTACTTCGCGCCGTAGGGCAGGTCAGTAAACCGTATCTTCACCGCGAGCTGACGAAGCCTGATATCGGCAGTGTCTTCGCCCGCGGCGGCGTCACCGTTCGAGCGGCAGCAGATAGTCCGGATGCTGCTGAAATGCGCCGCCGAATGCCAGCCGATCTGCCTCCCGCATATCCCAGGCGATGACTGAAGCCGGAGTGATCTGCACGGTCACGTCATCCCATTCTGCGAAGACAGGACCTACTTTCGTGTCCGCGAGCGCGGCAGCACTCAGATATCTGCGGTGAATCTTCTCATTGCACTCGCGCGAGGATGCGCCAGTCAGCAACTGCGCTGTACCTGAAACACAGACGCCCCGTGATGCCGCAGGATCGCGCGAATCGATCATCAATGAGGCCTTGGAATTCGAATGCAAGTTTCTGGCTTTGCGGCTGCGCCCGGACGTGGCGACGAATATGCTCGCGCCGTCGAACCAATACCACACTGCCACCATGTGGATCGTCCCGTCCGTGTTTACGGTCGCAAGCGACGCGACGTAACGCCCTGCCAACAGCTCTTGTACGGCGGCATCGGAGATCAAGGCCATAGCTAACTCCAGAGTAACGGAATATTAATGCGGGAGCCTACAAGCGGAGTAACAGCACATCAGAGATGGTATCTCAAGCTAGCTTTCAGAGTGCGATCTACTACAGCGTCAGCAGTGTATACGACGAGCGAGCCAGGCAACCTCACATATTCGCGAGAAGCTGTTGCAGCGCACCACCGGCAAATCGCCGCTGACAGCGAGCTGTTACGAAGCAGGCGTACAACCAGCAACTACTTACCCCGAATCGAACAAGGTATCGCGGTTTCGGGTTGCACACCGGACCGAGGAGGCTGGCCGCCATGTGGTTTTCCGGGAAATCTCTCACCTACTTTCTTCTAATTTTCCTTTTAACTTTGAGCGCCACGATGTTCGCGCAGTCGGCGAGCGATACAGGCGGAAATAGGGAACACTTCGAAGTGCAACCCATCGTCGCCGCACCCGGTCAATTTGTTCAGTTCAACTGGCAGATCAACAATGCGAGCTCGTTCTCCGTTATACCCAGCCTGCTTGCGGAGCAGGAAGACGGAGAGACGTTGCCGCTGAGCGCTTCACACTATGTCCAGGTTGCTCCCGCGGCGAGCACCGTCTATCGCGGAGTGCCGGCACGCACCGCGTCGGGAGGGACGCCGTCGCTGGCGGCGCAGTTGACGGTTGTGCCGGTCACAGTTGCGGCATCGAGGTCGGAGGTCGCGGCCGGGCAATCGGTGAGCTTGACTTTTTCGGGGCCGAACAACGGCAGCTCATATTTTCTGGTAACGCTGCCGGAGCATTCCGTGACGCCGCTGGTGGCCGATCACTGCAATGGAGCGGTCTGCAGCGGCAATTATGTGACGCCGCCACTGGGGAGCAGCAGGACGTTCCGGGTCGGCGCGACGGGTCCTTACCAGGGGCAAAGCTATTCCACGGCGGCGGCGGTCGAGGTGCGCGGCGGCATGTCACTGGCTTGCAGTGCAAGTCCGGCTACTCCGCGTCCGGGGCAGCCGGTGACGATCTCCTGGAGCGCAAGCAATGCAGCCTCGGTACGGATCGATCAGGGTATCGGGTACATGTCGGCGCTGAGCGGTGCGGTGACGGTGCATCCGACGCAGTCGACGACATACATGTGCACGGCGACGGACCGGTTCGGCGATCACCTGTCGGCGCCGGCCAAGATTGTCATAGGGACGGGTGACGTCACGAGCCTGAACCACATCGTCTACCTGCTGCAGGAGAACCGCTCGTTCGACAACATCTTCGGCATGTTGGCTACCTATCGCGTCGACGTCGACCAGATTCCGGGGGCGCAACTCAGCGACGTCAACGATCTCCACAACCTGCCGCCGGGATACACGTTGATGAACCCCAGTGGGCAGGCGTTCCCGCCATTTCATCAACGCACCGAATGTATCGAAGGCTTGAATCCCAACTGGAACGAGAGCCACATGGACATGGACCTGGTGGGAGGGGACTGGCTGCACCTGACGGCGAACTCGCAATACCTGATGGACAAGTTTCTGTTTACCACCGGGGCGTCACAGTACGATACGACCGACACGCGGCCGCTGGGTTATTACGATTGGACCGACCTGCCGTTCTATTACGAACTGGCGACCCAGTTCGACACCAGCGACACGTTCTATTCTCCCGTGCCCGACGCCACCATCATCAACCGCGCGTACCTGTTCGCGGGCACCTCGTACGGCAACATCTTCACGCCCGGCCCCAATAACCTGATGTTCGTGCGTCCCACGATCTTTCGCTACATGCAGCAGGCCGGAATTAACTGGCGGTATTACTATCAGGACAACAGCACTTTCCTGGTGCAGTGGCTTGACTACCAGGACCCCAGCATTCAGGCGAATGTTCGCAATATCCAGGAGTATTACGACATTCTGGCGAGTCCGAGTGCCGATCAGGACTTGCCACAGGTCGTGTTCATTGAGCGCGCCAGCGCGACCGGCTACGACGACCATCCGGGCAACAACATTCAGAAGGGAGCGCAGCGGGTGCAGCAGATCATTACGCCTCTGCTGTCCAGCGCTGCGTGGCCCGACTCGGTGTTCATCCTAAGTTACGACGAGGGTGGCGGGACCTATGACCACGTAGCGCCGATCCTGGCGCCGCAACCCGACGACAAAGTTCCGATATCGTTGCAGCCCCAGATCTACATTCATGGGTTGTTCAACGTGACTGGGTTCCGCTTGCCGGTCGTCGTGGTATCACCCTGGTCGAAGCCGCACTTCGTGTGGCATCAGCCGACGGACTTCACGAGCATATTGAAGCTGATCGAAACCCGGTTCGGATTGCGCGCTATGACCTTCCGTGATGCGGGCGCGGCCGACCTGACGGACCCGGTGAACGGCCCGTTCGACTTCGACTCGCCGCAGATGCTGCAGGTACCGCCGCTGCCCACACAGCCGACCAACGGGACCTGCAATTACATGCTGGAAAGTTATCCGCAGTAAAAGTTATCTGCGGCAAAAGTGGGGCCGAGTTCGCCGCCGTCAACGCGAGGCGCGAATGCGGCCCCAGAGCAGAGCAGCGCCGGCAAAGGCGACACCCATCGCTATGCCCGCGCGCACCATGGAGCGGCGCTGAGCTTCGACCCGCTTCCGCACCGACGGCGATTCCGGATGCATCTGCTGCAGTGCCTCGCCGCGATGAATTCCCATCTGCAGGACCTCAGCAAGATGTAGAGCGTGACGGTTGGTGTTCTGCTGGATCTGTTCTTTGCAACTGAACCCGTCGGCCATGACCAGGGTGGAGAGCCCGGCTTTGCGGACGGCAGGGAGCATGGAGCGCTCTCCAATGTCCATCGAAGTGCGATATTTGTCCTGCTCGAAGCCGAACGAGCCGGCCATGCCGCAACAGCCGGAGGCGAGGACCTGGAAGTCGAGGCCCATCTTCTTCATGACGGCTTCTTCGTCGTACAGCCGCATGATCGCCTTCTGATGGCAATGCCCCTGCACAATTGCTCTGCGCTTCAATTGAGGAGGCTGGTAATTCTTGACCTTCTGCTCCAGAAATTCCGATAGCGTGAAGGTGCTTTCCATCAGCCGATGCGCGCGGCGGGATTCGGGCATGAGGCCGTTAAGCTCATCGCGAAAGACCGAGCAGCAGCTCGGCTCCAGCACTACCATCGGCGTACCGGCCTCGATTTCCGGCGCGAGCGTTTCGAGCACCCGGGACAGGTACTGCTTGGCCCGGTCGAGAAATCCGTAATCGTACAGTGGACGGCCGCAGCACAAGTGTTGCTGTGGAACCGTAACCTGAAAGCCGAAGTGCTCCAGCACCTCGACGGCAGCCTGCGCCGTCTCCGGCAGGAAGTAGTTATTGAAGGTGTCGGCCCAGAGGATGACTTTGGGCTGGCCTTGATTGCGCACGCCGCGTTTGCGAAACCACGCTTTGAAGGTTTCAGGGGCGAATGCCGGAATCTGACGCTCGAGCGGCATGCCGGCGGTCTTCTTGGCGATCGCACTCAAACCGGGCAGCTGCGTGAACAGGTTCACCAAGCCGGGCGCTAATGAAGCGAGCCTGGCCCAGCGGTCGATCCATCCAAAGGCGTAGGCGTGGCGCGGCCGCATGCGGCCCTCCCAGTAATGCGACAGGAACTCCGACTTGTAAGTCGCCATGTCGACATTGACCGGGCAATCTCCCTTGCATCCTTTGCACGACAGGCAAAGGTCGAGCGCCTCTTTCACATTCTCGTCGCGCCATCCTTCAGAGATAACGTCGCCATGCAACATCTCCCACAGATGGTGCGCGCGTCCGCGTGTGGTGTGCCGCTCCTCGTGCGTCACCATGAAGCTGGGACACATAGTGTCGTCACCTGGCTTCGTGCCCTCCTTGCGCCGGCACTTACCGATGCCCACGCAGCGCAATGCGGCGTGCGCAAAGCTGCCGTGGTCCTCGGGATAGCGGAAGTGCGTGGCCGGCTCCCACGGTTGATAGTTGGCGCCCAGACGCAGGTCTTCATCCATGCGTCGCGGATCGACGACCTTGCCCGGATTCATCTTCCAGTCCGGATCCCAGATCGATTTAAATTCGCGAAAAGCCTGAATCAGCTCCGCACCGAACATCTTGTCGAGGAACTCGGCGCGCGCCTGCCCGTCGCCATGCTCTCCGCTGAGGCTGCCGTCGTATTTCACGCAGAGGTCGGTGGCTTCTTCCATAAAGGAGCGCCAGTGCTTGATCCCCGATTCGGTGGTGATCTCGAAATTGACGCGGCAATGCACGCAGGCCTGCCCAAAGTGACCGTAGAGCGCCGGATTGTACCCATACTTCTGGAATAGCGCGCGCAACTCGCGCAAGTAACCGCCAAGCTTCGCCGGCGCGACGGCTGAATCCTCCCATCCCGGCCAGGTATCGGGCTCGCCGGGAACAAACGCGGTCGCACCCAAGCCGGATTCGCGCACCGCCCAGATGTGCTCCATGTCCTCCTTCTCGGTGAACAGCCGCATGTGAGGCGCGTTCGGCTTGCCCTTTAGCGTGTCCATGACGCGGTGCACTAAATCGAGCGCGTCGTCTTTCTTGTCCGCGCCGAACTCCGCCATCAGCCAGCCCCTGCCCTCGGGCAGGAGCTTCAGGAAGCGGCGGTGCGGCCCGCCCTTCTTCTCGATATTTTCGTACAGCCGGTAATCGATTCCCTCCAGCGCCGTGGGCTGGAATGGATCGATATCCATCACGTGGTCGGCAGCCTCGTACACGTCGGGGTAGCCGAGCATCAAGATCACGCGCTCCTGCTTGGCGTCGATCAGCTTGCACTTGGCCTCCAGTATCGTGACCAGCGTGCCTTCGCTGCCGACCAGCGCGCGCGCCACATTGAAGCGGCCATCTTCGCCGGGCAGCAGTTGATCGAGGTTGTAGCCGGAGACGCGGCGGGGAATCTGCGGATACTTGTCGCGAATCAGCTCGGCATATCGATCGCGCAGCGACTTCAGGTAGCGATAGATGTCGCCTTCGCGGCCGCCCCGCCGCATACGGTCTTCCAGTTCGCCGTCCGTCATCCATCCCACGGTCATGCGGGTGCCGTCGTAGAGCAGCACCTCGAGCTCTTCGATGTTGTTGTCGGTCTTGCCTGACATCTGGGCGTGCGCGCCGCAGGAGTTGTTGCCGATCATGCCTCCGAAGCAGCAATGGTTGTGGGTGGCCGGATCGGGGCCCCAGGTCAGCAAATTGTTGCTCTCTTTGAGGGCCCGCTTGCGCAGCTCATCGCATACCGTGCCGGGAAGCACGCGTGCCCAGCGCTCGTGGGTGTTCACCTCCAGCACCCCGTGCATGTACTTCGACCAATCCAGCACGATGGCTACGTTGCAACACTGGCCGGCCAGGCTGGTGCCGCCTCCACGCGACAGGACAGGCGCTCCATACTTGCGGCAGGCGGCGACGGTCTGCACAACGTCTTCTTTGGACTTGGGAACGACTACGCCGATGGGCACGTGCCGGTAGTTGGAGGCGTCGACCGCGTACATTGCCTTGCTCCCCGCATCGAAGCGGACTTCGCCCTCCACGTTGCGGCGCAGCTCCGCCCCCAACGCACCGATGTCGACCGCGGCGGCATTGGGGGTGCGGCTTGCGTGAGAGGTCGTTAGATCGTCAGGGGTAATGAGCGGAGTTTTGCTGGCTAACATCAAGTCTCCCTTTCCGGCGGCACAACTTGCATCGGCGGCGAACTTAGAGCGACAAGGGGAACCGGGGGCGGCCCTCGACCGAGGATCATACGTCGACTTGGCACCGGCGCGAAACCGATTGGTAAGAACCCTGGAGTTTGTCGAGCGGCGCAGGACGGCATCACCATCTCCCGCCAGTTGCGGCGGGTCGGTGCGCGGTTCTCGCTGGCCTGTTCTCTTGTTAGGGATGTCGCCGGCAGAGAACTGGTTTTCCGAAGTTATATCGCAATACGATATAAGTAAGCGGCGCTGCTCTCGCGAGTTGCTGCCGCTTGCGCTGCTCGGCTTTGTTCTTCGAGGCGGCAAACAGATGCCCCTTCCAGCCGCATCCATGCAAGTGCAACCTCTGCACTTAGCGAACAACAACTCAGCAGGTGCACTTAGCGAACAACAACTCAGCAGGAAGGGATTTGGCAATCATGAATGCGTCAGATGTGATGGTAGAGTGCCTGCTCGATTGGGGCGTAGACACGATTTTCGGCCTGCCCGGGGACGGAATTAACGGGATCATGGAATCGCTGCGGACCCATCAGGACAAAATCCGCTTTGTCCATGTCCGCCACGAGGAAGCGGCGGCTTTCATGGCCTGCGGCTATGCCAAGTACACGGGCAAGCTGGGAGTTTGTCTGGCCACCTCCGGTCCGGGAGGCATTCACCTGCTGAACGGCCTCTACGACGCCAAACTCGATGGCGCGCCGGTGCTGGCCATCACCGGGTTGCAGTTCCACGACTTGATTGGCACCAGTACGCAGCAGGACGTAGCGCTCGACAAGCTGTTTATGGACGTCTGCGTCTTCAACGAGCGCGTGATGGGCCCGACGCACATGGAGAACATGGTGGACCTTGCCTGCCGCACCGCAGTTTCCTACAGCGGAGTGGCGCACCTCACCGTTCCGGTGGACTTTCAGGAGCAGGAGGTGCACGGCTGGGACCGCTCCAAGCGCAACATCAAGGGCCACACCAGCTCGGTCCGCGTGC
Source organism: Terriglobales bacterium (assembly GCA_035651035.1). Lineage (GTDB taxonomy): Bacteria > Acidobacteriota > Terriglobia > Terriglobales > Acidobacteriaceae > Bog-257. Next base: position 7,509 of record DASRGM010000005.1, read on the forward strand.
AGAGCTACAAGATCCCCGATCGTGCCGAGCTGCAAAGCGCGGCCGACATCCTGAACGACGGCAAGAAAGTCGTGATTCTTGCGGGCCGCGGCGCCCTGGGGGCCGGCGATCAACTGGAAGAGTTCGCCGAGACGCTCGGCGCTCCCATCGTGAAGGCGCTGCTCGGTAAGGCGACGGTGCCGGATGACAGTCCCTATACGACCGGCTCCATTGGCTTGCTGGGAACGAAGCCGTCGCAGGAGGCAATGGAGGAGTGCGACACGCTGTTCATCGTGGGAAGCTCGTTCCCCTACATCGAGTATTTGCCCAAGCCGGGCCAGGCTCGGGGCGTGCAGATCGACATCGATCCTATGCGGATTGGCCTGCGGTATCCCATCGAAGTCGGACTGGTGGGCGCATCGCAAACCGTGCTGCAGGAGTTGAAGCCGCTGCTGAAGAAGAAGTCGGACGGCAGCTTCCTGGAGAAGGCGCAGGCCGGCATGAAGGAGTGGTGGGAGACCATTGAGACGCGCGCGACGCGCATGGATAAGCCGATGAAGCCGCAGGTGGTGGCTTGGGAGCTGGGCAAGCGTTTGCGCAACGATGCCATCGTGAGCTGCGACAGCGGCACCATCGCGACCTGGTTTGCCCGTGAAATTCCCGTCAAACGCGGGCAGATGCACAGTCTCTCCGGCAATCTGGCTACTATGGCGCCGGGCCTGCCGTACACCATTGCCGCGCAGGTGGCGTATCCCGATCGGCAGTGTGTGGCCTTCGTTGGCGACGGCGGATTCTCCATGCTGATGGCTGACTTCGCTACCGCGGTGAAATACAAGCTGCCCATCAAGGTCGTCATTATCAAGAACAACACGCTGGGCCAGATCAAGTGGGAGCAGATGGTCTTCCTCGGCAATCCCGAGTATGGGGTGGACCTGAGTCCCATTGACTTCGTGGGCTTCGCGCAGTCTTGCGGCGGGGTTGGCTACTCGGTGGACGATCCGAAGAATTGCGGGCAGGCAGTCGAGCAGTTCTTGAACGCTCCCGGCCCGGCAATTCTGGAGGCCGTCGTCGATCCGTTCGAGCCGCCACTTCCTGGGAAGGTGAAGGGGTCGCAGGCGCTGCACTTCGCAGAGTCGCTGGCCCGCGGCGAGCCTAACCGCAAGAAGATCGCTCTTACGGTGGCGTCCGACAAAATTCGCGAGCTGGTGTAAGGGAGTGCAGGGATGAAGAAACGTGAAGTGGTTGTGATCACCGGCGCCTCCGCGGGAGTGGGCCGCGCAACAGTTCGCGAGTTTGCACGCCATGGGGCCTGGGTGGGACTGGTGGCGCGCGGCCGCGACGGGCTGGAGGGTGCGCGCCGCGAAGTGGAAGCGATGGGCGGCAAGGCCCTGGTAATTCCAACCGACGTGGCGGACGCGGAGCAGGTAGAGGCCGCCGCCGAGCGCGTCGAAAAGAAACTTGGCCCCATTGACATCTGGGTCAACAACGCAATGGCGTCGGTGTTTTCTCCCATCAAGGAGATGACCGCCGAGGAGTACGAGCGTGTCACGAAGGTCACCTACCTGGGATATGTCTACGGAACGCTGGCGGCGCTGAAGCGCATGTTGCCGCGCGATCACGGAACGATCGTCCATGTCGGCTCGGCGCTGGCTTACCGCAGCATTCCGTTGCAGTCGGCCTATTGCGCGGCCAAGCACGCGGTGCTGGGTTTCTTCGCCTCATTGCGCACGGAGCTGCTGCACGACGGCAGCCACGTGCAAACGACGATGGTGCAGATGCCGGCGCTGAACACGCCGCAGTTTGGCTGGGTGAAGAGCCGCCTGCCGCGCAAGGCGCAGCCGGTGCCGCCGATCTATCAGCCTGAAGTTGCGGCGCGCGCCATCTACTATGCGGCGCATCATCCGGAGCGCCGGGAATATTACGCCGCGTGGTCGGTGGTGGAGGCGGTGTTCGGCAATAAGCTCGCGCCGTCTTTCGCGGACCGTTTCCTCGCCCGCAACGGCTACGACTCGCAACAGCATGACGGCGCCGAAGATCCCAATCGTCCTAACAATCTTTGGAAACCATTGCGCGGCGATCAGGGCGCACACGGGAGCTTCGATGAGCAGGCGCGAAAGGTGAGTCTCGAGCTATGGTCTGAAACTCACTGGAAGTGGCTGGCGGTAGCGCTGCTGGGCGCCGCTGCCGGAGTGTATACGTGGACCAGAATGCCGGCGGAAACCGGGCCGACGCGGCTCAGAAAGGCGGCTTAGGAAACTCCCATCGAGTATGTCGAAGAATAACGGCAATCCTAGTCCGGGGAAAAACACCAGGATGCGGAGGGGAAGGCTGATACGGCTGCATCCGCGGGAGGACAGCTTCGAAGTCAGCCAGGGCCGGACCGTGCTGTCCACCAACCTGAACGGTTTCATCGTTCCCGATACGACGAGCGGCCTGTTTGTTCACCAGACCCGCATGCTTTCCTGCTATCGCTGGCGCATGGACAATGCGGAGCCCCTGGCCGCCGCGCTTTCCAATGTCGATCAGCATTCCTGGCTCGGCTACTACATTCAGTTGCCGCATAGCCTGGATGTTGACCAGCAGGACCGCGGCAGCGGAGAGATGGCGGAGGTGTCGGAGCGCAGCGTGGAGCTGCGGCTGTCGCGCACCGTCGGATATGGCGTGCATGAAGATGTCGATCTGACCAATTTCACGCAGGAGCAGGCGACGTTTCATCTGCAGCTGGAGCTGGACGCCGACTTTGCCGACCAGGCCGAAACCGTGCACAAGCGCGAGCAGTTCGGCGACCTGAAACGCTTCTGGCGGCGCAATGCAAGCGGCAATTGGGAGCTCTTTTTCGACTACGTTGCCCATCACCATTATGAGCACCAGGGAGACACAGGCGATCCCAGCATTCATCGCACGCTGGCGGTGGAGGTCGCGAACTGCAGCTCGCAGCCGAACTGGTCGGGTCGAGCAATCGTTTTTCCCGTGTCGCTGAATCCGATGGAATGCTGGCACGCCTGCATTCGTATGCATCCGCACGTGGAGGACGAGCCGGACCTTCCGCTGTACGACTGCTACGCCTTTCAACCGACGCACAACTTCTTCGACAGCCGAAGGGTGGCGTTTCTCGACGAGTCGACGCAGTTCAGCTCGCCGGTAAGCGAGACGCTGACCTCGGTGGTGGTGGGCGCGCTGGAGCAGGGCAAGCATGATTTGGCGGGGCTGCGGCTGCACGATCTCGATTTGGGCGAGCGTGCCTGGGTGCCGGCCGCGGGAATTCCGATCTTCGTCGCGCTCTTCGGCCGCGACTCGCTAACGGTTTCCTGGGAGGCCTCGCTCATCAGCTCGCAGATGATGCAAGGCACGCTGCCGCTGCTGGCGAAGCTGCAGGGCCGCGTGGTGAACGACTGGCGCGATGAACAGCCGGGACGCATGTTGCACGAGGCCCACACCAGTCCGCTGGCCAAGCTGGGCTTCAACCCCCGCTCGCGTTATTACGGATCGGCCACGACCTCGGGCTTTTATCCGGTGGTGCTCGCCGAACTCTGGCACTGGACCGGCGACAAAGAGCTCATCCGTCCATTGATCGATCCTGCGCTGGACGCGCTGCGCTGGAAGGACGACTGGGCCGATCTGGACGGGGACGGCTTCTATGAGTACCTTACTCATTCCTCCCAGGGCGTTAAGAACCAGGGCTGGAAGGACTCCGGCGACGCCATCGTCTATGAGGATGGCAGCCAGGTTGAGCCGCCAATCGCCACTTGCGAGGAGCAGGCGTTCGTCTACGTCTCGAAGCTGCATATGGCGGAGATGCTGTGGTGGCTCGACCGCAAAGACGAAGCGCACCAGATGTATCGCGAAGCGTCGGAGCTGAAGAAGCGATTCAACGAGGTGTTCTGGATGGACGACCTCGGCTACTTCGCGCTGGGGCTCGATTCCAAGAAGCGGCAGATCCGCTCTATCGCCGACAATCCTGGGCACTGCGTGGCTTGCGGGCTGGTGGACGAGTCGCTGGTGCACCGCACCGTGGATCGCCTGCTGGCCGACGACATGTTTACCGGTTGGGGCATAAGGACGTTGTCTTCGCAGCATCCGGCCTACAATCCGTTCAGTTATCACCGCGGGACGGTTTGGCCGGTGGAGCATGGGTCCTTTGCTGTGGGCTTCATGCGCTACGGTTTGCACGCGCCGCTGGAGAAGATGGCGCACGGCATCTTCGACGCGGCTGCGCTCTTCGATTTTCAACGCCTGCCCGAGGTCTTCTCCGGACATCAGCGCGATGAGCGGCATCCCTTCCCGGCCTTGTATCCCAAGACCAACTGGCCACAGGCGTGGTCCGCCTCGGCTGTGTTCACCATTCTCCAGTGCCTGCTGGGGCTGTACCCGTATGCGCCGCTGCACAGCCTGTTTGTCGATCCTTACCTGCCGGACTGGCTGCCGGAGATCACGCTCAGCAATCTACACGTCGGGCAGGGGGTGGTGACGTTGCGCTTCTATCGCGAAAAAGACGGCCGTAGCAGCTATGAGGTGCTGGACAAGCGCGGGCACTTGCACGTGGTGCGGCAACCGAGTCCGTGGTCGATGACGGCCGGTCCGGTGGAGCGCATGGTGGATGCCCTGTCGAGTCTCCTGCCGGCGTAGGCGTCTGGTAGAGCTGGCCTTCAGGCCAGCGTGAGAACCCTATCGCCCTGCGGGACTCGGCGCAACGAGCCGTTTGGGTAGAGCTGGCCTTCAGGCCAGCGTCTAAGCCGCTTAATTTTGGTGCTTCCGAGCGAGCTTTAGCTCGCGAGGAAGCTACCTGTTCGAAACCTCAATCACAGGGAGCAACAACGATGGAGATAGGAAGCAAGGTATGGGCGATTGCGGAAGGCTACATTCCGCCTGAAAGCCACGGTCCGGAGCCGGAGATGACCAGCCACGAAACGGTTTGTCTGCTGAACAGCTCAGAGCGGGAGGCGCACGTCGAGATCACGATCTACTACTCCGACCGCGAGCCGGCCGGGCCGTATCGCATCACCGTCCCGGCGCGACGTACCCGCCACGTGCGCTTCAACGACCTTCGCGATCCGGAAGAGATTCCGCGCGGCACCGATTTTTCCAGCGTCATCCGCTCGGACGTGCCGCTGGTAGCGCAACACACCAGGCTCGACTCACGCCAGGCCGCCAATGCGCTGTTGAGCACCATCGCCTACTCGAGTGCTGCTTGAGAGCCAAAGCTGCACTTCAACGCCGGAAGGCCGGATAGGGCTGAGGCGACTACTTTCCGGGCGCCTTCGCCGCCTTCTGTTTTGCCTGTCCTTTGTGCTTGGTGGCCTTGCCGTTGTTCTGCCCGAATTTTTCGGCTTCGACCACACTGAGCACAACGCCGTCGATGTGATTTTCGAGTGTCTTGTAGGGACTGAAGCGGAAGCGATAGATCCGCCCATTGCTCTTGTCGGCAACGTCGTACTGCTGGCGTTGGCCGCCGCGGATCACATCCAGCATCACCTGCTCCAGCCAGGGCAGGTCGAGATTGAGCTTCAGCCGGGGAACCGGCCGGCCAACATCCGTGTTCATTAGTCCTAACACCTGGGAAGCGGGAGGCGTGAAACGCCGCACCGTCAGGTCTCCGCCGACCATGACGATCGCCAAATCCGCATTGTTCAGAAGGTTGTTAAGATCATTGTTGAGCTGTGAGAGCAGGTCATTGCGATGCTGCATCTCCTCGTTGACGGTGTGCAGCTCTTCGTTCGCCGACTCCAGTTCTTCCTTCGAGGTTTGCAGCTCTTCATTGGTGCTCTGCAGCTCTTCGTTGCCGGACTGAATTTCTTCGTTGGCCGACTGCAGCTCTTCGTTCGTTGCCTCCTGTGCCTCGATGATCGACTGCAGGTATTCCTTGGTCGCATTCAGCTCCCGGCCAAGCTGCGCGAACTGCTCGTCCTTGGTGCTCCGCTCCTGGTCGCTCATGGCTTCGGAGCGAGGAGCGACCGGAGCGTGTTCGCGCTCCGGGGGTTGGCTCTCAAACACCACCAGGTAATTCGTTGCGTCGCGCGGCAAGGGGCTGAAGGGCAGCACGCGAATCGATAGGAACACGGACTGGCCATTGGCCTCGACGCGGACATTGTCGCGCCGGCACTCCCGGTTGTTCGTACGCGCTTCCTCGATGGCCTTCTTCAGCTCGAAGAGCAGTCCCGGCTTGGCCATCTTAAGCAGATGCAGACTGGCTTTGCCGTGCGGCAGCTCCAGAAAGGCGCCGGTGCGGCCGCGCGTCTGCAGGATCTCCATTTGTTCGTTCACTACCACGGCCGGCGGCGCATAGCTGGCGAGCAACAGCCGGTCCGCTTCCCGCAGCAACTCGGTGGGTATCTTCGCATCCTGCTGCAGGTTCGGTGATACAGGCCCAACCCTGGGCTCGGGCGCCGCTTCCGCCGTACCGATGGCGAATCCGAAGGTCGCCGGCGTGGAAGCCACCCTTTTGCGATAGATTTTTTGTTTTTTGTCGACCATCTCGAACAACTCCGACCCAGCGCCCAACAGCCCTTCCGTGCTTCCGATAATGAGAAAGCCGGTTGAATTGAGCGCGTAGTGAAAGATCGGAATCACTTTCTTCTGCAGCGACTGACTCAGGTAGATCATTACGTTACGGCAACTGATCAGGTCGATACGCGAAAATGGCGGATCGTTGAAGACGTTCTGGGTAGAGAAGATGCAGAAATCGCGGATCGTCTTGCTGATCTGATAGCCGGTTTCGACTTTATGGAAGAAACCGCGCAGACGTTGCGGAGACACATCGGCCGCGATGCTCTCCTTGTAGATACCGGCGCGCGCCTTCTGAATGGCGCCGTCGCTCAAGTCGGTGCCGAAGATCTGCACCGGAATTTCCGTCTTTGTATCCCCGAGGAATTCCATCAGCGCAATGGCCAGCGAGTAGGTTTCTTCGCCGGTGGAGCATCCCGGCACCCAGATGCGTATGGGATGGGCTGGGGGCTTGCGTGCCTCCACGATCGCCGGGAACACCTCGCGCTTCAACGACTCGAAGGCCTCCGGGTTGCGAAAGAAACTGGTGACGTTGATCAGCAGGTCGTGATAGAGAGCGCTCACCTCGGCCCGCTCGCGATGCAGCAGCGCGGTATAGTCGCTGAGCTTGTGCACGCGGTTCAGCGCCATGCGCCGCTGAATGCGGCGCCCGACGGTGGGCGGCTTGTATTCGGAAAAATCCACGCCCGTGGTTCGCCGCAGCAGGCGAAACACTTGTGCCATGTGGGCGTCGAGGTTCTCCTCATCCCCGGCGCCTGGTTCCAGCAACGTTCCCTTCACGTAGGGATGTTGCCCGATCCGCTCCAGTTCCTGCGCAATGCCTTCCGGCGGCAGAACGAAATCGACATAGCCGGCGGAGATGGCGCTGGCCGGCATGCCGTCGTGTTTGGCCGAGCGGGGATCCTGGGCGAAGGTAATACCGCCCTCGCCCTTGATGGCCGCCAGCCCCTGAGTGCCGTCCATGGCTGTTCCTGACAACACCACGCCAATAGCGTTTCTGCCCTGGTCCGCTGCCAGCGAGCGAAAGAAGATGTCGATGGTGGTGTTGACCAGGTGCGGCTCCTGGCGGTCGGACAGTTGCAGCACTCCATCCTGAATCGCCATCTCGCAGTTCGGCGGGATCACGTAGATATTGTCGGGCTGCACGCGTATTCCATTCTGTGCCTGCAGCACGGGAATGGAGGTGGCCCGCCCCAGAATCTGGGCGAACGCACTTTCGCGCGAAGGATCGAGGTGCGGCACCAGGATCAGCGACAGTCCCGGATGCGGAGACAGCGCCTTCAGAAATGCCATGAAGGCTTCCAAGCCCCCGGCCGAGGCGCCAATTCCCACGATCGGGAAACTGTCTCCTGGGGGATTCGTCGTAGAAGTATCTGGTCGTTCGGAAGGGATGTCCGTCGGTTTCGCGGAGCTCTTCTTCCCGCTCGATTTGCGATTTGCGCGCGAAGGTATCATGGAAGGGCCCTGAGGAATTGGTGTGAGAATCGCGCCGGATCTATGTGCCGCGAAGGTAGCCTGTCCCGATTATACGCTTCTGTTTGAGGCCTCGATTCCATGTACCTGGCGCCGGTAGTGTCCTAGAGTTGCAAATGCGTTTTCAAAGAAGCTCAACAATCACAAGGCTGCGTGCGCCCTCCACTTTGCGTACTACAACTTCTGCCGGATGCACAAATCGCTGCGCGTTACTCCCGCGATGGAAGCGGGCATCGACTATAACATCTGGAGCTTGAGAGAGCTTCTGGCCTAGAAGCTAGCTTCATCAACTCTGTTCAATTCAGCTCAGACATCGCGGTAAGCGACCGAATACACTTCAAAGTATCGGCAACGCATCTTAAAACCGCAATTCAGCGGCTCCTTGCGCTCCGCTAGTTGAGTGAGGGACAATAATGCCGCAAACCGATCACAGGTTGTCTTTTCAGCGGGTTACGCACACGCTCAGACCTAGACTGAAACTATTCGCAAGTTACTGCCCGGCTTGCGGCCAGCTGATTGCTGCCAGTCCCCGCTTTGACCTCCTGCAACTCGTGGAGAGGATTCACACATGTCCTCAGTCCATTGCGTTTCGGTGCCAAACGTCAGCAACGCAACTTTAGGACAATACCTACCTGGCGCGGTGACCGCCGTTGACGCGAGCACCGGCCCGTAAAGCGCGCAGCAACTCCGCTGAATTTGGAGGCAGCCCAGAGTTCCAGGCAGCAGGTCGCCGCAGCCCTTCATCCAATCCACATCTTCGAGAAAGGGCAGGGTCGCCAAAGTCGCCCCAGCGATTTGATATGCCCAACTCGCAGCAGACACCGAGGCTTGCCGAAGTTTCGTACCATGACCGCCAGAGGTCGGCATTGCTTCGTCGTGCCGCAGAAGTTACAAGGACATCACAGCTTCTGCATCCGCGAGACGGAACAACTGCTGGAACAAACCAGGCAGTGGCTGAACGAGGTTGACCTGCAATCAGTTCCGAAGTAGCCGATCTGCAGCGTCGGTCTTGTCAGCTTCTCGCGACTCCAGCCAAGGGTTGGTTGCGTCCATTACCCGGGAGCGAATCGTCTGCCACTCCTGATAAAGCGACTCGAGTCTCCTGACCTCTTCTGCCAGTTTCGTTCGTCCGGCCTGCATCTCCTCGCACAGGGCCCTTACTTGCGTCTGGTAGCTTTGCAGCTCGCGTACGCATTCGGCGAATGTGGCCCGGCTGGCGTCGTCCTTCTCGTGCCACCGCTCGGCTTCGCGGCACTGGTCGGTGCTCGCTGAGCGGGGCTTCCCGCGATGCCCGTTCGTCACCCACGCTTCGAGGTCGCTGGGACGAGCCATCACGATTCCGGAATGGCCGTTGGAAGGCCGGATGACGGGTAGGCCGAGTGTCGCTTCCCACCGTTGTACCGTGCGGACCCCTTTGCCCAAAAAGTTAGCGATCTCCTTCCACGAAGTGAGCAGTCCGCTAGGGGGAAGATTCTGTGACATGGGACCTCCTTGTCTGCCGCAAACGGGGTTGTTGGTAGTTGAGTTCCGGTAAACCCGCTGCGGGTGGCGCCAGGCAGGATGAACGCATCCACATCTGAGTACACGGACTCTTGTGCCCGTAGGGTTGGATTCGGACAGCCCCCTGTCTAGCTGCCCAACGGTTCACAAATTTCTGGCTTGCCGGACGATCCTTACTATATCGAGCCTACATCTGATTGGTGCTGGGGTCTAGCGATCGTCACGTCTCATCGTGGTCGTATTCATCGGCGCCCGGGTTCGGGATTAGAGGCGCTGCGAAGATCGCCAGGAACTCAAGGGATGACGTCGGGATTTTCTATGAAGCTTTTGGC
>DASRGM010000006.1:0-14134 GCA_035651035.1 Terriglobales bacterium
GCCGCCCCCGGCCAGAGGGTAGCTCCCGGAGAGCGAGACTACTGATTGAGAATTGGCTCGGCTCGCTGGGCCATCGGCGCATCCGACCTGCGAGCCGGAGAGGGGGCGAGAAAGTCGTCCGCCCCCTTTTGTGAAGAATTCGTCGCTCATCCTGCTGTCACAAGTATATCGTAGTACGATAGTAGCTCCCGCCCACCAAAAATTTAGGACTTGATCCCGCGACTTGAAGATTCGGATAATGTGACTGCGCGACTGCGCCGATGTCTTGGAGAGCACATTCTCATCTCTCGTACAGCTAACGGCAGTGTAGCTCCCCCCCGCAAAGTCTTCCGAGTACATGGGGACAATGGACGCAAGGCGGCTACTCTGAGCAGAGCAGCAGAGCATTGCTGAAAGGGCTTTTCCAGCACTGCATCGCGGCAAACCTGCAGCGGCTTGCCTGAATCGCAATCTCCAGTTGCAAGCGAGCTGTGATCGCGCTGGAGTAGTTAGCATGTTGCGTTTCAATTGCCTTCTCCGCACCGCTGCGGTGCCGTGTTTAGTGCTGTTGTCGGCGGGTCTTGTCATGGCAGGCGCCCCTTCCAACTACTTTAAGGTAGCTCCAACCGTCGCGGCGCCGGGTCAATTCATCCAGTTCAGCTGGAATGCCAGCGCCGGTAAAGGATTTGTGGTAACGCCGAGCCTGCTGCCCGAACCGGATGAGGGAACGCTCCCGCTGAATGCAGCCAACGCCACGTATGTCGCGCCTGCGATCAGCACTACGTACCAGGCCGTAGCCGTGGGCGGGGCGCAGGCTGTCCCGCCAATGACGGCGGCCCTCACGATTGTCCCCGCTACCATCGCGACGTCGACGAGTAGTGTCGCTGCCGGGCAGCCGGTGAAGCTCACCTTCACAGGGCCAAACAATGGCAGTTCATTCTTCCTGGTTACGCTTCCGGAAGATTCGGTCACGCCTCTAGTGGTTGACTCCTGCGGAGGAACGACCTGCACCGGCGGTTATGTGACGCCTGCCTTGGGCAGCGACCGTACTTTCATGATCGAAGCCGAGGGACCATATGGCGGTCAAGCCTACTCGCAGCCGGTGAGCGTCTCCGTCAGCGGCGGAATGTCATTAAGTTGTACTGCCGCGCCGGCGGTTCCGGCGCCCGGACAGCCTATCACTATTTCCTGGAGCGCCAGCAACGCAGCATCCGTTCGGATCGATCAGGGCGTGGGCGAGGTCTCGCCGGCCGCCGTTGGGCACGTAAACGTCACTCCCACGCAGAGCACGACGTACACATGCACCGCGACCGACCGTTTCGGCGATCAGCTCTCGCAGCAGACTCAGGTCACCCTTAGCACCGGCAGCATTCAAAACCTGAACCATATCCTCTTCATGCTTCAGGAGAACCGCTCGTTCGACAACTACTTCGGGGAATTCGCGAACTACCGTGTCAACGTCGACCACATTGCCGGCGCGCAGATGAGCGATGTAAACGACCTGCACACGCTGCCCTCGAACTACAAAATCAAGAACCCGCAGGGACAGTCATTCGGACCGTTCCACCAGCGTACCGAGTGCATCGAAAATCTTTCGCCATCGTGGGACGAAACTCATTACGACATGGACCTCGTGGGCAACGACTGGTTGCACCTGACGCACAACTCCATATACAAGATGGACCGTTTCCTGGATACTACGTTGTCGGGTGGCAGCGGCGACCGCTACGATCACACCCACTCGCGGCCGCTCGGCTATTACACGCAGGCCGATCTGCCCTTCTATTACGAATTGGGCGCGCAGTTTGCGACCAGCGACACGTGGTACTCGCCCATTCCGGCCAACACCATTCCCAACCGCATGTATTTGTTTGCCGCAACGTCGTATGGGCATGCATTTCCGCCGAAAAGCGGCGACCGCGCCTGGCAACGGCCAACCATCTTCCGCGAGCTGACGCGGGCCGGAATCAGCTGGCGCTATTACTATCAGGACAACAGCGTCTTCTTGGCCCAATGGTCCGACTGGGGTAATCAGCAGATTCGCAATAACGTGCGGAACATCCAGGAGTACTACAACATCCTGGCAAGTCACAACGCGGACCAGACGCTCCCGCAGGTGATATTCATTGAGCGAGCCAGCTCGACCGGCTACGACGAGCACCCCGACAACAACGTTCAAAAAGGTGCGGCCCGCGTGCAGAATGTCATCGTGGCTCTACTTCGCAGCGGCGCTTGGGCCGACTCCGCGTTTATTCTGACCTTCGACGAAGGCGGTGGGCTGTTCGACCATGCAGCACCCGTCCTTGTCACCCCGCCAGGCGACATCAGCCAGCCCACTGATCTGGGTTCGCATGACCAGCATGGAATGTTTAATGTTACGGGTTTCCGTGTGCCGGTTATCGTCGTCTCCCCATGGGTAAAACCGCATGATGTGTCGCACCTGCCCATGGACTATACGGCCATCCTGAAACTGATTGAGAACCGCTTTACGGTTCCCGCGCTTACGCAACGGGATGCGCACGCCGGAGATATGGCTGACGCTCAGAATGGCTTCTTTGATTTCAGCTCACCGCACCTGCTCACGGTGCCACACTTACCGACGCAGCCGATGAATGGGACATGCGATCAACGCCTCGAATCGCATCCATGATCTGAACACCTACGCATACAAGGTCGGGAACCCAACCGGAGCATCACGCGCTAATGCTCCTGAATGACGCTTCCGGACATGGCGGGTCGCCCCTGGTCGAGGCCGGATCTGGAGACCGGGCATTCGGCGCAGACCGCTTCACGTGTTAGGTTAAGCAGTTATCAATTTGCCGGCGGCGATCAGCGCCCCCAGTCGCGGCAGCACCTGTCCCGGCTTGCAGGCAGGGACTTCTTCAACCTTGGAACTTTATCGCTTGCTCGGCGGGGACCTGTCGCGTGGCAAAACGCTGCTTGTGGCAAGATATTGGGCGCGGCATTGAGTAAACGGACACCCGGTACTTTACCTCCGGAGGAAAAATGCTTTCCCTGATTACCGGCGGTGCAGGATTCGTCGGCTCCCATCTTGCTGAAGCGCTGCTCGCGCGCGGCCACGAAGTCATCATTCTGGACGATCTCAGCACCGGGTCGGTGGAAAACATCCGGCACATCCGCAGTAATCCTTCGGTGCACTGCTTCTTCGAGAGCGTGATGGACCGCCGGCTACTGGCCGAACTGGTGGACAACTCCGACGTGGTCTTCCACCTGGCCGCGGCGGTCGGCGTGCGCCGCATCATCGAGAGCCCCGTCCGGACGATTGAGACCAACGTTAGAGGCACGGAGCTCGTGCTGGAAGCGGCGGCCAAGAAAAACAAGCGTGTCTTTCTGGCCTCGACCTCGGAGGTTTACGGCAAGAACGGCAAGGCGCCCTTCCACGAAGACGATGACACGGTGTGCGGTCCTACGACGAAGTCTCGCTGGTCCTATGCGGCCTCCAAAGCCTTGGACGAGTTCTTGGCGCTGGCCTACTGGAAGGAGAAGCGGCTGCCGGTGGTGATTGGCCGGCTGTTCAATACCGTGGGACCGCGGCAAACGGGACGCTACGGAATGGTTCTGCCTACCTTCGTCAGCCAGGCGCTGGAGGGCGAGCCCTTGACGGTTTTCGGCACCGGCCAGCAGAGCCGCTGCTTCGGCTATGTGGGCGACGTGGTCGAAGCCATCATCCGACTGGTGCAGTCAGAAGCCGCCATCGGCGAAGTCGTCAACATCGGCAATGACGACGAGATCACCATTCACGAGCTTGCCTTGCTGGTCAAAGAACGGACCGGCAGCTCATCCGAGCTGCAGTTCATTCCGTACGATCAAGCTTACGAGGTTGGTTTCGAAGACATGGCGCGCCGTGTGCCTTCCTTAGACAAGCTGGCGCGCATCATCGGTTTTCGCCCCTCCACACCCCTTAACGCGATCGTCGACAAGGTGATTGCCTATTTCACGGCACGGCAATCGAATGTCGCTGCCGGAACTTCCAGCTGGGCAGGCTAGGGGACCAACGTCGGTACGCACCCCGGACCACCAGGTTTCCTCCGGTGCACTAATACAAACCGATTGGTGAAGGGAGTTACTGATTCTTAATGGGAGGAACGACGCGCACGTACAAAACCGCCATAGCGATAGCGCAGAAGATGAAGGTGACGAACTTGTACTGCCATGCCAGGGCGAACAGAGAGCTTAAGGATCGTATGAACTGGTGGGGATACCCTTTCCACGCCTCGGCCAGGGTCTCGTCATGAACCAGGACGTCAACGCCGATCATGGCGAACATGAAGCCAACCACCGCAACCAGTGATGTAAAGACGAACTTCATTTTCGACATCTTGTACTCCGGCAAAGCAGCTTGTCCAGACCACTAGGGCCCCATCGGACTAACACACTTTAGTTTGGCGAAGAGAATAACATCATGACTGGCAAAACGCCATCAAAATGGTGGCTTGATCATCAGCCTCATATACTTAACAGATGTCTAGCTTGTGGTATGAATACCACCTAAGTGGTTGCTGGTGAGGTAACAAAGTTGGCCCATTACCCGATTCTTCTTGGCGACTCCTGAGTTCCGGGTGTAAGCTGAGCCCATTGTCAGATGCATATTCCCGTCAGCTGACAGCATTTGCAAAGGGTGCCGGCAGGGTAAGACGTCACTTTGCTTGCCGGAACCCCAGCTCACTTGCCGGAACTAGCATGAAAATTCGGTTTGCGTTGCTTTCGTTGATTCTGTCGGGCAGCTTCGTATGGGGGCAGGACACTGCGCCATCTGCTACCTGTGGAAAAAATGTCTCTTTCGCCATTGCCGAGAACGGGCAGCCGGTTCCCGCCATTCCCAAGTTCACGCTGAAATGGCTGGGGAGCAAGTCGCGCCAGGAGAGCTTCTCGAGCCTCTGCTTCTCGCAGGTGCCGTCGCTGAATCAGACCAACTACATCGTGGTCTTTTCCACGAACCCGGCGGCATTTGACGGGCTGAAGGCTTCGGCACATACCTACAAGACCGCGCCGCAAGCGCATGAGGCCAATGCATCGGCTAACAGCTATGGAGGCAGCTGGAGTTACGCCTACAGCGGCTCCACTCCGCCGACCACGACCAGCACCTTGGACTTGAGGCGCGACGATAAGCCCAAGGCCGTCGAAGTTCGCGCCTTCGACCAGAGCGGCCGAACCATTTCGCAAAGCAGCCTGGCATCGATTTCGTCCCGCGAGAAGCTGCTTGAGAAGGTACTGTCCGACATCGTGAAGGACTCGCCGTCACCTGAGGCGCGCAAGGCATTCGCCTCGCCGCTCTCCGTTTACTATGTCAACTGCGACGTGGAAGGACCGCCGGTTTCTCCGGGACTTGTCGCAGCGTCGACCGCGCCCCCCGCGCCCACCCCAACGCCGGTCAAGACAACGCCGCCTCCACCAAAGCCCGAGTTAGATATCTGGTCGAGTCCGGCAGGCGCTGATGTCTTCCTGGATGGACAGTACGTGGGCCAAACGCCGTATTCTGCAGAAGTGCCGTTGGGACAACACACCATCGACCTACGCAAGAAGAACTATGGTATCTGGCAACGAAAGATTCAGGCCAACGCTGGCAAGCGCAGAATCGGCGGGAACCTGGAACCGAAAGTTCTCGATCTGCAATAAGACCTGGGAGCCGGCAAGCTCACGCGGCTGTGCCGCCCAGGTGCTTGGCTGTCCGCAGTTGCGGCGTGCGTTCACCTACCAGAAGAGCCAGGACGCGGCGTCCATCCGAATTCGCGATCGGAAGCAGGTTGTATGCGCAGGCGATGCAGTTCACCCACGCGAACCGGGGGAACATGTCACGCAGCGCGATCGCCAGCAGCAGATTGAGAAGCGGCCCGGCCATTGAAATGCATATGTTGGCCCACCGCGGACCGGGCTCGCGCACCGTGTAAAGACCGACGCGCGAGAGACCAACTTTCTTCACCTTTACGCCACAAAAAAATGCCGTTACGATGTGCCCGCTTTCATGAAGCAGCATCGCAGGAATCCCCAACAACATGGTCAGAATCATTTCCCGCAGGATCATCATCGAGCCGTAGACCTTCCCGTTCCTGAGTATGTGTAGGGGAACGTGTGCAGTCCGCACACTTTTCAATTCGGCAACCGCGGCAGGGGACTTTAACGCGATTTCGAAGGGCGTATAAGCTTGGGATGGACCCCGCCAAAGCGAGGTTGGCCCGCGTGGATGTGCTGCGCGGTTCCGTGCGCAAGAGTGCGACCTACTCAACACTTTGGGGACAAGTCGCCTACGTCAGGCGTTCTCGCTATGGCAGGAAGGTGGCCGCGCGGTGGCACCGATCATGATCGGCAACTCACGACCGTGCCAACGCAAAATACCGCAAAAAGAAAGGCACAGCCGAAGCTGTGCCGTCTCCTTCTAACCGGTAATCGGATGTTAGCTGGCCGCCTTCGCCGGAGTGTTCTGGTCGGCGCGGAAGCGCAACAGCGCCGCAATCCGGCCGATACGATCGAACTCTTCGTCGTCGTCGGAGATGTACACCAGCTCGACACCGCTGCGAAGCGCATTGCCGACGATCGCATCGCCCAAGTCTTCCAGTTCCGTGTTCTCGCGGCCGCACACTGCGCAGTTGGGCGTCACATGCAGATCGATGTGTCCGCAGTTGTGGCACTTCACGCCGGGCGCGTTGAAGTTTCCTCCCAGCAGCAGCGTCAGCACTTCGCCCTGCTCCAGCGAGCGCAGCACGCGCCGCAAGCCGATTGCGCCGCGTCCATTGCGTTGAGCCTCGCCAATCACCTCGCGAATCAACCCCTGCTTTTTATTATGGTGGTATCCGCCCAGCTGCTCGCGGGCCATCTGCTTCACTTGCTCGGCGGTTGCCAGCTTGGGATCGATGCGAAAGCGGCCGACCAGGCATTGACGGGCGCGCGATTGCAGCTGCGGCTCAATCTCCGACCACACATCGTCGCGGCATCCGATCAAGAGGCGGTCGCACTCCCCCCGCTCGAAATAGCGCTCGATATAATCGGCGACCGTCTTGAAGTGCTGCATGGCTTCGTTCAACTGCTTGCGCTCCGCATGTCCGGCGTCGTAGCCTCCCCAGCCGTCGCTTTTGCCGCGCCGCGTCAGGTCGTTGATGAAGTCGAGCTTCTCGCTGACTTCATCGTTCAGCAGCTCAAAGACGCGCGCTTTGGTGCGATCGGCCAGGAGCACGCATGCACGTTGCTCCGCATCCAGGATCGCGGCCAGCGGCTTCAGCCGGAAGCGCTGGCTTACCCCAACCCGGGATGGCATTGCCTGCAACGGGATATCGAACTCCCGCCAGAACCCTTGCTTGCCGCAGGCAAAAATCGCCTTGGCTTTGCCGCCATTGCCGTGCAGCGGGTCGATCATGCCGGCGATGCGCTCCAGATCGCTGCGGGTTGAGCCGTTCTTGCCGTTCTTCTCGGCCGCGCGCAGCGCATTGCGAATCATGTCTTTCACCAGGATGACGTCTTCCCGGTGAGACTTGTTGAGGGGCGTCGTAGGCTGATAGTAGAACGTTACCGCGCAGCCTTCCGGCGACCGAAAATTAGCGAGTTCACGGATGTCATCGCGTGTGATCATTCCGGTTCTCCTGTAGGTACTTTCAAGAACGGTAGGCCCCTGTTAAGCGGTCCGGGAATACTGCACCAGCTTGTCCTTCAGGGAGTCCTTCATGGGCAAGGCGCGTTGCAGGTGCTCGCGCGCTCTGCCAATGGCGGCTCGCACCTCCTCCACGTTGTGATTGGTAATGTCGGCGATCTCTTCCAGCGTGAATCCTTCAATGGTGTAGAGGATGAAGGTTTCCCGCTCATTGCGCCCGGCGTCGCGCAGGGTGGAGGCTACCAGGCCGATCAACTCCCGCCGCGCCGCCAGCTCCTCCGGATTGTTGGCGGTGGGATCGGGGATGACGTTTTCTTCCGACAGCTTCTCGTCGGGCTGATGGAATTGCAACAGCGCTTCGTCGCTGCCTTCAACGTTCTGCTGCCCGTGCGATCGCTCCAGCGGGACACTGCCCTCGTCGCCGCTTCCATCGGCGGCCAACCGGTCGATGGCCTCCCGCGCCAGCCGGTGCATCCAGGGCTCCAGCTTCATGCGCTCCGGTTTCTCACGGCCGTCGCCCAAAGCCCCGGCAATGGTCTCGTTTACCACGTCCTCCACAGCGATGGACCCCGGCTGCAGCTGCCCCTGGTCCTCGCGATACTGCAACTCACGCTCGATCGTCCGTTTCAGGCGTGGGATGTTGACATCGATGTACTGAGAGATATCGTCGGGCGAGATCAGCTCCGCCTGGACGGCCGCCATGGTTTGCTCAAACGGGACGGTTGCCGGCCCTGCGCGCTGCGGGCCACGACGCCTCGACCCCTTGTGATGGTTGCGCAGCAACTCCTTGTGCCGCTTCACCTGCTCGGCGATGGCAACGAAGGCGGCTTTGACCGCGGCGCTCGCGGTTGGACTGGTTTCCTGCGAAGCCATTTGCCCCGAGGGAAGGCGCAGGTTCAGCGCCACCACCGTCCCCTCGCGCGCGGAGTTCTCCGAGATGATGCCTTTCAGGTGCACCAGATCGGGCCGGAACACATGCAGAAATCGCCCCAGCTTTTCTACTTGTTGATTAATTACTTTTTCCAGGTCGGGTGTTTTGGAGAGCTTGTAACTGATATGGACGTTCATGCAGCGCCTCGACGGATGGAGCGCTTCCACCCGTAGCTACCGTCCGCTTTCTAGGTTGGATTTTACTCCTCTAGATAAAGAAGCAAGCACAAAATGATGAGTTGCTTCGAGGCCGAAACCAGAATGGCATGCGACAGCGCCGGTAAAGGGCCGGCTGACAGATTTGGTGTACCGTAACCAGCTGCCATCTGGCCGGCCAGGAGTTCACTCCGAGGCGGTGTGCACTCCTGCGGCTGCCATTGCGTTCGGTTAACGCTCCGGAATCCTGACCTTCGCGTCCGGACGGCGGTCGAGGTGAATCGATTCGATGAAGCGCACTTTGCCTTTGCTCAGCTTCATCACCAGCGAAGTGGTGCGCACGCCGTCGCCGAAGAAGCGCACCCCCTTCAACAGCATCCCGTCGGTCACGCCGGTGGCGGCGAAGATGATGTTCTTGCCCGGCGCGAGCTCGTCGGCCGTGTAGATACGATTGGGATCGCTGATGCCCATGTCTTTCATGCGCTCGGCCTGCTCCGGCGTATAGCCGGTGAGCCGCCCCACCATGTAGCCATTGAGGCAGCGCACGGCGGCGGCGGTGATCACGCCCTCCGGCGCCCCGCCCGTGCCCATCACCGCGTGCACGCCTGAGCCCAGCATGGCGGCCGCAACTCCCGGCGAGAGATCGCCGTCGGAGATTAGCCGGATGCGCGCCCCCGCCTTCCGGATCTCGGCAATCAGCTTCTCGTGCCGCGGCCGGTCGAGAATGATGATCACCAGATCTTCCACCCGCCGCCCCAGCACCTTGGCGATGACATTCAGGTTGTGCACCATGGGCGCTTCCAGGTCCACCACCCCGCGGCAAGATGGTCCAACTACGATCTTCTCCATGTAGCAGTCAGGCGCGTGCAGCAGGCCGCCGCCCTCTGACGCCGCCAGCACCGTGATCGCGCCCGGCGATCCGGTTGCGCACAGGTTCGTGCCCTCCAGAGGATCGACCGCGATATCCACCGAGGGATAGCTGCCCCCATCGCCTATGCCGACCTTCTCGCCGATGTACAGCATCGGGGCCTCGTCACGCTCGCCCTCACCGATAACGATGGTTCCGTCCATCGGCACCGAATCCATCACCGTACGCATGGCTTCGGTGGCGACCTGGTCGGCGAGCTGGCGGTTGCCCTGCCCCATGGTCTTACCGGCGGCAATCGCCGACTCTTCCGTGACCCGCAGGAACTCCAGCGCGAGGTCGGTCTCGAAGTTTGCGGTTGGGGAATGCGGAACTGTCGGCGCTTCCGTCTGAGCTTTGGTTGCCATCTACGGTCTCCCTGGCGCGGCTCGTCCTCGCACTACAGGTCGGAAAAATTGGGGATGCCGCGAGCCTAAGCCGCTTGGATGCGCAAAACTGCCGGCGCTTTACCCGCCTGTCTTACGCAAACGCAAAGGATACACTGCTTGTTGCCTTGGTTCGAGGAGTTTTATCACCCGGCGCTGGTTGGCGATGGACGGGAGGCTCGGGTATACCCTAGGTGTGGCGATTTTTCCAGACCTAGGTTCCCCTTGCCCAGGGTCTCGAACACCCCCAAGACTTGGGGCACCCGCACCCAGCCCGATCCGAATGAGCAACCATCAAGACCCTGGTCGGCGCAGCCTGGCCGCCATGCCGAAGCTCCGCGGGCAATTACTTCAGGTACGTAAGCAGCTCCTTGAAGGCCGGGGTACCCGAGCAGCCTAGCAGTTCGTACATCATCATCTCGGTCGATGAGATCACCGCTCCCGCCGCCTTCATCCGTTCCAGGCCGATCTTCCAGTTCCACTCCGCGCGCGAGCCCACGGCATCGGAGGCGACGTGCACCAGGTATCCGTCGTTTAGTGCCCCCAGCGCCGTCTGCATCACGCAGATGTGCGATTCCATGCCGCACAGCAGCACCGTGTTGCGCTTGCCCGGCAGCGACTTCAGCCGGTCGCGGAACGGCTGGTTTCCAAAACATCCGAATTCCACCTTGTCGATGGCCGGCGCGTCTGCCACGAGCGACGCAATTTCCGGCACCGTCGCGCCCAGCCCTTTGCTGTACTGCGTCGTTACCATCACAGGAAGCGACAGGATCTTCGCCAGCCGGATCAGTAGCTGCGCATTCTTGACCAACGAGTCTTTGTTGAAGATCGGCGGCAGCAGCTTCTGCTGAATGTCCACGACGACCAGAGCGCATTGCGCGGCCTCGAGTGGCCGGCGCGCGGCTTCCGCGCCATTGGCGGCAACTTCCAGGTGACCCAGCATCGACATGGCCTTATCGTAACGCGAGCGCCACTCCACACGCGAACGCCGGTCCAGACGCGAGCGCCAGTCCAAGGCGAATGCCGGTCCAAAGGCGAGCCCCGTCCAAGGCCGCGCGCCAGTCCAAGGCGAACGCCATTCCAGACGCGAACGCCAGTCCGCAGCGAACACCAGTCCGCAGCGAACACCAGTCCAAAGGCGAGCCCTGGTTCACGGGCCGAGCGCCGTCCCGTGCCCGAAGTGTCCAGCGATCCCGCGTGCGCAAGGGCCTGCGGTTGAAACTAGTCGCCTTGAGCTTCGGTTGACGCCCCCAGCACCTGACCATACAATCGAAGCAGCGCGCCGTCTGCGCCCACACCTCTCTCGCTGCCCCCTCGTTCAACGGCAGGACAGCTGACTCTGGATCAGCATATCGGGGTTCGAATCCCTGGGGGGCAGCCAAAAATCAATAGCTTACAGACAAAGTCTGCATTTGGTCTGCATTTAAGCCGGAACGAGCGCCCCGCCTTCACCTGACCCGTCCGACTGACGATTCCCGCCAGCGCCATGACTGGTTGCAAAAGTCACTGCCAGTTGCACTGAGGCGCGCGCTGTGGCACCTCAACGGTTTGGGCGTTATACGACCAGATGAAAGGAAAGCATTCGTAAATACTGGCCGCTTATCGCGTTTCGTCCTACGAATTGACCTGAGAACCAAACCGCCCTATCATCGTTCAACTTCTCTGCAAGCCACTGGATGATAGACGATACCATCTCGCACTACCGCATCATCAGCAAGCTGGGCGGTGGCGGCATGGGGGTTGTATACAAGGCCCAGGACATCCGACTCGACCGCTTTGTCGCGCTCAAATTCCTCCCGGAAGATGTAGCGCAAGATCAGCAGGCGCTTGAAAGATTTCGGCGCGAGGCGAAGGCAGCTTCCGCACTCAATCACCCCAACATCTGTACCATCCACGACATCGGCGATGAAGACGGCCGAGCCTTCATGGTGATGGAGTTTCTCGATGGTGTGACGCTGAAGCACCGCATTTCGGGAAAACCGTTGGATCCGGAGCTACTGCTGGATTTGGCTACGGAGGTGGCGGATGCGCTTGACGCGGCGCACGGCGAAGGCATCGTTCACCGCGACATCAAGCCGGCGAACATCTTCGTCACGCGGCGCGGACATGCCAAGATTCTCGATTTTGGACTTGCGAAGGTAACGGCGAAAGTCGCGGCTAACGGCCATTCGGCAACCGAGGTGACATCCTCCGATGCTGACCACCTGACGAGTCCAGGCGCAATGCTGGGCACGGTCGCCTACATGTCGCCGGAGCAGGTGAAGACTCGCGAGTTGGATGAGCGTACCGATCTGTTTTCCTTCGGAGCGGTGCTGTACGAGATGGCAACGGGCAGGTTACCGTTCGAGGGCGAAAGCCTCGGCGACATCTGCGGAGCCATCGTCCACACACAGCCGCCGCCGCCCTCGCAACTGAATCCGGAGATCCCGGCGGGACTGGAAGCGGTGATCGGCAAGGCACTGGAGAAGGACCGCAACCTGCGCTACCAGCATGCCTCCGACATGCGAGCTGACCTGCAGTGGTTGAAGCGCGATACCGCGAGCGGGCGCCGTGCGGCGATGGGATCAGGATCGGGCACGGTAACGGTCATATCAGGGGGAGCTTGGGCCGACAGTTCCGGGAAGGCTAAGGCGGTCGAAGCGCCCTCTGCCAAAATCCAGCCGGGCGCGGCGAAAAAGAAACAGTGGCCGGTTGTCGCCATGACATCCCTCCTGGTGATTGCCGCGGCGATTGGCGGGCTGCTGTATTACCGCCCGCATCGAGTTCCGAAGCTGACCGAGCAGGACACGGTTGTTATCGGCGATTTCGCCAACAGCACGCGGGATCCCGTGTTCGATCACGCCTTGAAAACAGCGCTGACGGTGGCGCTGACGCAGTCGCCGTTCCTCAATGTGCTGTCCGACAACAAGGTCACGCAGACCTTGAAGCTGATGACTCGCCCGGCTGATACGAAGCTGACGCCCGAAGTGGTGCGGGAGCTTTGCCTGCGAACCAACAGCAGTGCTTACATCGTGGGATCAATCGACAGCCTTGGCCAGCAATATGTGTTGGAGCTGAAGGCCCTGAGCTGTCAGAACGACGAGCCGCTGGCCCGGGAGCAGGTGACGGCCAAGGGCAAGGAAGAGGTCTTGAATGCCCTGGGTAAGGCGGCAGCAGCCTTGCGTGGGAAGCTGGGCGAGTCGCTGGCGACATTACAGAAATTCGACGTTCCGATGGTACAGGCTACGACTTCGTCGCTCGAGGCGTTACAGGCATACAGCCTCGGCCGCAAAATGGAGGAAAAGAAAGCCGAGGACGCGCTGCCTTATTATCAACGCGCGGTGCAGCTCGATCCCAACTTCGCTGCGGCCTATCTCGCGATCGGTAACGAGTACTACACCCTGGCGGAGGCGGGGCGAGCCAGAGAATATTACACCAAGGCGTTTGAGCTGCGCGACCGCGCCAGCGAACGGGATAAGTTGCTCATCGCGGGCGATTACTACTCCTTTGTCACCGGAGAGCAGAACAAGGCAGCACAAGCTTTGCGGGAGTTCGTCGCGGCTTACCCGCGCGACGCGGCGGCTTACGGAAACCTGGGCATTGCCTACGCCGCACTGGGGAATTATCAAGGTGCGCTGGAGATGGGTCGTCAGCAGTTACAACTGGGGCCCCAAAGTGTGCTCCCCTACGCAAACGTCGCCGACTTTCTGCTCGCCTTGGGTCGCCCGGAGGAAGCGCGCAAGATCCTTCAGCAGGCCCAGGCGCGCAAGCTGGAAGACTACGTTCAGCATAGTTTGCGTTACGCGATGGCCTTTCTTGCCGGCGATTCCCACGCCATGGCAGAGCAACAGCGGTGGTTCGCTGCCAATCCTGACGTGGAGAATTTAGGGCTTTCGCTTGCGGCCGACACCGAAGCCTACGCGGGCCGGTTGAAGAACGCACGCGAGCTGACCAAGCGCGCGGTGGATTCTGCTGTCCGCGCAGACAGCAAAGAGAGTGGCGCACTCTGGTGGGAAGCCGCGGCCCTGCGCGAGGCCGCCTTCGGCAACTTCAAGCAGGCTCGGCAGGCCGCCGAGGCGGGACTGCAGCTTTATCCAAATAGCCAGGGTGTGCAGGTGGAAGCTGCCTTGGCCTACGCCATGATCGGTGATTCGGCACGCGCGCAAGCCATGGCCGAGGAGCTAAACAACCGCTATCCAC
>DASRGM010000007.1:0-24944 GCA_035651035.1 Terriglobales bacterium
GGGTTTCCGAGATCATGCTGCAGCAGACGCGCGTGGCTGCCGTGCTCGACCACTATGGGCGATTCCTGCGCCGCTTTGCGAACGTCGAATCGCTGGCTCGAGCGCGGGAGGCATCGGTGCTCGCGATGTGGAGCGGACTCGGCTACTACCACCGGGCGCGAAGAATGCATCGGACGGCGAAAATCATTGTGCGCGAGCGTCAGGGCAAGTTTCCCCGCACCGCTCGGGAATGGCTCGATCTGCCGGGCATCGGGCGCTACACCGCTGCTGCCATCCTCAGCATTGCGTTTGATGAGCCGGTTGCGGTCGTCGACGGCAATGTCGAGCGCGTGTTGCAGCGGCTGATCGGGGGGGAACACAACCGTTGGGAGCAGGCGCAAACGCTGCTTGATCGCAAACGTCCTGGGGACTTCAACCAGGCAATTATGGAATTGGGTGCGACCATCTGCACACCGCGCGCACCGCAATGCCGGCTCTGCCCGGTGATCTCGTTCTGCGAGACTCGTGGCGCCGGCCGGGCGACCGTCACGGCGGCGCGCAAACGCAAAGAGCTCCGCTATGCGCTGGCGCGCAGGAACGACGCCGTGCTGCTGGTTCGTCGTCCCGCCAGTGCCTCGCTCATGGCAGGCATGTGGGAACTGCCGGCGCTCGGCGCTGAGCAGACGGATGGATACCCTCCGCTGCTGCGCCTTCGGCATTCCATCACCGACACGGACTATCGCGTCGCTGTGTTCGCCATCGATGCAAAGCCATTGCAGGCACCGAACGCCAAGTGGTTCACCTGGGCGCAGTGCTTGCGCCTGCCGATGACGGGCTTGGCACGCAAGATCCTGCGCAGAGCAGCCTTGGTGGACAATCCGCGACAACCCAGCGGAATAACCGCCTGAGACGCGGCCTTTGCAGGACCGCCCTGCCCGCTGGCACCGAGCCGCTTGAATCTGCAACCATCGCCTCCGTATCTAAGTAGGTGAGTGAAATTCATAGGTGCATCGGGCACCTTTATCCGTTTCTTTCGGAGGTCGAAATCTATGCCCGCACTCGAGGCCGGTGTTCACGCGCCGGAATTCTCGTTGCCGACGGTCGACGGCGGGACCATCTCGCTCGCGGATGCGTTGAAGAAAGGGCCGGTGCTGCTGGCATTCTTCAAGGTGAGCTGTCCCGTCTGCCAGTATGCCTTTCCGTTTTATCAGCGCATGTACCAGATCAACCGTGACGCCGGCGTCAGCTTTATCGGCATCTCGCAGGACAATGCCAAAGACACAAAGGCCTTCCTGAAGCAGTTCGGCGTAACCTTCCCGGTGGCGCTCGACGACCCAGCCAATTACCCTGTCTCCAACGCCTATGGGCTGACCAATGTTCCCACGCTCTTCTACATCGACTCGAGCGGCGAAATCGAGGTTTCTTCGGTGAGCTGGTCGAAAGCCGACTCTGAGGCCATCAATGCCAGGATTGCCAAGCGTCGGCAGCATTCGCCCTCGGCGCTCTGGCGGAAGGGCGAAGAGGTGCGCGACTTCCGAGCTGGTTGAAACTCGAAGAATTGATCTCCCGTGCGGGGATCGCATGACAACCCCAAAATCCTTGCGCTCGCTCTAAAATGAGAGTTCTCTCTGTCCGACGACAGTCCTCGCAGGAGACTCTCTAGTGTCGCGCCTTCTCTCCACCGCACTCGTTCTGGTTGCTGCCGCCAGTCTGCTGCCGGCGCAAGCCGGCCGCAGCGCCGACGAGGCACGCGCCACAAAGCCTGATGCCACCATTCCACAAGTTGCCGGACTTCCGCCGTCAGCCGAGCAGGCGATGGCGGCTGTCGATGCCGAGCGCATTCGCGCGCACGTGCGATTTCTGGCCAGCGATCTGCTCGAGGGCCGCGGTACCGGCCAGCGCGGCGGTGAGATTGCCGCCGAATACATCGCCACGCAGTTCGCGCTCTATGGCTTGAAACCCGCCGGCGACAACGGCAGCTTTCTGCAGAGGGTGCCGCTCGAAGGCATTGCCACGCAGGACGACAGCACGCTTGCGCTTCTGCCCGACCGTGGTGCGCCGCTGGAGCTGAACTATCGCTCCGACTTCGTCGCCATGGATAACACCGGCAAGCAGCGCAACGAGATTGACGCCGGCCTTGTCTGGATCGGTTACGGTATCGACGCGCCCGAGTTCAACTGGAACGACTATCGCAACATCGATGTGCGCGGCAAGGTGCTGCTGATGCTGGTGAACGAGCCGCCGTCGGAAGACCCGAGGTTCTTCGCCGGCAAAGCGCTCACCTACTACGGCCGCTGGACCTACAAGTACGAAGAGGCGGCGCGCAAGGGCGCGGTGGGCGTCATCCTCATCCACAAAACGGACATGGCGAGCTACGGCTGGAATGTGGTGCGCAACTCGTGGTCGGGCGAGCGCTCGCTGCTTCGTGACGATTCCGGGCCGAGGCTTGCGCTGGCGGCCTGGATCCAGTCCGATGTTGCCCGCAAGCTAGCACTGTCGTGCGGCATGAATCTGGACGATATGATCGCCGCCGCAGGCAAGCGTGGCTTTCGGCCGATAACGTTACCCGCACGTGTGAAGGCGACCATCGTCAGCAAAGTCCGCAGCTTCGACTCCAGCAACGTCATCGCCAAGCTTTCCGGTGGCGACTCCGCGCTGAAGGACGAAGCGGTGCTCTACAGCGCCCACTACGATCATCTCGGCATCGTCGCGGGAATGCCCGGCCACAACATCTACAACGGTGCGCAGGACAATGCGACCGGGGTCGGGATCCTGCTGGAGATCGCGCGCGCCTTTGCCGCCGCCAAGCAGCCGCCGAGGCGCACTATCTACTTCGCATCGGTGACGGCGGAAGAGCAGGGGCTGCTCGGCTCGGAGTATCTGGGAAAGCATCTGCCGATGCCGGCCAAAGGCGTTTCGCTGGCGCTGAACTATGACGACGTTCCGCCGCTGGGCGTTCCGGAAGAAGTCAACGTTGCGGGCGCGGAGCGGACGACATTCTATCCGGCGGTTGAGCGCACGGCGCGGCAGTTCGGACTGGAGATCGTTCCCGACGCACGTCCCGAAGCCGGGCACTACTTTCGCTCCGATCACTTCAGCTTCGCGCGCGTTGGTGTGCCGGCGTTTTCTATCGATGAGGGCGATAAGTATCGCGGTCACGATCGCGAATGGGGCACGCAGCAGGCCGAGGACTACGTGGCCCACCGCTACCATCAGCCGAGTGATGAATACCGGTCTACGATGGACTTCCGCGGCGACGCCGTGATGGCGCGCTTCGGCATCGCGCTGGGATGGGAAGCGGCGAGCCAACCCGCGCTTATCGAGTGGAACGAAGGCGACGAGTTCGCACGCGTCCGCTCCGGAAGTCAGGCGGGAAGCCACTAAGCTGGTAGAGCGCCTTCTGGGCCGCGTCTCGGCGCAGGTGCTGAGGTCCACGACCTCAGCACCTGCAAATGTTAGAGAACCATCAGAAGGCCAGCACTTCCCAACGAATTACACCGGCACCTGCTGCTCGCGCAGCTTGTGCTTCAAATCGGCGGCGATCAGCTGCCCGTGAAAACGTCCATTCTCGATGAAGATCTCGCTGGTCCGCATACCCGCAATCAGCACGCCAGCCAGATAAATGCCCGGCACGTTACTCTCCAGCGTCTGCCGGTCGACGATCGGCTTCTTGTCGGCCTCCCCGCTCAGCTTGACGCCCAGCGAGCAGAGGAACTCGAAGTCGGGATGATATCCGGTCAGCGCAAAGACGTAGTCGTTCGGCAGGGTCACGTCGCCTTCCGGCGTTGTCAGCACAACATGGTCGAGTGTGATCTCGCGCACCGTGCTGTTGAAGTATGCGTTCACCTGTCCCGCCTTGATGCGGTTCTCGATGTCGGGCTTGATCCAGTACTTCACCGACGGCGAAATTCCCGGGCCGCGATGCACCAGCGTGACGCGAGCGCCGTGCCGCCACAGCTCCAGCG
This sequence comes from Terriglobales bacterium, assembly GCA_035651035.1. Classification (GTDB taxonomy): domain Bacteria; phylum Acidobacteriota; class Terriglobia; order Terriglobales; family Acidobacteriaceae; genus Bog-257. The sequence continues at coordinate 3,945 of DASRGM010000007.1, forward strand.
CGGCAATCGCCGCCGAGTTCTTGGCGCCGACCACCAGCACGTTGTGCGCGAAGAAGGGATGAGGCTCGCGGTAATAGTGCATCACCTTCGAGAGGTTTTCGCCGGGAACGTTCATGTGGTTCGGTCGGTCGTAATAGCCCGTCGCCAGGATCAGCTTGCGCGCATGATACTCGCGCTTGTGCCCGTGCAGGTTCGTAGTGCGCACGACAAAGTCATTGTCGCTGCCCTCGATGCGCTCGACGGGCTCGTATTGCCGCACGTCAAGCCGATAGTGCTCCGTGACCTTGCGGTAATACTCCAGTGCCTCCTGCCGCGTGGGCTTCTGGTTCGGGCTGGAAAAGGGAATGTCGCCGATCTCCAGCAGCTCGGGCGTGGTGAAGAACGTCATGTTGCTGGGATAGTTGAACAGCGAATTTACCAGGCAGCCTTTGTCGATGTTGGCGACCGAAAGTCCGGCGCGCTTGGCGTCGATGCCGCAAGCGAGACCCGTCGGCCCCGCCCCGACGACCACCACATCGAACGAGAACTTCTCAGCGACGTTGCGATCCATGAGGACAGAATAAGTGGAAGGCTTGCCGGTTGTCAGTTGCCCAGTTGTCTGAAGCTGCGTCACCCGTCCGGGTAAGCGGTGGAATTTCAACCTGAGGGGACCTATGAAGGTATCTGCTTCTCGTCGGACGCCGTCAATTTCGGCCCTGGCGCATAATCTTGGCATGAGTGTGGGCGAGAATCTGAAGCGGATTCGTGAGCGCGTGGCGCGGGCGGCTGACCGGGCGAAACGCGATCCCAATAGCCTCCGCTTGATGGCGGTGAGCAAGACGATGCCGGCGGCGCACATCGTCGAGGCGTACGACGCTGGGCAGCGGCTCTACGGCGAAAATCGCGTGCAGGAGTTTGCCGATAAATATGACGCGCTCGCGCGGCTTGGCAACGCCGAGTTCCACATGATCGGGCATCTGCAGTCGAACAAGGCGAACAAGGCGACGGAGATCTTCCATGCAGTCGACTCGCTGGATTCAGTAAGTCTCGGCGAGCGGCTGAACGCGGCGGCAGTGAAGCTCGGTAAGAGCCTCGAGGTGCTGGTGGAGGTCAATGTCGGCGGGGAAGCAGCCAAGAGCGGAATCGCACCGGACTCAGCGGAGCTGGAGCGCATCCTGAGCGCTGCGCCGAGCTGGCCGCAGCTGCAGATTCGCGGCCTGATGACGGTGCCGCCCTTCACTGACGATCCAGAGGGCGCACGACCCTACTTTCGCCGCCTTCGGGAGCTGTGCGAGCGGATTGCGGCGCGGAAGCTGCCGGCGATCGAGCTTGACGAACTTTCCATGGGCATGTCGCACGATTTCGAGATCGCCATCGAAGAAGGCTCAACCTGCGTGCGCATTGGGACGGCGATCTTCGGCGAGCGGAGCAAGAGAGGGTGAGCAACAGCTGGAACGGCTGGGGATCGCGCGCTTGGGCGGCGGACAATAGCCGGCAGTCAACAGCCATTAGCCGAGAGCCAAACGCAATACGCGAGGAGAGCCGCTGATCGCGATTCGCGACACTGCCGGGGGCGCGACCTTACAGGTGAAAGTGCAGCCACGCGCCCGCAGGAACGCGATCACGGGAGAGGTGGGCGATGCGCTGAAGCTGGCGCTTACCGCGCCCCCGATCGATGGACGCGCCAATGAAGCGTGCATTGCGTTTCTGGCCGAGCTTTTGAATGTGCCGCGCTCCTCGGTTACGATAGCCGCCGGGCATACGACCCGGAACAAGGTGGTGCGCGTAGCGGGGGTATCGGCGGCGGAGGTAAGAAGGCGTCTGTCGAATGAGAGTTGAAGCGGGGGCGTAAGCGAACACTTTAAAGCGCGCTTACTTCGTGAGGACAAGAGGTCCCTTCACTCCGCGTCCGTCCACCCGCGAACGACGCGGGTGAGACGCCGGCGCTCCGGTCAGACAAGAAAAGTAGAGCGAAACGGCCAGCGTGAACTCGTGCCCTGATGAGAAGCAGCCGAGATGTGGTGCGAGTAAACTCATGCCCTGACAGGAAGCGGTGAGAGCAACTGACAAGTGCAGCGCTCAGCACTGCAGCATTCGCAACTGGCCACCGACTCATGACCACCGGCCACTGACCCATGACACTGACAACCGACAACCGGCAACTGACAACATCGCCAACGCTGGCGCAGCGATGGCACGACATCCGGACGGGCTTCGAGCGGCCGTTCTGGGTAGCCAACCTGAGCGAGCTCTTCGAGCGGCTTTCTTATTACGCAGCGTTCGCGTCGCTGGCGCGATATCTGCACGAAACGCTGCAGTTCCCCACCGAGCAGACAGGCGCGCTGGCAGGATTTTTTGGCGGACTGGTGTGGTTCCTGCCGGTGTTCGGCGGAACGCTGGCCGATCGCATGGGATTCCGCCGCGCGCTGTCGGTGGCGTATCTCATCCTGAGCTGCGCCTATTTTTTGCTGGGCTCGCTGGGGGCGCCGTGGCTGGGGCCGGTACGGGCCAGCGTACCGCTAGTGGTGCTGGTGGCATTTGTGCTTGCGCTGCCGGCATTGGGCGTCGCACTGGTGAAGCCCAGCGTGGTGGGCACGACGGCGCGCTCATCGAAAGAAAACGTTCGCTCCATCGGCTATTCGATTTACTACACCCTGGTGAACATCGGCGGTTTTTTCGGCCCGATTGTCGCTTCCTATGTGCATCGGCACATGAAGGTGGAAAACGTCTTCCGCGTTGCCGCGCTCAGCGTCTTCCTGATGTTCATTGCGGTGCTGCTGTTCTTCCATGAGCCGCGCCGCCACGAGGAAACCGAGACCGCGACCCTGGCGCAGGCCGGGCGGAATTTCTGGACGGTCTTCACCAACCCGCGCTTTATGGCGTTTCTGCTGATCTTCACCGGCTACTGGATCGTCTACTGGCAACTCTTTCTCACCCTGCCGCTATATGTTCACGCTTACGTGAATGTCAATGCCGACACGGAGCTGCTGCTGGCAACCGGGCCGCTGGTGGTGATCACCCTCACTATCGCCATCAATATCCTGACGCAACGAATGCACGCGCTCAGCGCCATCATCGTGGGCACCCTAATTACGTCGCTGGCATGGACGATCCTGATTTTCTGGCCAACGGTCACGGGCGTAGTGGTAACGCTGGTCGTGGTGGCGCTGGGTGAGATTACGCAATCGCCTCGCTACTACGAATACATCTCGCGTCTGGCGCCCCCGGGCCAGCAGGGAACGTACATGGGATTCGCGTTTCTGCCGCTGGGCATCGGCTCGCTGGTCGCGGGGCCAATCGGCGGCTGGCTGCTGCACCATTACGGCGAGGTGAAACACCAGCCGGGAGTAATGTGGTGGGTGGTAATTGGGGTGGGCGTGGTGACGGCTGCGCTGCTGTGGGTATACGACAAGCTGGTGAGGAAGGAAGCGGCCGGCTGATTGCCCGAGTTGGGGCAGTGAAGCGCTCGAAGCCAACGTAGAAAGGCAGGAGTTCTCAAAAGCAATGATCGGAACACGGCGCGAATTTCTAACCAAAGGAATGGCCGCAGCGACGGCCACAGCGATCTTCCCCAAAACAGCTACAGGAATTACGGATGCCAAATCCCAGGCGTCTCCAGAGGCGATTCTGGCGCCGTTCAAGTCTTTGCCGGGAGAGGTTGCGGTCAAGATCTACTCTCCCAATGTGGCCGGCAAGCCGGAACTTCTGGTGCAAATGAATTCGGCGAAGCAGCTGTTCGTGGGCAGCGCCTTCAAGTCATTCGTACTGTGCGAGGCGCTGCGCCAGGCCGACTCACCCGACGTCCTGAAAACCATCAAGACGCGACAACTTGATCTGGACGCGAGCGTCTGGTCGCTGGATAGCGCGATCTTCAATCCTCCGAATCTCATCGGCAAGGTTTCCGAGCGCACTGCGCTTGAAGCCATGATCATGCACAGCGACAATACCGCGACCGACATGTGCCTTAAATACGCTGGCCCGGAACAGGTACGCGAGTTCATCGCTTCCATCGGCCTGAAGAGCGCGATGATTCCCGACAGTACACGCAGCTTCTTCGGATATATGCTGGGCGCCAAGGACTATAAGAGCTTCACATGGGACGAGCTGTGCGCCGCGGCGAACCAACCGGTGGTGAACAAACCGCTCAACGATGTGGCCACGCTGGCGTGCTCGGCCGACGACTTAGTGAGCTACTACTCGCGTGCACTGCAAGGCGAGTTTTTCAAGCATGATGCGACGCTGAATGTTTTCCGGGAGATTCTTTCGATTGGCGACGCCATTTGGCTGCTCCCAGTGCCGCTGGGCGCCAGCGCATTTTCCAAAGGCGGGAACATCGATGTGGAGGGCTTTCACGCATTGTGCGCTCCGGGCGCGATGATGTTTGACGATCGCTGGGTCTACTTCTGCCTGACCATCAACTGGAATGCGGCCGAGAAGAGAGATCCCAAGACGGCGCAGGCGTTCGCGTCAGCCGGAAGCCGGGCGCTGGCGATGGTGAAAGACGCGCTTTCGGGGTGAATGCGCGCGTCAGTGTCGCCGGTTGAAGCCGGCTCAGAGTTCGAGAAAAGCCGACTGAGACGCTGGTCTAAAAGGCCAGCTCTACCTCCGGCTACCTACACCGCCATCTCGGCCGGCCGGTGCTCCAGCTCGTGTGCCACGGCGATCGAAAGCCGCCGGATGCCTTCGCGGATCTGCTCCGGCTGCGCGTTGGAGAAGTTGAGCCGCATATGCGAACCGGTGTCGCCGCTCGGGAAGAAGGCTTCGCCGGGAACAAAGGCCACGTTCTGCCGTAACGCCAAATCGAGCAGTCGCCTCGAATTCACTCCCGCCGGCATGGTGACCCACAGGAACAACCCGCCCTGGGGGCGTGTCCAGGAGACATCGGGCGGGAAGAAGTCGTCGAGCGCCTGCAGCATGGTGTCGCGGCGTTCCTTATAGACGCCGCGAATGAGCTTCACGTGCTCGTCGATGAAGCCCTCGCGCGCCACCTCGAAGGCGACCATTTGCGCGAAAGAGCTGGTATGCAGATCGGTGCTCTGCTTGATCTGCGAGAGTCGCGCGATGACCTCCGGCGGTGCCACGATCCAGCCCAGGCGCAATCCCGGCGCCAGCACCTTGGAAAAGGTGCTCAGATAAATGACATTGCCCGTCTGGTAGGCGTCGTCTTGCGCAGCGTTGATGCGGTCCAGCACCACCAGCGGCGGCTGGTGCTCGCCTTCATAGCGCAGCTGCCCGTAGGGATCGTCTTCGACGATGGGGATGCCGTACTTGTCGCTGAGCGCAACCAGTTCGTCGCGGCGTGAACGCGACAACGTAACCCCGCCCGGATTCTGGAAGTTGGGCAGGATGTACATGAACTTGGGGCCGGAGCGAAGGGCGCGCTCCATCTCGCAGGTCTGCAGGCCGTCGTCGTCGATGGGTATGGTGACGTACTCGGCGCCCATCAGGTCGAAGGCTTGCAACGCGCCGACGTAGCTGGGCGACTCCACCAGGATGCGATCGCCGCGATTGATGAGCAGCTTGGAAATCAGGTCCAGTGCCTGCTGCGAGCCGGACGTGACCAGCACGTTGTCGACGCTGGCGAGGATGCCATAACGCGCCATGTGGCCGACGATGTACTCGCGCAGCGGGCGATAGCCTTCGGTGGGGCCATACTGCAGCGCCGCCGCCGCCTGAGTCTGCAAAACCCGGTGGCACGCCTCCTCGAAGCGTGCCACCGGAAAGACCTCAGGGGCGGGTAGCCCGCCGGCAAAGGAGATGACCTCAGGACGTTGGGTAAGCTTGAGTAGTTCGCGGATAATGGAGCTTTTTACGAACTTGGTACGGTGCGCGTAACGGTGTGCCCAGGGCGCTGCCATGGCTCTCCTCCGGGATTACTCTTTACGCTAGCGCGGGGAAAACGCGGCTGTCTGTGATGGGCGACACTGTGCGCAGGTAGTAGAGGCCGCGCGGCCCGAGTAGCCTGGAAAGCGGGTGGTGGTGCAGTAACTGTGCCCGCCGGAAATCGAAATGCGGGCTGAAGCGCGGCGTTTCCGCCACGTCGGTTAGCTTTCGCGCTCGACCACAAACTCGGCTACCCAGAGCAGCACGCGTTTGATTTCGGAGTCGGGGAAGGTGCAGATAGCTTCGCGCGCTTTGTTGGAGAACTCGACGGCCCGCGCGTAGGCGGCGTCGATAGAGCCGTGGCGCTTGAGGATGGCCACGATGTCGCTCGGCGTTACGCCGTTGAAGCCGCCGTTGCTCAGCACCGATTCGATGGTCGCGCGCTCGGCCTGGCTGGCGTGGTTGAGAGCATGCAGTACAGCCATGGTCGCCTTGCCTTCACGCAGGTCGCTGGCTACCGGCTTGCCCAGCACCTCTTCCGAGGCGGTGAGGTCGAGCACGTCGTCGACAATCTGGAAGGCCATGCCCAGGTTGCGTCCATACTCGGCCAGCCGCTGCTGATCGGCGTCGCCGGCGCGGCCCAGGATGCCGCCCATCTTCATGCACACGGAAAACAGGCACGCGGTCTTGCGGTAGATGAGCTCGAAGTGCTCGTCAATGGTGATGGCCTTTCCCAGCCGCTCGATCTGCAACAGCTCGCCTTCAACCATGGCTTGCGTGAGGTCGATGAGCGCATCCAGCACCTGGAAATTGCGCTCTTGCAGCGCAACCTTGAAAGCCTGCATGTAGAGCCAGTCACCGGCCAGCACGCACTTGGCATTGCCCCACTGCGTGTTGGCCGCCGGACGGCCGCGGCGGGTCTGCGCCTCGTCAATAATGTCGTCATGGACGAGGGTGGCGGTGTGAATCATTTCGACCACGGCGCCCAGCTTGATGGCGCCCTGGCCGGTGTAGTTCATCAGCTTGGCGGAGAGCAGCAGCAGCGCGGGACGCAGTCGCTTGCCGCCGCCGACGCGCAGGTACTCGCCAATCTCAGTGATGGCGCGGACGCCGGAGACGGTGTCGCGCCCGAACTCGCGCTCGATGGCGGCGAGATCGTCGTGCAGCAGGTCGAAGACTTCTTTGGCGTTCCGGATTACCGAGTTCAAGCCTGCGTTGGCCTCCAGCATTCTTCCACTGCCGGCAATCGTTTCACCACGGAAGCACGGAATACACGGAAGAATCTCACGGTTTCAAAAACTTCCGTGTATTCCGTGCTTCCGTGGTGATTCTCAATTACTACGGTAGTTCGTGAACTGCATGTCGATGCCGAAGTCCTGTTGCTTCAGCAGCGCGATGATCTCCTGCAGTGTATCGCGGTCTTTGCCGCTGACGCGAACCAAATCCCCCTGGATTGAGGCCTGCACCTTTTTCTTGGAGTTCTTGATCAGCTTGACGATCTCGCGCGCCTTCTCGATGGGGATGCCTTGCTGCATGGTGACGCGCTGGCGCACGGTAGAGCCGGCGGCGGGCTCAATGGCGCCGTAGGTGAAAGCCTTCAGCGGCACGCTGCGCCGCACCAGCTTGCTCTGCAGCACGTCATTGACGGCCTTCAGCTTGAATTCGTCGGCCGAGGCGAGCACCAGGGCGTCCTTGCCGTCCATTTCGATAGAGGACTTCGAGTCCTTCAGGTCGTAACGCGTGTGGATCTCCTTCAGCGCCTGCTGAATGGCGTTGGAGACCTCCTGCAGGTCGACGTTGCTGACGATGTCGAAAGTATTCTCAGGCATAAGATTTCAGTGTAACAAGGACGCGGGGCGGGGAGATTGGTGCATGGTGTATGTCGCCGGCTGAAGCCGGCTCTGCATTTTCATAATGACGCTTACCCACGACTCACGTCGTGGGCTACGATTGCGCCGCCCTTCGGGCTAGGCATCCCACCAACTGCTTGGAAATCGGGTTCTCACGCACTAAGCCCGCTTTGTGGTTTTCTGAGTCGGCTTCAGCCGACGACGGAGTGTCGCCCGCTGAAGCGGGCTTTCAAGACAAAGAGAACTGGAGTGATGCGGCGCTGAAGCGCCGCTCTACCCGATCGTACCCAGGTTACGAGTGGGGGTGAAAGGCGAGCACTACCCGATCCGTACCCAAGTTACGGGCGGGCCTGAAGGCCAGCTCTAGCCGTTGTTCACTACCCGCATGTTCACGACCTGCGGTTCACGAACCGCGTGATCGCTACTCGCGTGTTCACTATCCGCTGTTTAAGAAGTTGAACTTGCCAAGCCGAAGAAGCGCCGGAAATTCTCTGAGGTCTGCCGGCCGACTGCTTCCACATCCATGCCGCGTAGCTCGGCGATACGGCGGGCCACCTCGACTACGAACGCGGGCTCGTTGCGGCGGCCGCGAAAGGGAATGGGTGCGAGATATGGCGCGTCGGTTTCGATGAAAATGCGATCGAGCGGCACCATGGAAGCCGTGTCGCGGATGTTCTGCGCTCTGGGATAGGTGATGTTGCCGGCAAACGAGATCATGAAGCCGAGGTCGAGCGCAGCATGGGCGTGTTCGACGGTGCCGGTGAAGCAGTGCAGCACGCCGGGCAGGCCGCTGGGGGCCCAATGCTCGTGCAGCAGGCGGAACAGGTCGTCCCAGGCATTCTCGCTGTTATCGGAGGGGCGGTTGTGTATGACGATGGGCAGCTTCGCCGCGCGCGCAAGCTCCATCTGCTGGATGAAGACGCGCTGCTGCACATCGCGCGGCGAGTGATCGTAGTAATAGTCCAGCCCGATCTCGCCCCAAGCGATGACTTTGGGATCTTTGGAGAGACGCTCCAGTTCACGGAAATCTTCCGGCTGGGCCAGCGCCGCCTCGTGCGGGTGAATGCCGACGCTGGCATAAACGCCATCGTTCTCACGAGCTAAATGGATGGCGCAATCGAGCGTGCCCGTTCCCGGTCCGTCGCCGTTGCCGATGGCCAGCATCGTAGCGACGCCGGCTTCTTTCGCACGCGCGAAAGTCTCGGCGCGGTCGGCGTCGAAGCGCTGGTTCTCGAGATGGCAGTGGGAGTCGGTGAACATCAGCGGTCAGTGGCTAGCGGCCAGTGGTCAGCAGACAGAGAATAGATTAGCAGGCCATTGGCTTACCACCGCGGTGTATGAACTCCGCTCTCCGACTGGCTACTGAGCCCTGGTACCAGACCCCTAGCCACTGCTTTTACACCGTCTCGAGCTCCTCTTCCAGCAGCTGCTTGTTGTAGAGTTCGGTGTAGTAGCCGTTGCGCTCGATCAGCTCGTCGTGGGTACCGTGCTCGACGATCTTGCCATCGTGTAGCACGGCGATGCGGTCCGCGTTGCGCACGGTGGAGACACGGTGCGAGATGAAGATGGTGGTGCGGCCTCTCATGATCTCGCGCAGGTGGTTCAGGATGCGGTCTTCGGTCTGCGTGTCGACGCTTGCCAGCGCGTCGTCGAGAACCAGGATGCGTGGGTTGCGGATCAGTGCACGCGCGATGGCGGTGCGCTGTTTCTGGCCGCCGGAGAGGGTCAGGCCGCGCTCCCCCACCAGCGTCTTGTAGCCCTCGGGGAAGCTCTCGATTTCGGCGGCGATGCTGGCGGCCTCAGCAGCGCGGCGCACTTCGTCGTTGGTGGCGTGCTCGGCGCCGAAGGCGATGTTGGCACGGATGCTGTCGCTGAAAAGGAACGTTTCCTGTGGGACGAAACCGATGTGGCGGCGCAGCGCAGCGAGCGGGAATTCACGGATGGGGCGGCCGTCGATCAGCACCGCGCCGGGATCGGCGTCGTAGATTCGAGGGATGAGCGAAACCAGAGTCGACTTACCCGAGCCGGTCGGCCCAACGATGGCGAGGCTTGTGCCAGCGGGCACCTGAAGGTTGATGTTTTTCAGCACCGGCTCGTCGCCGTGCTGGCGTCCGCCATTCTCTACCGACCGCAGGGTCTTGCCGTAGCGGAAGGTGAGATTGCGAAATTCGATGTCGCCCACAATGTCGGAGGAGTCCACGCTGTCGCCAAGAGGCGGCGCTGAGGCAGCGACAAGAGGAGCAGCAGGCTGTGGGGGAGCACCGGGTGGCTGTAGGGGTCCTTCAACTCCGGCGCGCGGCGCGCCTCCGCTCAGGTTGACACTCCTTGAGGTGGGCTCGTCCACGATCTCCGGCGGCTCGGACATGACGTCGTGAATTCGGCCCATGGAGGCGGTGCCGCGCTGGAAGAGATTGATCACCCAGCCGAGGGCGATGATCGGCCAGGTGAGCTGCACCATGTAGGTATTGAAGGCGACGAAGTCGCCCAGGCCGATGCGGTGCAGCAGCACCTCGCGGCCGCCGACGAAGAGCACGATGACGATGGCGATGCCCAGCAGCAGCTCCAGCGTCGGCCACAGCATGCCCATCAGGCGCACCAGCTTCAGGCTGCGCGCGATGTACTCGGAGTTGTCGCGCTCGAACAGCTCGATCTCGGACTCTTCCTGCACGTAGGCGCGGATGAGGCGCGCGCCCGAGAGGTTCTCCTGGGCGCGGGCGGAGATGTCGGAGAACATCGCCTGGATGCGCTCGAAGCGCTCGTGGATCCTGCGCCCGAAGTACTGCACCACGATGCTGAAGATGGGCAGCGGGGCGAAGGCGAAGAGCGTGAGCCAGGGGCTGATCCACAGCATGAAGGCGAGGGCGCCGGCGGTGAACACCACCGTGTTCGCGGTGTACATGATGCCGGGGCCGAGCAGCATACGCACGGCGTTCAGATCGTTGGTGGCGCGCGCCATGATGTCGCCGGTGCGGGTGCGCTGGTAGTAGCTGTAGGAGAGCCGCTCCAGGTGTGCGAACAGGTCGTTGCGCAGGTCGTATTCGATTTCGCGTGAGACGCCGATCAAGATCCAGCGGGTCAAGTACTGGAAGATGGCCTTGCCGCCGGCGACGGCCAGCAGCAGCAGAGCGTAGGTGAGCAGCTTGTTGCGGGTGAGTGCGAGGTTGAGGTCGTCGATGGCGCGCTTGATGACCAGCGGGAAGAGAATCCAGATGCCGTTGTTGCACAGCACGCACAGCGCGCCGATCACGTAGGTGGCCCGGTATTTGCGTAAATACGGAAGAAGTGGACGAAGGTTCGAAAACACTAGCATTTAGCAACCAGCAGTTAGTAGTTGGTTCGTTGAGACTTGAGCATTCTTTCACGTAGATGAATCGCCGGATTCAGGCGATTCTCGCGACGCGCGCGAGAGCGAAACGGTAATTGCTAAGGAGATTCTGATCAAGTACTTCAGCGGCTAAAGCCCCCATCACAAGGTTGAACTTACGGACGTCTTAAAGACCGTCCCTTTCAAGGCCAAACCCCGGCGTCTCCCTAGATGCTAACTGCTAATTTCCAAGTACCAACTGCTGCTCTTACGTCCTTACCCTTAGCAACATATATCCTCCTGCCAGCCCGAAGATGAAGTCCGGGGCCCACGCGGCGAGGAGCGCGGGAAGCTGATTGGCGTTGCCCATCGCCTCGAAAAGGCCGGAGGTCATCCAGTAAACGACGGCGATGCCGATGGCGACGGCGACACCGACAAGCGCGCCGCCCCGCCGCCCCGAGGCGGAGAAGGGAATCGCCAGTATCGCCATCACCAGCGCGATCACCGGGAAAGCGATCTTCTTCTGCAGTTGCACCTTCAGCCGCACAGTGTCGAAGCCGCTCTGCTGCAGGTCATCGATGTAGCGGCGCAACTCTTCGTAGTTCATCTCTGAGGACTGCTTGACTTCTTTCTTGAAGTAGCCCGGCTCTTCGTTGATGTCGTTGAAGGTCGCGACGTCGAAGGTGCGATAGTCCTGGATAGAGGAGCCGCGCAGCGAACGCACCCATCCCGTCTCGAAGACCCACTTATGCAGGCTGTCCTCCCAGTGCGCGCGGGCGGCGTAGATGCGACGGGTCAGTTGAAACGTGTTGGGGTCGAACTCGAAGATGGAGATGCCGCCGAAGGTGTTGGCTTCGGGATCGAAGACCCGGTAGTAGTAAATTTCGTTGTTCTGCCCAAAGATCCACTTGCGGTCGGCTTGCAGATAGGTTTGCGCCGGCTTGCCCTTGATCTCATTGCGCAGGATCTCCTGCTCGCGGTTGGTGTGCGGGATATAGATCTGGTCGAAGATGAACAACGAGCCGGCAAAGGCGGCGCTCAGTACGATGATGGGCAGTGTGGCGCGATAGAGGCTGAAGCCGCTGGCCTTCATGGCAATCAGCTCGCTTGATTTGTCCAGGAGGCCGAAGGTGATGAGCACCGCCAGCAGCACGGCCATTGGCGCCATCAGATAGAGCAGCGACGGGCTCAGGTTCCACAGGTATTCGGCCACGGTGACCAGCGGAACCTTGTTGCGCACGATATCGGTGAGCAGCTCGAAGAAGGTAAAGACCAGCGCCAGGACGAGGAAAGTTGACAGAATCATCGCCAGATATAGGGCGAAGTCGCGCAGGATCATGTCATCGAGGATGAGCGGGAAGTGCGCGCTGAAACGGCGGCGGTGGTGCGAAGGCGCATCATCGGCGGCCAGCAGGCGCCGGCTGCGCCGGCGCGCGCGGAAGGAATTCAACCGGGAGCCCAGTGTCTTCCAATAGCCGGCGAGGTTGCCAATCTCGATGGGCATGCGGTCGACGCGCCACAGCAGAAATACGCCACAGAGGAAGAAGAAGATGTTGCCCATCCACGAGCCGAGCCAGGGCGACATCTTGCCCTGCCGCGCCATTTGCACGCCAATCAACGAAAAGAAGTAGTACACGATGACCAGCAAGATGGTCAGCACGAACCCCGTGCTCTTGCCGCCTTTGCGCGCGGAAAGTCCGAGCGGGATGCCGACCATGGCCAGTACAAGGCAGGCCATGGGCAAGGCGAAGCGGCGATGGAACTCGAGTTCGTAATAGCGCGCCTTGATGAGATCGTAACTGTAGCTGCCGGGATCGGAGAAGCGGACGCTTTGCGCGGCCCGCCGCTCGCGCGCGGCATTGCTCAGGAGACTGCGCAGTCCCAGCTCGTTGACCGGAAGCAGGTCGTGCGGCTTGTCGTCGCTGGGGATGGTGATGGGGATCTCGGTGCTTTCGAAGGTAGTGATCGAGTACTGGTCTTTGACCTTGGGCACGATCTCCTGCTGGGTGCCGTCTTCAAGGTGGAAGCGCAGCTTGTCGGGAGCGTCGCTGATGAGGGCGCCGCGTTGCGCCAGCGTGATGTTGGGCGAGGCGGGATCGCTGATGTCGGCCAGGAAGATACCGCGCCACAGCGCCTGATTATGGGATGGAATCGCATCCTGCACGTAGAGGACGATGTTCTTGAAACCCTCGTAGAAGACGCGCGGCTGCACCTCAAACGAAGCCTGCGAGGATTTCAGCTGTGCCTGCAAATGATCAAGCGCGATCGCAGACTTGGGCGCCAGATCGATGGTGTTGAACAGCCCCAGGGCAAGCGCGCCGATAGCGAAGAGCGACACCGCGCGCAGAAACATACCGACACCCATGCCGCTGGCGCGCATGGCAGTCAGTTCGCTATCGGCGGCCATGCGGCTGAGGCCCACCAGGATCCCGACCAGCACGCCCATGGGCAGCGTGAGCGTAAAGGTAGTGGGCAGCGTGTAGAGGAAGATTTCGGCGACGCTGGGCAGCGGCGCGCTGTTGCGCACAATCAGCTCAAACAGCCGCCCCAGATCCCGCATGAAGATAATGAAGGTGAACAGGCCGATGCCGATGAGGGCATGCGAGCCGATCTCCTTCAGGATGTAGCGGGTGAGGATGCGCACAAAACATTAGTTTACCGGAAGGCGGCGTGAGTGGGGGCAAGGCAGGAGCCGCTCCGAAGAACTGCGCACGAGAGTTCGGCACCGCTGAATTCGTGCCCTGATACGAAGCAATGCAATGCGCAATTTTCCGGCGGTGTCTTGCGGTGTGCTCCGCCCAGCAGCTCAAACAAAACACCCACCCAGGCTGGTTGGCCGTGGGTGGGATGCTCGCATGAGGGGCCGAGAGTCTCGTGCGTTAGTGCGTCGCAACGAACTTTACAACCTGGTTGGCGACCAGATCGTAACTAGGCGAGACATTATGCGTACCCCCAACTCGCGGGGCGTTCATCAGCGCCTGCAGGTTCACAAGCGCTACATACTGCGGCGCTCCGCCGGAGTAGCAAGTGACCGGACCGTAATCGGTCAACAGTCCGGTAGCAGTGCCGGTACTCGGATCGACGTAAGCGGCGACCGTGTGAGGATCGCAGCCCACGGAGAACGGATAGCCGGCCGGATCGTTCGGCATAGTCGCTACGGCGTAATCGACCAGCGAAGGCGTTCCGACCCCCGACGTCGAGGGCAGCAGAATCGCCATAATCGCATTAGCCTGACTGGGCGGGAAGGGGAACTCGCCAGTGATGATGCCATAGTGCGAGCCGGTAGCCACGGCCACGCCGTCCGTACCCGATTCCGTACCGGTGTAGGGCGCCCACTCCGGAATGTTTACGAACTGCATGGGAGCGGTCCAGCTTGCCGGGTTGCCGATGCTGTAGGTGGCCTGCGTGAGGTCGGCGAGGACAATGTTGCTGGTGTACTCGTCGGTAGATAGCGCGATGCCCGTCAGGCAGTCTTCGCCGGCGGAATCCAGCGTGCCGCCAATCTGCCAGCCGTACTCAATCGTCGTGCCAGTTTCCAGTTCGAAGATGTCGTAGACGCCATCCTCATTGGGGGAGAGAATGCGATTGCCGATGGGGTCCCACAGGACATCTTCGGAAACCTGGTTATTGGCCGGGATTGGGGTTTCGAAGGTGTTGGTCGCCAGGTCGAGGAACTGCAGAGCGCTGCCGGAGGGTGCGTTGGCATAGCTCATTTCGATGACGGCCTTATTTGAATTGGCTTCGACCGCAACACCGCAATTCAAACAGCCACCGCCGGAAAAGTCGGTGTCGTTGCCGCTGGCTGCACTAGTCAGCGTGCTGGTCAATGTGGTCCCGTTGATGAGGTAGACGTCTGTGCCGTTGGCGGTGCAGACGGTGGTGCCGCTGGTTGAATTCGAGGAGCAGGAGTTCACCACATCACGTGTGGCGATCGAAGTAGGGGTGCCAGCGGGCGAGATCGGAACAACCTGAACGCCGGTTTGCGGGCTGGCCCAGTTGCCGTTGGGAACATAGGCGGTCACGCCCGTCTGGGTCAGCAGGATACTGACCGAACTGGTCGGATTGCAGGCCGTAGGTCCCAGGATCGGCGGAGGCGGAGGCGGAGCGTTCTGCACTTTGAAGTTGTCGGTCTTGGCGTCGGAGCGCTTGAAATTCAAGATCGTGGGATTGGTGGTTGAAATGGTCGCGTTGCCGGCGGCGATCAACCATGCCTTGTACTCGTTACCGCCATTAGGGGTGGTTGCAAAGGGCGCCAACTGGACCGTGGTCGATCCGTTGGCGGGGTTGTAAGCTCCCTCGGGATGCTTGCAGCTGGGCCCGTAGGAGCCCGTAACGACGCCGTTGATCACCTGCACCTGCCGGCAGCTGGCGTTGTCGGTAGAGAGCAGCGTTCCTCCGCTGGGATCGGTGACTTCGAAGTAGTAAATGCCGTCCGGCAGACCTGAGTGTTGTCCGTTCTGCGGGCCGCCGTTGAAGTAAACGTCAGTATGGAAGACATAGATGTTCTGGTCCACGATCGTGCCGGAGGCATCTGTGGTCCAGACGGCGCCCTGCACGCTTGCAAATGCGCGCGGAGTATCCAAGATGACCAGTGTGAAAAGCAGTGCCAGCAGGGCCAGAGTTGTGGTGCAAGACCGTGAGAGGACACGGTGGGTTGAGCGTTCTCTTGTTTGCCGCATTGAGTTTTCTTTCCTTTCCAGTTCAATGGTTCCAAGAGCCTGATCCACGGTGTCCGGCAGCCTGCTGCTCGCTTGGACTCCCGTATCCACCCCCGTTTGGGCCAGCCGATGAGTAATCAGGAAGGGGGGAAGCTGATTACGTAAGCTGAGGTCGTTGGAGTTACGAAATGGTCAATTGCGGGCGTACAGGGAGTCAATGATGGCACTTAAGGCTTATATCCGATGGTAACGACTGCCGCTGATTACTAGTACTCACAGCCAATGGTCGCCACAATGCTAAGCCTGCAGCGCGGAAGGCATTGTGATGGGGACGGGCTGTTTTGAGGCATTACGCTCGGATGGCAGGGGGACGCGCCGATTCGCTGGAAGGTGCGCTTTGTCACGCGACGAGACGCCGGGAGCTGTCGTCGTGCTACCCTCTTTATTTGCCTGTCGTCAATCCCAGTTGCCGTAAGTGCGTGCACCTTCCTCGGAGCTACTCATGACAATCTTGTTTCATATTCTGAAATCCCTTGTGAAATTCGCTGCTCTCTCCTTGTTGGCATTGTCGGCCGTCGCGGTGTGCGCGCAGGAGACATCGCAGCAGGAGAACCATGGCATCAATGTGGCCAACATGGACCGCTCGCAAACGCCGGGCGACAACTGGTATCTGTACTGCAACGGCGACTGGATCAAGCGCACCGAGCTGCCGCCGGACCGCGCTCGGATCGGTGTGTTTTCCCAGCTCGATGACCTGAGCAACAAGCGCACGGCCTCGCTGATCGAGGAGCTCGCCAAGAGCAATGCGCCCGCAGGTTCGGGCGATCGCAAGATCGCTGACCTCTACAACTCCTACATGGACGAGGCGGGAATCGACGCCAAGGGACAGGGGCCGCTGCAGCCGCACCTGAAGGCGATTGCCGCCATCAGCAACAAGAAGGAGCTGGCGTACGCACTGGGGCAGACGCTGCGCGCCGACGTCGACGCGCTGAACAACACCAACTTCCACACGCCGCACCTATTCGGGCTGTGGGTTGCGGGCGGCTTTAACGATTCCGATCATTACGCCGCCTATCTGCTTCAGGGCGGTCTGCAACTTCCCGACCGCGAGTACTACCTGCAGGACAGCGAACACATGAAAATGGTGCGCGAGAAATATAGGACGCACGTGGCGGCGATGCTGAAGCTGGCGGGCTTCACCGACACCGACGCGCGCGCCGAACGCATCATCGCGCTGGAGCACGCCATCGCCGAGAAGCACCTGACGCTAGCTGAGAACGACGACATCCACAAGGCCAACAACACCTGGAAGCCGGCGGACTTCAAGACGAAAGCGCCAGGGCTGGACTGGGCGGAATATTTCCGCGGCGCCGATCTGGAGAAGCAGGCCAGCTTCATCGTCTGGCAGCCGACGGCGTTTGCCGGCGAGTCGGCGCTGGTGGAGTCGACTCCTCTGGAGACGTGGAAGGACTGGCTGGCCTATCACACCGTGGAGGAGTACGCACCCTATCTTTCGAAGCCGCTCGCCGATGAGAACTTTGCGTTCTTCGGCGGAGTGCTGACGGGGACTTCACAGCAGCGGCCGCGTTGGCAGCGCGGAGTGTTTGTGGTCAACCGCTATCTGGGCGACGACGTGGGGAAAATCTACGCGCAACGCTATTTCCCGCCTGAGGCCAAGGCGGAAGCGCAAGCGATGGTGACCAACATCATCGCGGCTTTCCGCAAGCGCATTGACGCGCTCTCCTGGATGGCTGCATCCACCAAGGCCGAGGCGCAGGCCAAGCTCACGACGTTGTACGTCGGTATCGGATATCCCGAGACGTGGATCGACTACTCGGCCTACGAAGTGAAGCCCGACGACCTCTTCGGCAACGTCTGGCGCGGCAAGCTGTTTGAGTATCATCGCCAGGTGGCGCGGCTGGGCAAGCCGGTCGATCGGCACGAATGGTCGATGACACCGCAGACGGTGAATGCGGTGAACCTGCCGCTGCAGAACGCGCTGAACTTCCCTGCAGCGATCCTGCAGCCGCCCTTTTTCGATCCCAAGGCGCCGGCGGCGGCCAACTACGGCGCGATCGGCTCGGTCATAGGGCACGAGATTAGCCACACCTTCGACACCGAGGGCAGCGCCTTCGACTCCAAGGGGCGCGTGCGCAATTGGTGGACAGACGCCGACCTGAAACACTTCGAGGCTGCCACGGCGAAGCTGGCCGAGCAGTACGATCAGTACAAGCCCTTCCCCGATCTGCACGTGAATGGCAAGCAGACGCTCGCGGAGAATATTGCCGATGTTGCCGGTATCGCCGCTTCGCACGATGGCTATATCGCTTCGCTAGACGGCAAGGCCGCGCCCCAGCAGGATGGCTTCAGCGGCGACCAGCAATTCTTCATTGCCTTTGGGCAGAACTATGCCGGTAAGGGCCGCGATGCGGCACTGCGCCAACAGGTGATGGTGGACTCGCACTCGCCGTCGCAATATCGCGCCGATACGGTGCGCAACATCGATGCGTGGTATTCGTCGTTTGACGTTAAGCCGGGCGAGACGCTGTATCTTGCGCCGGACGAACGTGTTCGGATTTGGTAACTGCTGCGCGGCCTGATTAAAGGGTTCTCGAACTAGCACCGCTTCGCGCTGCCAGAATGGTAGAGGGCTATGCAAACAAGCGCATGGCCCTGCCCATTTTCGAAACTGCTGCTGTAAGAGCTATTGTGACCGCCATATTGGGGTCTGGTTCCAATCACGAGCCTCACCCTGGTAGACCAGATCGCTAGAATTTCAGCACCTAAGCACCACAAAAATCCCGCTTCTCGGTGGTTTCTACGTCGACCTGTCGAATGCCTGCGCGATGATCGATTGGCAGCGGCGGAGGAGTGTGTAGCGGCGCGTACGAAGACGCCAGACCTGAGTTCGGCATCAACCCCATCGGGCCGCCCAATCCCTGCGTGAGGACCAAGGTGGGCCTGATGCTGGCTTATGCCATCTTCCTCTCAGCAACGAACGGAAGCCCGGTTTCGAGTCTGGCGGGTCGAATTGGTCATCGGCTGCTTGCCGTCCAAGCTTCTGACCTGCAAGCCGACTCACAACGGCCGACCCGGTAATCACCGCGCCGGCCGTTTTCTTTTGATCATCGTGGCCACGGCCTTACGTGCTCGCGTAGCAACCCTTCCACTACCGCTTTCGTCGCAAAGTCGCTGACATCTCACGTCGAACATGCTCTAATTCCGAATAGGCTTGGTTCGTAGCTCGCGCTTCCGGATTGGGGCGTTTGCGATGTGACCGAGGCGAATTTGTGTCCCGCAGGAGCGCACCTGCATCAAACTGTTCAAGGCGTGTTGTTGCGAGCGTGCAATCTGAAAAAGGTGTTCCGCTCGGGCGGCTCGGACCTGGTGCTCTTTGAGAACTTGTCGCTCGAGGTGCAGACCGGCGAGATATTGGCGATTGTTGGCGAGTCGGGTACGGGAAAGAGTACCTTACTGCACATCCTCAGCGCGCTTGATAGCGCTTCCGATGGTGACGTATACTTCGCCCAATTGCAGTTGAAAGGCCTGTCGGAAGAAGGCGCAGCGGAATTCCGCAGCCGTGAACTCGGGTTCGTGTGGCAGTTTCATTACTTGCTGCCGGAGTTTAGCGCAGCAGAGAACGTCGCCATGCCTCTGTTGATGCGGGGCGAGCGGCGGCGCGAGGCAGAGCAGCAAGCGCTCGGCTGGTTGCAGGAAGTCGGTTTACGGGACCGTGCGAGTCACCGGTCCGGCGAGTTGTCGGGTGGAGAGCAGCAGCGGGTAGCGCTGGCCCGTGCGCTGATCACCCGGCCCAAGATCCTGATGGCGGATGAGCCGACAGGAGACCTCGACGACCGGACAGCGGATGCGGTATTCAAATTGATCGCCAGGCTACATCGCGACTATCGGCTGACCTCGCTCATTGTCACTCACAATCTTGGCTTTGCGCGTCAGTGTGACCGTGTCCTGCGCCTGGAACATGGCAGGCTGGCCGAGGTGTCGCCGCAATCGTTGTCGGCGTAGGAAACGTACTAAGAAGTGGCGGGTTATTAGATGAGGTGACCGGTCCTTATCCAGCTCGCGGACCGGCGGTGGTGGGGAGAGTCTGGAATGGCATTCGGCGGGAGAAAAAAGTCCTGCCGGGTTCCGGGAGAGTTTCAATGTTTGAACGGTACACGGAAAAGGCCCGGCGCGTAATTTTCTTCGCGCGCTACGAAGCCAGCCAGTTCGGTTCTCCGTACATCGAGACGGAGCACCTGCTGCTTGGCCTCCTGCGCGAAGACAAGGCGCTGACCAATCGGTTCCTTCGGTCCCATGCTTCGGTCGAGTCGATCCGGAAACAGATTGAGGGACATACCACGATTCGAGAGAAGGTCTCGACCTCGGTCGACCTTCCGCTGAGCAACGAGTGCAAGCGAGTGCTGGCGTACGCCGCCGAGGAAGCGGAGCGGCTCTCGCATAAGCACATCGGCACCGAGCACCTGTTGCTGGGCCTCTTGCGGGAAGAGAAGTGCTTTGCCGCCGAGATCCTGCATGAGCGTGGGCTGCGGCTGTCGACCATTCGCGAAGAACTGGCGCGCAGCTCACAGGAGAAGGCGCAGCCCTCGCAGCGTTCGCGTGAGTCATCGCTGCTGTCGGAATTTTCGCGCGACCTCACGCAGGCTGCCATCGATAACCAGCTCGATCCACTGGTGGGACGCGATGGCGAGCTGGAACGCGTGGTGCAGATCCTGTGCCGCCGCACCAAGAACAATCCCGTGCTGATCGGGGAGCCCGGCGTTGGCAAAACGGCCATCGTGGAGGGCTTGGCCCAGCGCATTGCCGACGGCGAGGTGCCGTCGTTCCTGGCCGACAAGCGCATACTCGCGCTCGATTTATCTTTGATCGTTGCCGGCACGAAGTATCGCGGACAGTTTGAAGAGCGACTGAAGACCATCATGAAAGAGCTGATGGAGTCGCAGAACGCCATCATCTTTATTGACGAGTTGCACACCTTGGTTGGCGCGGGCTCGGCTGAGGGCTCGCTCGACGCCGCCAATATCCTGAAGCCGGCACTGTCGCGCGGCGAGATCCAATGCATCGGCGCGACCACCCCGGCGGAGTATCGCAAGTCGATCGAGAAGGACCGCTCGCTGGAACGGCGATTCCAGGCCGTCAAGGTTCCGCCGCCGACCGAGGCCGACGCGGTCAAGATTCTGTTCGGCATCAAGGAGCGCTACGAGAAGTTTCACGCTGTCAGCTACACCGACGACGCGATTACCTTCTCCGTCTCGCACTCCAATCGCTATCTGCCCGACCGCTTCCTGCCCGACAAGGCCATCGACCTGGTCGATGAAGCGGGCGCGCGCGTAAAGCTTCGCCAGACGTCCTTGCCCGAGGACATCAC
>DASRGM010000008.1:0-9952 GCA_035651035.1 Terriglobales bacterium
GGCTTGCACTGCCAGAGAACTAGAGGCGTAATCGCTGAACTGCACGTCGCGCATCAAGCCTGCCCAGTAATGCTCGACCTCTTCGGCAGCCGTCTGGGCGCTGCTGACGCTGGGCGACGGTGGAATAAAGTTGGTGGCAGCGGAGTCGCGACCTTCCAGATCGAAGGCCAGCTGTCCTTCTGGGCCATTCAACTGAAAGTTGGGACCCGAGCCGCCGGGGTTGCCGACCAGGATATTCTGGAAGTCCGAGAAGCGTCCCGTGCTTAAGGCAAACAACAGGCTTTGGTACGACGTTTTGTTGGGGATGCCGAGGGCGTCGTGCTGTAGTCCCTTGCTATTCTGTGCGCTAAAGTCAAAGAACCGGCGGGTATCCCCGTTGTCGGGCAGTGTGCCGACGTCGATCTTTTCGTTCTGCGCCGTGGCTTTGCGGTAATTGAAGCTGTCATTAGCGCGATTATTGGAGCGATAAGCAATGATTGAGGCCTGGGCTTCGCTCTG
Source organism: Terriglobales bacterium (assembly GCA_035651035.1). Lineage (GTDB taxonomy): Bacteria > Acidobacteriota > Terriglobia > Terriglobales > Acidobacteriaceae > Bog-257. Next base: position 499 of record DASRGM010000008.1, read on the forward strand.
TTTGCCCCCGATCAGCGGCTCCAGCGGTACAGCAGCCAAGGCCACCGCGGCCGCGCTGCCGATGCCGACTTTCCCCATGAACGAGCGGCGGCTGCTGTCGGCGGGGCCGTTCGCACTAATGCCTTTGCCATGCGTTTCCTGCTGATGCTTTGCCTCACCTTGGACAGGCTCGGCCGCTTCGCAACGATCTTGCGGGTCCTTCATGCAGCTCTCCTCTCGAATTTGTGATCTGCTTAGAGCAGGCTGCCAAGGCTACGTAAGGGGGCAAAGCAGAATAGTGCCTAAGCACACCCGCTTTGAGATGGAGCCCGAAAACCTGCGATGTGTTCTGAACAGCTGACGGCTCGAGCGGCTAAAAACTCGGAAAGCAAGTTGGCGGAAACTGAGAGCGATTCAACCAGTTGCCGATTGTTAAAATTTGCGCCGCTTTTATGTCCGACATAGTGAGAGTAGAAGCTGCAGAAGTCAATGGCACTTGCGTGCCATATACGCCATGCGTAACGCAGTGGGTGGCTTCGAAGAAAAAGTTCAGTGGACCAATAAGATAGCGCGCTAACGGATGAACCGCCAGCGCGCTTTTGTGGTTTGCGACCCGTTACTGTTGCGTGATCTGCCAGACGTTGCCGCCGGCGAACATGCCGCCGATTGACGTGGTCCCGTACATCTTTCCGGAAGCGTCGAAGATCACGTTGCTGATCGGGTTCTTGCCATCGGTGCCGTTGGCGAAGTCGTGGATCGAGCTGTAGGTCCAGGTGCCGCCTGAATTGGTCAACTTGAACACGTTGCCCAGGTTAAAGGCGCCATCGCAGTACGTGGTTCCGTACAGATTGCCGGCCGAGTCAAAGGTGAGCTCGGCGCTAGGCCCGCAACTGGAGCCGCCGGCAAAGCTGTTGAGCAGGTTATAGGTCCAGCCGCCGCCATTCGGCGAAAGCTCAAATACCGTGCCGCCGCCATTGGCGCCGCCGGTGATGGTCGTCCCATACAGATTGCCGGCCTGATCGATTACCAGGCCGCCGACCGGTGTCTTGCCGTCATTGCCGCCGGTAAAGCTGTAGATGACCTGCTCCGACCAGCCATTGCCATTCGGCGTCAGCTTGTAGACGGCACCGTTGCCCGACGCGCCGCCGGCCTCGGTAACGCCATAGAGGTTGCCGGCTGCGTCGAAGATAACGCCGCTGTAAGGGGTCGCTCCGTCAGGACTGCCGGCGAAGGCGTAGATCGGCGTCTCCACTCCCGAGCGGCTCAACTGGTATACCACGCCATTGCCTGTGCCGCCGGCCGATGTCGTGCCGTAAATATTACCTGCCTGGTCGAACACCAAGTGAGCCCCGAGGGGGGTAGCACCGCTCGCGCCGCCGCCAAAACCATACAGCGTGTTCGACAGCCAGAAGCAGAACGCGCTCTTACAAGGGTTAACAGGAGGGCTCAGGTTCCAAAGATAGCCGACCCGGTAGATGGTGATCATGTTGGAATTAGTTCCGTACAGAGTACCGTTGGGGCCGATTGCCGGACGATCCAAAGGCTGGCCGTCATAGACCTGGATGACGCTGAAAAGCCAACCCAGCTGGTGCGGCCGTAATTGATACACGCTGCCCCAGCCGAAGCCCAGGAATCCTGCGAAGGTTGTGCCATAGAGATTGCCGGCGCGGTCGATGGTCAGTCCGCCCTTAGGCAGGTCCCCGTCCGGACCGCTGAAGGAGTGAATCACACTGAACGTTTGTGCGTGCGCCGCGTTGGCTGAAACGAGCGCCAGCAACAGAGTTACTGCAACCATGCTTGCCACAGACAAGCGCGGACACTTGCTTCGGTTCACCATAAAACTTCCTCCCCTTGGAATTGAAGCCGCGTGGGTATTCAGAGTTCTTGGAACTATACACTGATTCGCTTTCGGCGCAGCTGATTTTTTTGAGCGAAGAGGGGAGGACTTGCGAAGGGAAGTGCAAGGGGCTGCACACTCGGCAACATCTTGGCAGGATTGCTGTTAAAGACCCACGAAGTAGCGTGGGGCGCGACTCACACGCGCGCCAGGTGGACCCCGAACCACTTCTTGCGGTCGCACCAGGTCCGCTCCAGCGCGAAGCCGCTGTCGCGCAGGATGGATTCGACCATAGCGTCGGTGTACTTGTAGCTGTTTTCGGTATGAATGCGCTCGCCGGCTGCAAACTTCACATCGAGGTCAAGCGCGGGGAGGAAATTGGATTGCTCGGCCAAGCTCTCCAGATAGATCTCCATGCGCGAGCAGCGGCGGTTCCACAACGCGACGTGACGCCACAGGTCGAGGTTGAAATCGGCGTCGAGCTCGCGGTTCAGCCGCGCCAGGATGTTCTTATTGAAGCTGGCGGTCACTCGCTGCGCGTCGTCATAGGCGGGCAGCAGGATCTTCGGGCTTTTGGCGTAGTCGGCGCCCACCAGCAGCGCATCGCCGGAGCGCAGCGTCTGCCGGATGCGCCGCAGGATACGCACGGCGTGCGGCGGCTCGAAGTTTCCGATGCTGGAGCCGATGTAGAGCACCAGCTTGCGGCCCATGATGCGGCTTAGGGCAGGCACGCCTCCGGTGTAATCGGCGACGATGGGGTTCACCCGCAGCGACGGAAATTCGCTCCCCAGCTGTCGCACCGCTTGCTCCAGCGCCGAGGGCGAAACGTCGATGGGATAAAACAGCGAGCGGCTCTGGCGCCGCAGCAGCTCCTCGATCAGGATGCTGGTCTTGGTGGCTGTGCCCGCGCCTAACTCAACCAGCGTCAGCGCGGGGCCGGCCTGTTGCAGGATCTCAGCGGCATAGCGCTCGAAGATGCTGCGCTCGGTGCGGGTCAGGTAGTACTCCGGCAGTTCGGTGATCTGCTCAAACAGCTGCGAGCCGGCTTCGTCGTAAAACAATTTCGCGGGAAGGTGTTTGGGCGTCGCGGTGAGCCCTTCGTAGACTTCGAGGGCGATTGCGTCTTGCGTGAGGAGCTGCAGCTTGCTAGTCGCCATTGGCCAACCGGACGCCCATGAACTGCCAGCGCACATGGGGCGGGAAGAAATTGCGATAGGTAGCCCGAATGTGCGACAGCGGTGTGGCGCAGGAGCCCCCGCGCAAAACCATCTGGTTGCACATGAACTTTCCGTTGTATTCGCCGACGGCGCCGGGCGCCGTCCGGAACCCCGGATAGGGCGTGTAGGCACTGGCCGTCCACTCCCAGACATCACCGAACATCTGCGATAGCGGCGCGACCCCGGGTTCCCCATTCATCCCATCCCGCGTGCTGAAGGGGTCTGCCGACGCCGGCTGCGGATGCAGCGCTCCCGAGTCGAGAAAATTGCCCTTGATCGGCCGCGTCGTAGCGGCTATCTCCCACTCGAATTCCGTGGCCAGCCGCGCACCCGCCCAGCGCGCGTAGGCGTCGGCCTCGTAGAAACTGAGATGGCACACCGGCTCGTTCAGCCGGAGGGGCTGCATGCCGGCGAGAGTGTACATCCACCAATCGCCATCGCGCTGCTCCCAATAAAGCGGCGCTGCCCACTGATTGTTGCGCACTGCGTCCCAGCCGTCGGAGAGCCAAAGGTTGGCGGTGCTGTAGCCGCCGGCGCCTAGGAACTCCAGGTACTCGGCGTTGGTAATCAAGCGTGATGCCAGGCGAAATGCCTGCAAGTAAACGCTGTGGCGCGGCTTTTCGTTGTCGAACGCGAAGCCCTCGCCTGCGAAGCCAACCGAATATAGCCCCTCGGGGAAGCTCTGCCACCGCAGTGCCTGGCCGATCGGATCAGCCGTATCGCCTTCGATCTGCGTCTGATAGGCCGGGCGCAGAGGATTGGACCAGAGCCCATGCTTCACGTCCGTGACGATCAGCTCCTGATGCTGCTGCTCATGGTTGAGGCCGAGCGCGATCAACTCCAGGGCGGCCGGAGGCAAATCGGTTTCCAGCAGGCGCGCCATCGCCTCATCGACAAAACTCCGGTAGGCGTAAACCTCCTCCAGGCTGGGTCGGGACAAAATATGCCGCAGCGACCGCAGCGGACGGTCGCCCACCGCGTTGTAATACGAGTTGAAGAGATTGCGGAACGCGGGATGGTAAGAGCGGAACCGCTCCGCATACTGCGAGAGAACGAAAGTCTCGAAGAACCAGGTCGTGTGTGCCAGGTGCCACTTGGCCGGACTCGCGTCCGGCATTGACTGCAGGCTGTGGTCTTCGACTCCGAGCGGCGCGCAGATGTGCATCGAGCTCTGCCGGACACCCAGGAAATCCTGCAGCAGCACAGCCGAATTCGGCCGCACTGCACCTGGGGCGCTGTCAGGCGGGAGACCGGTCGGTTGAATGGCGGCACGCGACATGAAGCCCATTAGATGCGGATTGCAATGCAGCCGCTACTCCAGTGCCGCCAATCCGACCCACACAAAGATGCGCTGCCGGGAAGAAAGCTACAAATTTTCGGAGATTGCCGCCAGTGGCTGGGGCAGTTAACCTGCCAGAAACCCGAGCTCGTGCGGCGGGAACTCGGCAGGGTAACGGCTCCGTCGAGGTTACTTGACCGCGCGAACGGGGGCCGGCGACGGAACCGGCGCCTCGGCGGGCGCCACCGAAGGTTCTTTGTAAAACCCGCTGAGATCGTTCCAGCGCACGCTGATCATCTCGATCCCCATCTTGATGCCGTCCCGGACCGGGCTGATCTTGGAGCGATGGTCGTGCGCCCACTCGACGGCCACCTCCGTCGTGCGCAGTTTGAACTTGTTAGCCAGGAACAGCAACTCCGGATCGAAGCCCCAGCGCTCGACCCGCTGGCGGGAAAAGACGGTGTGCGCCGCGGCGCGGGTGAACGCCTTGAATCCGCATTGCGTGTCGCGATATTTCAAGCCAAGCGTGAGGCGGAGTGCCAGGTTGAAGAGCCGGCCATAGAGCTGGCGATGCCATGGCTGGCGTTCCGTCTGCAGCTCGGCACACAGCCAGCGCGAGCCGATGGCCACATCCGCCCCCTGCTCGATTGCCGCAAACAGCTTGCCCGCTTCATAAATCGGCGAGGAGAGATCGGCGTCGGTGAACAGCACCACATCGCCCCGGGCCTGCAGCATGCCATGGCGCACGCTGTAGCCTTTGCCGCGATTTCCCGGGTTCTCCAGCAGGCGCACCTCAGGATGCAAACGCGCGAATTGCCGCACGATGTCTGCCGTCCCATCCGTAGAACCGTCGTTCACCACGATGATTTCGGCTTGCAGGCCTTGACGATCGACGTAATCGAGGACCTTAGGAAGGGAATTCGCGAGCCGTTCGCTCTCGTTGTACGCCGGAATGATGATGCTGTAATTCAAGTCGTTCATCAGCAACTTAGACGCTTCTCATTGTAAGTCAGTTGTCAGCTGGTTAATATCGGCGAGGTGAAACTTTTGCTTAGAGCGGCCGAGGGTAGCGAAGGTGCTCAGCCAAAGCAGGTTCCATACCGAATCCCCCTGCGTCTTGCGGGAGCCCTGATATTGCTGCTGTCCATCTCGCCCTTCGCCGGCGCCGCATCCAAGCCGCACGTCGTCGCCATGGGCAAGCCTATTCCGGTCAAGCTCTTGATCGGGCCCGCCGGAGACAAGACGATGGATATTTCCATCCGCTCGCTTTACGTCGACGGCAAAGTCAAGGAGTTCACCACCGGCAGTACGCACGATGTCACCGATCGCGAGTTTGTCGTGCGGCGCGCTTACCGCATCAATGACACTTTGCCGGACGATGCCCGCAAGAACCCGACGTGGCTTTGGCAGCGCGGCGGCTGGCTGCTGGTCAACCGGGTTTCGGGCAAGATCACTCCGGTCAAGCTGCCCGACTTCGACGCGTTTTATTCCGACGTGAGCTGGTACCGCGACTACGCGGCATATTGCGGCATCTCCGGCTCGGGCGAGCGCGTGATGGCCGTAGTGGCGGAGATTGGAAGCAGCAAGCCGCTGCTTCGCAAGGATGTGGCCAAGAACAACGAGGGAGATGCGAGCGACAGCAACTGCTCGGCGCCGCATTGGGATCGCCAGCCGGCTCGCGTCACCTTTCTGCCGAAGGCCGGCGAGAAGTTCACGGTCAACATCAGTGGCCGCTTTGCCGACCAGGCGGCGACCGAGCGCGACTCCGACGAGCAGTAGTTTTCACCACGCAAGCACGGAATGCACGGAATTTCTGGAGTTCTGGAGTTACTGTCAAATCCTGCGGTCCAAGGGAAAGTACAAAAGAACTAGATATTCCGTGATTCCATGATTCCGTGGATTTCGTGCTTCCGTGGTGAATCCAGAACCTGTACCAGAGAGAGAGCGACCATACTTGAAGAGTCTTGACGAAAATCTGCGCGACGCCGAGATCGCTCACGGCCATCTGTGTGCCGGGCAGGTGTTGGGAGTGCGGCTGGCCATGCGCGGCCTGGAACTGCTGGGCATCGACGATCCGCACGGCGCAGACCGCAAGCGGCTGATCACCTTTGTCGAGATCGATCGCTGCGCCACCGACGCGGTTGCGGTGGTTACCGGATGTCGCCTGGGCAAACGCGCGCTGAAATTTCGCGACTGGGGTAAAGTGGCGGCGACCTTCGTCGACCTTCAGTCGGGGCGCGCGGTGCGCGTGTCCGCCAAGGAGAGCTCCAAGGCCCTCGCGAAGCAGATGCATCCTGAGATCGAGAACAAGAACCAGCAGCAGATGCTGGCCTACCGCGAGCTGTCCAACAGCGACTTGTTTACCGAGCAGTGGGTCAGGGTGACGCTTCCGCCGGAAGAGCTGCCCGGCTACAAAGGCGAGCGCGTCATCTGCCAGCAATGCGGCGAGGGCATCAACTTCCAGCGCGAGGTACGCCACGACGGCAAGCTGTTATGCCACGCCTGCGCCGGCGAGGCGTACTACGAAGAGATCCGATAATCTTTGCCGTTCCAAGAGAAGTGCCGACACTAAATTGAAGGTTGTCATCCTGAGCGAAATTGAAGGTTGTCATCCTGAGCGCGGAGTCGAAGGACCCTATTGTGGTCGTAAGGTCGCTATCATTTGCCGGCCAGTGCGTGTTCCGCCACATGCGCCACGCGCAGCACGGTCGCCTCATCGAAATGTTTGCCTAAAACCTGCATGCCGATCGGCAACCCCTCTTTGCTCTTGCCGCACGGAATCGAGATTCCAGGCACTCCCACCAGGTCCGCGGTCACGGTGAAGATATCGGCCAGGTACATGGACACCGGGTCATCGGTCTTCTCGCCCAGCTTGAACGCCGGCGTGGGCGTCGTGGGCGTCACGATGGCATCGACCTTCGCGAACGCCCCGTCGAAGTCGCGCGCCAGCAACCCGCGCACGCGCTGCGCCTTCAGGTAATAGGCATCGTAATACCCGGCGCTCAGAACGTAGGTTCCCAGCATGATGCGCCGCTTCACCTCGGCGCCGAAGCCGCCATCGCGCGTGCGCCGGTACATCTCCGCCAGACTCTTTCCCTCGCTGCGCCGCCCGTAGCGCACGCCATCGTAACGCGCCAGGTTGGAAGAGGCCTCCGCGGTCGCGATAACGTAATAGGTGGGGATTGCGTACGAGGTGTGCGGCAGGGAGATAGGGACGATCTCCGCGCCCGCCTTGGCCAGCTCCTGTATGCCGTTCTCAACAGCCGCACGAACTTCGCTGTCCAGACCTTCGCCGAAATATTCGTCCGGCACTCCGATTTTCAGCCCATGTATCGGCTCACCCACGTGAGCGCAATACTCCGGAACGGCAGCATCGGCCGTGGTGGCATCCTGCGGATCGCGACCCGCCAGCGCCTGCAGCAGGATCGCGACGTCGCTCACCGTCTTGCCGAAGGGCCCGGGATGATCGAGCGAAGAGGCGAAGGCGATCAGCCCGTAGCGCGAGACCCGGCCATAGGTGGGCATCAATCCCACAACACCGCAGAAGGCCGCCGGCTGGCGAATCGACCCGCCCGTATCGGAGCCGAGCGAAGCTACCGCCATCCCCGCCGCCACTGCCGCTGCCGAGCCGCCCGACGAGCCTCCCGGCACCCGCGAACGATCATGCGGATTGCGGACCGGCCGGAAGCCGGAGTTCTCGTTCGACGAGCCCATGGCAAATTCGTCGCAATTGGTTTTGCCGAGGATGACGGCGCCCGCGCTCTCCAGCCGTGTCACGACGGTGGCGTCGTAGGGTGCGATGAAGTTCTCCAGGATCTTCGAGCCGGCTGTGGTGCGCCCGTCGCGCGTGGTGAAGACGTCCTTCACCGCGATGGGCACACCGGCAAGCGGTGGAAGCTCGTCGCCCTTATCGGCGAGTGCGTCGATGCGTGCCGACTGCGCATAGGCCCGCTCCTTCGAGAGCGTCAGGTACGCGCCAATCTCGCCGTCTTCGGCTTCAATCTTTGCGTAAAAGGCATCCACCAGCGCGGTCGCCGTGGTCTGCTTCTCCAGCACAGCCGTGCGCGTGGACTCGACAGTGAGATAACTGATGTCCATTGGTAGAGCTGGCCTTGAGGCCAGCGTACTGCCGTTTCCTTATTGAGTGAGTCGCCTTCAGCCGACGGCAGATCAGCGTTCAATTACCTTCGGGACCTTGAAGAAGACACCGTCGGAGTTAGGGGCGTTGCGCAGGGCCTCCTCGCGCGGCAAGCACGGGCGCGGCTCATCGGGACGCATGGCACCCTCATCCGACACTCCGCGCTCGTTATACCGGCTCGCTACTTGCGCCATCGGCTCCACGTTGCTCGTGTCCAGTTGGTTCAGCCGATCAATATGCCCGAGAATCGAGTTCAGGTCCTTTAACATGCGCGCCCGCTCCTCGGCCGTGAGCTCCAGGTGCGCCAGCTCGGCAACGTAAGCTACATCTTTTTCGGTGACCATGACATCCTTTGCCGCTCAGCCTTGCTGCGCGACGATGCGGAATTCGATGGCGTGGACCGGCTCCGCAACGATCTGATTTAGCTTGACGAGGTATTGCGGTGTGAAGCTCTGCAGCTGCCACCGCCAGCCCTCGTCGGGCACGGCGACCGTCAGCACTCCATTGTCGCAGCTGATTGCGCTAGTGCGCGCTGCGGTCCGGGGACCGCACGCCAGCGGCCATGCCATCAATGGGGCCTCGGTGCCTTCGCTTTGCACGATTTCGCGAAAGATTTTCTTCAGAGTTCCGCGAGCATGTTGCATCGGAAGACCCCTCGAAGAATCGATTGTACCGGACAGCCATCGGGCGCGGTTCGCGCTACATCTCCGTCTTAACGCCCCGCTTGATCAGCCATCAGTTCATGAGACACGACGTCAGAAATCCGCAGGCCATAGCCAGCTGCATCATGAACCAGAACGGCGCGTGGCATTCAGATGCCGGGCGGTGCGCCCCACAGCGCATTGATGGGCCAAGCCAGGCTCATGACGAACATCGGTTGCGGACGGCGTCGCGGAATATGGAGCGCGACGAAAATGGCGAAGGCGATGCCCAGCGACAACGCAATCCAGGACACAGCCTCAAAGACATGACTTGGGGCGGCGGTCATTTCTTGCGTTCGACGA
>DASRGM010000009.1:0-11916 GCA_035651035.1 Terriglobales bacterium
CAGAGGATCGCGCTGCACATGCTCGCGCTCCGGCAGATCGAGGCTGAAGCCTGCCCCAATCAGCGGCCGGCTGGTCTTCGGGTCGGGATAGGCGGCCAGCACCCAACCCTCATGCCGGTTGTCGCGCAATATGCTCATCAACGTCTGTATGTTGAACTTGACGTCGGAGTCCTGAAAATCGAGCAACGGCTGAAGTGGCGAGCTGAGTTGCGACGCTGAGGTGGGCGACGCTGGATCCTGGCGATTAACGACGACGATGCCGGGCGCTTGCGCGGGCTCGGCGGCCCCCGTGGCCTGCTGGGCCGGTGCAAGTTGCGCTTTCGCGACCGGGCCGGCGGCGAACGCGAAGGCCACACCGCAAGCCAAAACAAGATTTCGGCCAATTGTCATCGCCGCGGCGCCATCCTGAGTAGCCATCCGACTACAAAGTAGCCCACTTTTGCCTTGAAGCAAAAGAAATTCGGCGGTTACTGCTAGAACACCCGCGGGATCGAGACACCCGACCGATCGAGTACGCCGCAGAAGAACTCGTCGCTCGCCGTCAGCCGCCGGATGAAGCCGGCTCGGAACTTCAGAAACGAAGGGCCTGAACGCTGGCCTGAAGGCCAGCTCTACCCGAACAACTTCTCGCCAACGGTTTTCCAGCAGCCTGCCGGGGAGCATTCCGCAAGCTTCAGGAATTAGGACAGCAGGCGCGTGACAGCCGCTTCCACGTGAATAACCGTGGTATCGAGAAGCGGCACCTCCGGCACATCCTGTTGGCGCAGTATCAGGGGCAACTCGGTGCCGGCCAGCAGCACGCCCTGCACGCTGTCTTCTTTCTGCATCCGGCGAATGATGCCGAGCAGGCGTTCCCGCGTGGCATCGAGAAAAATCCCCGGGATCAGCTCGTTTACATATTTATCGTGGATGAATGACTGCTCATCGTCAGTGGGGACAACCAGCGCGATCCCCACGCGGGAGAAGACCTCGGGATAGAAATGTGCCTGCATGGTGAAGCGCGTGCCCAACAAAGCGACCTTGCTCATGCCTTGCTGCTGTGCCGCCGCACATGCGGCCTCCACAATGCTGATCAGCGGAAGTTCCGAGCGCGACTGCACCTGGTCGAAGACGATGTGCGGTGTGTTGGCGGAAATCAACCCAATGGTTGCGCCGGCGCGGGCAAGCTGATCGAGTGCCTGAACCAAATAGTCGGCGAGCTCGCCATATTGTTGCGCTCCCACCAGCCGCAGACCTTTGCTGACATCCAGGCTGGTGATGACAATGGCAGGGTAGCTATCGTCAGCAATGCGCTTGCGATAGACAGCAATGAGGCGACGGTAGTAGTCAATCGTCGATTCGGGACCAAGACCGCCCACGATGCCGAGAACGTTCACCACTCCATTCTAGAAGGCATCGTCCCTGCGCTGCGATGACGTAGCGCTATCGCGTAGCTTTCTCCAGCAAGTAGAGGTAAGACCGATAAACCTGACCGGTCGCCCGCGTCATGCCGATTTCGCAGGTGCGGCTGCTGGAGAAACACTCATCAGGATGCTTGCCCTTGACCTCCGCCGCCTCGCGGCGCGTCGCCGACTTGGTCAGCTCGGGCAAGAGGAAGCCACGGTCGCCGGCGAAGGCGCAACATCCCGCATCCACCGGAACCAGCACCTGTTCGCTGCAGGCGCGGGCAATCGCCTCCAGCTTGCCGCCAATCCCCATCTTCGTCACCGAGCAGACGGGATGCAGGGCCACGCTGCCGGACTTCGCCTTGATCGGCAGCTTGAGAAGCAATTCGTCGTGCACAAATTCGATGGCATCGAGGAACTTCATGCGATCGAAGCGCTCCTGGTTCTCATCGTTGAGGTGCGGGCGCGCGTTCCTGAAGCCGTAGGTGCAGGGGCTGGTGTCAACCACGATGGGAAGTCTTCCCTGCTCCGACCAGCGCCAGAAGCGTTCGACCGCGCGATTGACCGCGACCGCATGGGCCGCACTGTAACCCTTCGAGGAAAACGGAGTGCCGCAGCAGGTGCCGCGCACGTCGGGAGGAATCCAGACCGGCGCTCCGGCGCGCACGGCCAGGTCCACCATCACCTCCATCAGCGAACGGTCGTCGGGCTCGCCCGGCAGCCTGCCCATGACGCGCGAGATGCAGGAAGGAAAGTAGACGGCATGCGCGCGGGCGCGGTCGGTGCGTGGCACAGGAGCCGCGGCATGCGGCGTGTCGGGCATCCACTCGCTGATCGCCTCGCCCATCATGCGCCGCATCCTCCGCGTCAGCGACTGCATGCGCTCCAGGCCCACGACGCGTTCGGTCACGTGTCCCAGCCGCAGCGCCAGGCGCAGCGCGCGCTCGGCAATGCCGAAATTTCCGGCGATCCGCACGGCCCAGCGGTGGGCGGCAACCGAGCCGCGCATCTTGCGAAAGCGTTTCACCAGCTGCCCGGTGTCGATGCTGACCGGGCAGGCTGTGGCGCACAGGCCGTCGGTGGCGCAGGTGTCGAGCGCCATGTAAGGGAACTCGGCATCGAGGCTGTTGTGCAACTCCGCGCCGCCGCTCTGCCGTAGCCGCGCCATCTCGCGCCGCACCACAATGCGCTGCCGCGGCGACAAGGTCAGCTCGCGGCTGGGACATTTCGGCTCGCAGAATCCGCACTCGATGCACTTATCGATCTCCGGCTCGACCGAGGGCAGCTGCTTCAGGTTCGCCAGATGCGCGCCGCGGTCGGGGTTAATGATGACGCCGGGATTCAGCAGATTGTCGGGATCGGCCAGCTCCTTCAGCCGTCGCATGATCGCGTAGCCCTCGTGTCCCCACTCGGTCTCGACGAACGGTGCCATGTTGCGTCCGGTGCCGTGCTCGGCCTTGAGCGCACCGTCATAGCGCTCCACAACCAGCTTCACCACGTCGTCGATGAAGTAGCTGTACTGATCGATCGCCGCCTGCGTGTTGAAGCTCTGGGTGATGACGAAATGCAGGTTGCCGTCTTTGGCGTGGCCGAAGATGATGGCGTCGTCGTAGCCGTGCACGCGGAAGAGTTTGGTGAGCGACTGGGCGGCATCGGCCAGCGAGGCAATGGGGAAGGCGACGTCTTCGATGACCACCGTGGTCCCGGTCTTGCGAACCGAGCCCACCGACGGGAACATGCCCGCGCGGATCTTCCACAGCAATGCCTGCTCGGCGGCAGCATGCGTGAACCGCGCCGGCTCGCAGAGCTTGAATGCTGCGGCGGCCTCGGCGGCAAGCTTCTCCAGCTCCGGACGCGCCCCTTCATCGGCCGACTGGAACTCGACCAGCAGCCCGGCGGCTGCCTCCGGCAACGAACTGATGGAAGCCGGAACGCCCGCCTGGCCTTGCACCGAACGCAGCGACGCGCGGTCCATGATCTCCAGCGCCTTGGCGTCTGCCTGCCGCAAGGGCACGATGGACTCGGCCGCAGCATACAGGTCGGGAAACAGCAGCAGGCCGGTGTACTTCACCGGCAGGTCGGGCACGGTATCGAGCACCGCCTCGGCAATAAAGGCCAGCGTGCCTTCCGAGCCGATGAGCACGTGCTGGAAGATGTCGACCGCGCGTTCGAAATCGAGAAACGCGTTCAGCGAATATCCGGTCGTGTTCTTGGTCCTGTACTTGTTGCGAATGCGATCGCGCAAGGCGGGATTATTTTCGATACGCGCTTTCAGCTCGAGCACTCCGCGCGCCAGCTGCGGCTCGCGAGCGCGGAACTGTTCCTCGGCATGCGGGGCCGCGGTGTCGATGACCGTTCCCGAGGGCAGCATGAACTTCATCGACGCCAGCGTGTGATAGGCGTTCTGCTCCACGCCGCAGCACATGCCGCTGGAGTTGTTGGCCAGGATGCCGCCGATGGTGCACGTGGCAATTGAAGCCGGGTCGGGCCCGATCTTGGCGCGATAGGCGGCCAGCGCCTGATTGGCGCGCGCGCCCAGCACTCCCGGCTGCAGGCGAATCCGTCTTCCGCCGTCCTCCACGCGCAATTCGCGCCAATTGCGCGCCACCTCCACCAGCAACCCGTCCGAAATCGATTGTCCCGACAGGCTGGTTCCGGCGCCGCGGAAGGTCATGGGAATTCTGGTTTGCTGGCTGAATGCAAACAGCGCCTGGATTTCATCCAGATTGTGCGTCTGTACCACGGCTTTCGGCACCATGCGATAAAAGCTGGCGTCGGAGGCCCAGGCGATCAACTCAATCGGCCGGATCAGAACGCGGTCGCTGGGCACAAACCCGTTGAGCGCCGCCTGGATATCACCGGAAGACAATTCGCTGTTGGCGACAACCGTAGCTGCCATCTGCTTCGCTCCAGACCGCGGCGCAAGCTCCGCTGGCCGGCCGGAGGCGCCGTCACTCTAACGTGTCGAGGGTAAAGCAGAGGGCAGCAGCCGGGGGCGGAGTTGGGTCACCAGTAGATGTGACGGGCCGCACAGGGGAGAGGGAGCATCAGGGGAGCGCGCGCCCAGCCGGCAGCACCCGCAGCAGCCAGCCGCTGCCGCCATCGATGCGAATGTTGCGCGCCGATTGCAACACAATCTCGTCCGCATCTGCCGCCTCTTGCGAACGAACGACCTGCAGCTCTCCCAGGCCATAGGCGCCGCAAGCCCAGGGAGAAAACTTCCACAACGCCTGCTCGCGCTGGCTCGTGCCGGAGCAGCCGCGCTCGGGCGCCGCAAGCAGCTTCGCGGTTACTGCGCCGTAATCGGTGGCGCGGCCGACCACCTCGTTGCCGCTGACCACTTCGCCGTTTCCGCGATAGACGCCGGCCCCGCCGATCTGCACCGTATTCCAGTCGCTGGGCGAGGTGCCGAAATCGTCGATCGCGTTGGTCGGAAGTCTCGCCTCAAATACTTCGTTGGCGGAGGCCAGGGCGCGCAGCGCGGCGGCAACAGGCGCCTGCCGGCCGCCGAACTCTATCTGATCGAACTTGAGCACAAGCTGTGAACCCGATGCCGCCGTTGCCGGGCGGGCGCTGACTATATGGCCGACGATCGTGGCGCCCCGCGGGATCGTGGCGCCGTCCGGCAAGCTCACATCCTGCATGATTCTCCCGCTGATGCGCTCGCCCGGTTTGGCATGGCGCGCGTCGAGGGTTCGGTTCAGCATCACGGGAACGATTGTGCCCTCGTTACTCTGCTGCGCCGCTGCCGCAAGCGAGAGAAACACCAGCAGGACCGCAACGAACACTGTTGTCAACTTCATCTTCACGCCTGCCTGCGTAGATGCCGGCCCTCATGCGCCGGACGCAACAAAGCCCTGAGGCGCTCGACATCCCGAGGCGCATCAGGGCTAGATTTAAACCGTGGAGGTTCTGGCCTACTGTGACGCGGCAACGCTTGGGGACTCGCGAGACTGCATCCTCAGCAGCCAGCCGCTTCCGGCGTGCAACTGAAAATTCTTCTGCGAACCCAGAATGATGTTCCCCACCGGCTCCTCTGCTCCGTTCTTCACCACTGCCAAGCCTTTGCCGAAGCCGTATACGCCGCAGGCATAGGGAGAGAAGACCCACAGCGCTCCCGTGCCGCCTTCCTGATCGATGCGGCTGCCGCAGCCGGCCGGCAGCTCACCGCTGAACAGCACCAGCTTGCCATAGGATTTTTCGGGATTGTCGGGGCGGAAAGCCGGCTCCCCGCCAACCGGAGCGAACATCACCGAGCTCGGCGGCGTAGTGTCCGGCTCGAAGAAAGGCACCTGGGCATCGTAGATGGCCATCATGCTGGCCAGCGCGCGCAGACTTGCCTTCACCGGCACCTGGCGGCCTTGCACTACGATCTCATCGAACTCAATGGCGATCCACGACGGGTCCTTGCCCTTGGCAGGCATCACATTGTCCACGTGCGCGATCACCTTCGCGCCCTCCGGAATGTGCCCGCCATCGCGCAGCGGAACCGCTTCCATCACCTTGCCCGTGATGGGGTCGCCCGGATGTGCCTTCCCCGAATCGACGGTGGTGGTCAGCATTACCGGGACGACTGTTCCCGCGGGAATCTGCTGCGAAAAGGCAAGAGGCGCAAACGACAATACGGCTGCCGCAAGCAACGTGATGCACCGCATGTTGGTCTCTCCTTAACCAATAGCAGAGCAGGTGGCCGAAACGCACCGGCATCGGCACGACGTAGACAAACCTGCTTGGTTAATCTCCCAGGTAGTTGCTACTACCCCACAAAGCAGACACGGACTTGCATTGAGAACATGGGAACACTCGCCGGCCCACTGCGAATGCCATGTGTTGTGGCGGGATTATATCCTCGAACGCAAGAAGTCGATACGGTGGAAAGAAAAAAAGCTGCCGGATTTTCCCGGCAGCTCGGTGTTGCGAATTGCAACAGTTACTTTGGAGACGATGGTTACGGCAGATAGAAGCGAACCGAAGTCAGACCGACTGCTTCATTACCCGTCGGAGATCCGCCTTTTACTGCCGACCAGGTATTGCGGTTGATGTATTCAAACTGCAAGCCATACTGCAGGGTGCCGAAGTTGCCTTTCCACAAGCGATACCAGAGACCGCCCGTGGTGTCCCACAGGTTCTTGTTCTGGGCGCCGCAAGCTGCGCCGCCGCTGGGAACCACTTCCACGTCGCAGTTGCTGTTGTTGACCAGGAAGGAGCCGTAACCGGCAGCAGTAGGTTTGCCGTCCTTCAAGACGGTGTAGCGCTCAGAGTCGATGTACTGATCGCCGCCATAGACATAGACGTCGAGCTTGGGATTGGGGTGGATTTCAAACCCAGCCAACGCGTTGATGGCGGGCAGCGGAACGATTTGACCCTTTGGATTTACCGTCACGTCCGGCAGATTGGCGGAGCCATAACGGCCGATGCCTTTGCCAGCCAGACCTTCGAAGATGATGTCGACCTTCTTGGGCTTAACCGGAAGAATGGCCGACCATCCAAGGCCGCCACCGGCAGTAACGTTGGTGGTGCCGGGTACGTCTTCCGTGGAAGCAATGCGATCACGGAACATGCGTACCAGGCCTTTGATTTCGAAGTGTCCCCAACCCGGCTCGAACGCCAGCTTGCCGATGAAGTCAGGGGCCAGATCGGTGGACAAGCCGTTGGCGCCCGTCGGAGCAACGATGCTGGTCGAAACGCCGTTCAGCGTGACCGTAACCGGAGTTCCGAAGGGTACGGTGCTGCCCGTGGGCGAAAACGCGTTGCTGCTGTTATTGAAGCCCATCAGGTTGGCCGGAGTGTAGCTGGAGGCAAGAGTGGTCTGCGAGTTGGCAACCTCGAAGGCTCCCCACACCTTGTTGTTCCAGTCTTTGGTGATGCGCACCGCGTTCTGGCGAACGTAGGTGTAGCCCACAACGTAGCTGCCTTCAATGGTGGTAGGAATGAATTCCGCACGGGTCGCGATGCCCTTGCGATCGGTGGTCATCAAGCTCCAGAACTGGCCGGCGGTGAAGGTCAGCCCGCTCTTGGTTTCGGCTTGCATCCACAACTGGCGCACGCGCGGATTGAAGCTGTTGGTCTCGACATAGTTGGCTGTGTTCGCCGCGCCCAGGAAGTCCATCTCCCAGTAGCCGGTGAGCTTGGTGCTGCCGGCGTTGGCCGTGGCAACCATAATGGGCCGCGAGCCGCGAGCGCTGGCCTGGAACTCGGTCAGGTTCGAGTTCGCCACTCCATTAAAAGGAGCTGAGTTGAAGCTGCTGGTAAGGTCGGAGTTCTCGTTGCGACCGCGTACCAGGAAGGTCGACTCCAGCCAGCCGCCCGGAGTAAGGGTGATGCCCTTGTAGTGGATCGCCAGCGGGTTCTCCAGCGCTTCCACACCCTTCTTTTATTCTCAGCCAGCGCATTGGCCGTCGCCTGAGTGGTGCTCTGCAGGTCGACCACCGTGGTGTGCAGGCTGTTCACGCCTTCCTGCGCCGCGGCAGCTTGCTGCGAAGCCTGCTGCATCGAGCTCTGGAAGGTTTGGGTCTGCTGTTTCAGATCGTTGTTGGTTTGCAGCAGTTGCTGGATCTGGTTCTGCTGCTGCTGAATCTGGTTTTGCTGTTGCGCCAGCTTGTCGTTCAGCTGTTGCAGTTGCTCTTCGACCGTCGGCTTGGTTGCCGTCTTGGTGGTGGTTGTCTTCTTTGCCGCAACGCTGACCTTTGCGGTAGCGGCGGGCGCCTTGGCTTGCTTGTCGGGTGCCGGAGTTGTGCCGCTCTGGCCTGCAGCGTAGCCGGGCGCTATACACATCGAGAGGGTGGCTACCAGGATCCAAATGAATGCACGGAAGGAAAATCGCATCGTCGCCTCCAAAATGAACGGCGCAATTCCTTTCCAGATGGGAGACGCCTGGAGTCACCGGGATTATTAGTAATCCCACCTGTGAATTGGCCTAGGCGCAATGTAAGAGAGGAGAAGAGCAGCCACGGCGGACATGGCTCACATTTGCGTGTGATGGATGAACCTGGGCTGGTGACGAAAACAGGATCGGCCGGCGTCGCGCGAATCCTAAGCACAATGGTTGGCGGGAATTACATGGCTTCTTCCTTTTCCCGGAGCTGAATTACAACTTCCGTGGGAGTAGGCGAGCTCCAGCGCGACTGAGCTATGCGATCGACGATGTCGCGCATTCAGGCTGGAAATTGCCTTGGTCTCGCCTGCTGGTTGCCCATCACACGCATCCGTGATGCAGGTCGCCGGAACCTTCCTCCTGCATATGCTAAACAGGCTCATCTGCCCCACTTTCTGTCGCAGGAGCTTCTATGCCGGAAAAATCTCTCTCCAAGCAAACCAAGATGGCAATGATCTCGCAGTTTCTGGGCTTCGGGCTCGACGCTTATGACATGGCGATGGTCATTGTCATGGCTCCCATCTTGGGCAAGATTTTCATCTCCCCTAAAGGCAGTGCGTTGTGGCAGTACATCGCGATCGTGCTGGGCTACTCCATCACCATGGCCGCCCGTCCGGTCGGCGCCGCTTTCTTCGGGGCCTATGCCGACAAGATTGGACGCCGTTTCCTGCTGGTCCTCACCATCGGCGGTGTGGGCGTCATGTCGCTGCTGTCCGGCTTCCTGCCGACCTTCGCGCAGGCCGGCGCTTCGGCTTACGTTTTGTATTGCGTGCTGCGCTTCTTCATGGGCTGCTTCTTTGGCGGCGAGTATGCCGTTGGCCACACCTTCGCCATCGAGTACGCTCCGCAGAAGAGCCGCGGCAAGATCAGCGGCTTCATTCAGTCCGGCTTCCCGATGGGCTACGTGCTGGCGGCGCTGGTGTTCGCGGGCATCTCGGCGGCTTTCGGCAAAGCGGCCTTGTCCACCTATGGTTGGCGCATTGCCTTCATGACCGGCGTGGTGCCGGTGTTCCTCGCCTTGTGGATCCGCGGCAATCTCCAGGAGTCGCCGGAGTTCGAGAAGACTAAGGCTGCGGGCAAGATCGAGAAGGCCCCGTTCCTTTCTCTCTTCCTGCCTCCTCAGTTGTGGGACTTCCTGCAGGTATTCGTCTTCATGACCGGCCTGTTCCTGACGGACTACTCGGTCTACGGCTTTCTGCCCAAGATCCTCACCCTCGAAGGACGCGGCTTCGATACGACAACCTATAGCTTGATCTATGGTTTCGCGCTGTTCCTGTCGTTCCTAGGCTACAACTTCTATGGCTGGCTCTCCGATAAGACCGGCAGGAAGATTCTTACCCAGTGGTATTGCGTCTTCCTGGTCATCTGCGGCGTGCCGGTGTATTACACGCTGTATCACGCGGCGCTGGAGCGCAACATTCTCAAGGCGATCCTGGGCACGTGCATGGCGGGCATGCTGAAGCTGGCCTGGGGCGTGGTTCCGGCGTATCTGTGCGAGCGCTTTCCCACCAAGCGGCGCGCCGCCGGCGTGGGCTTCGGCTACTCCGCGGGCGCGATTCTCGGCGCCTGGTTCCCCCTCTATACTTTGTGGGCCCACAATATCCCCTTCATCAAGGCCATCGAGGGCAAGGATACCTGGCTTTCGCCGGCGGTCATTCTCACCATCGGTTCCATCATGACCTTCGTCAGCCTGCTGTTCTCGCCTGAGACCAAACACCTGCACCTGGATGAGGTGGGCGAGAAGGAACGGGCCAGCGATGCCGCGAAAGAAATTGCGGCGCGCGAAGCGGTCGCGGTCCGCTAGAGCAAGCGCAGTAGCCCCTGTTAGAACTGACGCCACGGCACCCGCCGTGGCGTTTTGTTTGTTTGAAACTCTGCCTCTCTGTGTCTTCCATATCTGCGCAGACCATGTTGACCGCGGGCTTACGCCCACGGCTAACCCAAATGCCGCCCGTTCCGGGCTGCCGCACGCGCAGAGAGGAGCCACGTGACCGGCGGCATGGTTCTGGCGAGGGCAGCTGCAGTTCTTTGGTAAACGCCAAGTCTCAACCGGTACATCTTTGGAACTTTCCTGCTGGTCGCGCGCAATATCGGATGAACAAGCGTAGCCGCCACAACCCTTGCCATGAACGTGGCGCAGCTTTTCACAAAACTTAACGCCGCGGTTACGAGACTTTACCGTCAAGTGGTCCAGCCCAGGGTTCCTATACGTGACCGGCAAGAACAACTGCCAAAGGAGAAATACAAATGAAGACCAAGTTTGCGAGCGTTGCGATAGCGTTACTGGCTCTGGCGCTTTGCGGCACTGCCACCCTGTCCTACGCTCAGGACAGTAATCAGAACGGAGGCGCAGCCGCCTGGAGCGGTCATCGCCATGGCCACATGGGTTACCTGGCCAAAGAGCTGAACCTGACCGACGCGCAGAAGGCGCAAGTCAAGACCATGATGCAGTCGCAGCGCGCCACCCTGCGCCCGCTGATGCAGCAGATGGCGCAGAACCGCCTGGCCATGCTCAATGCCACCGCCAGCGGCGCCTTCGACCAGGCCAAAGTGCAGGCGCTGGCCAACCAGCAGGCGCAGCTCATGTCGCAGCTGGCCGTGCAGAAGGCCTCGTTGCGCAGCCAAATCTATAACCAGGTGCTGACCGCCGACCAGAAGGCGAAGGCCGACCAGTTGCGCCAGAACCAGATTGCCCGCGTCACCCAGCATCTGCAGAAGATGTCGCAGGCCGGCGCCGAAACCCAGGCGCAGTAACCGCAGCACGATCCTCAGAGCGCCCGCCCACGCGCGCGCCGTCAGCCCAGAGCGGTCCGTCAGGACCGCTTTGCTTTGCGTGCTGATAGTTCTTTACGCGGGTCTGCCGCCGGCTGAAGCCGGCTCGGAGATCCACAACAAAGGCGTTTGACGCTGGCCTGAAGGCCAGCACTACCCGAACAGCTCCTCGCAACGAAACCTCCCGCTCAGGTAGTGCGGGCCTTCAGGCCCGCGGGAACATCAGACGATCAGAGCCGGCTTTAGCCGCCGAGGTACCTCGCTCGTCTCGATCTACCCTTTCAGTTGTATCCCCACATACGTCCTTGGCGGGATGCCGGCAACCTGTTCGCCAGAGTAGCGTTAGGGAATGCATCCTCCGGACAAATGCCCCGTCTGCGAAAGCAACAACATCACTCCCGTCTACCGAAAAAATGTAGGTGCAGAGCCGGACGAGTCAGCCGTCCTCGCATACCGCTGCGAGAAGGGCCACACATTTCTCGTCGACCGCCACCGCACCATAGCGGCCGACGCGAGCAAGTAGCCGCCACCGCATTCTTCCTTCATCCGCGTCAATGTTAATCAAGACCCACTGCTTACTCCGCTCCTTGATTGGCCGGGATTATTCCACGACTGCGAAATACCGCGGCGCGCATCAACGCACCGACAACGCTACCGCCCCGTCTTCATCCAGTAATCGCCGCCTCGCACGATATACTTTCTTTATCCGCATGAGTTCCAGACCAGGATTCTCGAGTGCCCTTCGCTGCGCTCTCGTTGTGTGGCTTTTTCTCGGGCTGCAATTCGTCGTCGCACAGGACGCCCCCCAGCCGCAGCCTTCGCCCGCTCTGAGCCAGCAGCCGAAGCCGATTCTGCCGCCCTCGCCGCAACCCTCGCCGCCGCAAA
>DASRGM010000010.1:0-23139 GCA_035651035.1 Terriglobales bacterium
GCATCGCCGTCGAGCGCGTGGAGAACTCGGGCATCATCTTCCTCGACGAGATTGACAAGATTGCCGGGCGCGAGGGCGGCCATGGCCCCGATGTCTCGCGCGAAGGCGTGCAGCGCGATATCCTGCCCATCGTCGAAGGCACTACGGTGAACACGCGCTATGGCATGGTACGCACCGACCACATTCTGTTCATCGCCGCCGGCGCCTTCCACGTTTCCAAGCCGAGCGACCTTATCCCCGAGCTGCAGGGCCGCTTCCCAATTCGCGTGGAGCTGCAATCGCTGACCGTCGAGGACTTCATCAAGATCCTTACTGAGCCGAAGTCATCGCTCACCAAGCAGTACATCGCACTGCTCGACACCGAAGGGCTGAAGCTGGAGTTCACTCCGGAGGCGCTGCAGGAGGTGGCCAACTTCGCCTTCCGCGTCAACGAGGGCACGGAAAACATCGGCGCTCGCCGCCTGCATACCATCATGGAGAAGGTGCTCGACGTCATCAGCTTCGAGGCGCCCGACATGAAGGAAAAGCACGTCATCATCGACGCCGAATACGTGAATAAGACGCTCGCCGACATTGTGAAGGACCAGGATTTGTCGCGCTACATTCTGTAGAAGTAGCGCCCTGCAATTCCGTCACGCGCTCAGCATCTTCTTCTTCGCCTTGATCTCCTCCAGCAGGGAGTTGATCTTGTCCTCGCGCTCCAGCCTGTGCAGGCGGCCATCGATGTCGTCGCCCAGCACCTCGCCCTTGGCGCGCCCCAGCGCCTCTGCGTGCGCGACCTTGGTCTGCATGCGGTCCAGTGTGCGGTGCTCGCCCGTCGGCGTCAGCTGGGCCTCAGCCGCGCGGCTGACGGCGCGCGTGCGCCGATGCTGCGCGATCAGCAGGTCGGCCTTGCCGCGCGCCTCCGTCAGCTTCAGCTCCAGCTTCTTCAGCGCCGCCTTCAGCGCCTCCACCTGCGTCTGCTGGTCGGCAATCTGCTGATCGAAGCTGTCGGCCAGCTGCTGGAAGCTCATCGCACGCTCCAGGGCCGCGCGCGCCAGCTCATCGTCTTTTTTGTCGACGGCCAGCTCCGCCTTGCGCATCCATTCCGCGTGCTTCTCGGCATTGTCCTTCTTCTTTTTTTCCAGCAGGTGCAGGTCGGCCAGCGCGATCGCCACCTGCGTCTTCACCTGCATAAACTGATTTTCCATATCGAGAATGACCTGCTTCAGCATCTTCTCGGGATTCTCGGCGCGATCGATCAAGTCATTGAGGTTCGCCCGCACCAGCGTTGCTACACGATCCAGTAGTGCCATAAAAACTCCTTCTCGCTTTGTAACACGGCACGTCGTTAGACCTGAGACGTGCCGATCAGCGTCATCTTTGACTCGGGCTTTAGCCCTGCCAGCCCTGCGCAGCGGCTAGAGCCATCGAAATTCTTGAGCTCGCAACGGCACGACTGAAGTCGTGCCCTGATACGAACCCAATTCGGCCCGGATGCCCCGCCTCGGGTGCCCCACTGATCCGCGGTTTTCGGATGAGCGGGGCTTATCAACCAGCGGCTGCCCTTTCCGAAGACCCAGGTCTCGAAAACCGCGAGACCTGGGGGTACCCACATCGTCGCCAATCCTTAGCTTCCTGCGCCCGCCGCCTTCGACTTTCCTTCATCCCCCGGCGGCAGACTGTCCGGTTTCGGCGACTTGTCGCCGATCGTGCGGATCTTGCCCATCAGCTCCGACATCTGCATGCCCGACAACGCTTCGAACAGCGCCGGCACCTGCGCAGCCATCTCGGTGATGTCGCCGGTAATCTTGTTCATCCCCGCTGAGTGCCCGTTGCCGGTCGAGACGATGGTGATCTTGTCGACATTCGCCAGCGGGCTCGCCAGTGCCTTTACGATCTCCGGCAATCCGGTGATCAGCTTATCGACCACGGCAGCCTGGTTGTACTCCTGGAAGGCTTCCGCCTTCACGTTCATGGCCCGCGCTTCGGCGTCGCCCTTCTTGAAGATGATCTCCGCCTCGGCTTCACCTTGCGCGCGAATCGCGCTGGCGCGGCCTTCAGCCTCGACCATGGTTCTCGAACGCTCGGCGCTGGCCAGCGTCTCAATCCGCTGGCGCTCGATCTCGGCCTGTTTCAGCACGGTGGCAATCAGCTCCTTCTCGCGGCGGCTGATCTCGGCTTCCTGTACCTTGATCTGCGCTTCCTTCTCCACCTGCTGCACCTTGACGGCTTCTGCGGTCACCTGCTGTTGCATGACATTCGTCTGGATCTCGTAAGCCTTATCGGCCTGCGCCTGCTGACGCTTCACCAGCTCGGCATAGGTCGCCTTCTTGACCTCGAGGTCGCGCTGCGCCTCGGCCTGTCGCGCCAGCGAAGCCGTCTCGGCGGCGACACGTTCCTGGTCGGCCTGCGCCTTCGCCGTCGCCGATTCGCGCAACGCGATCGCGCGCTTGATGGCGGTGTCGCGCTCGGCTTCAGCGGTCGCCACATCGGCGTCGCGCTTGATGCGCGCGATATCGGGCTTGCCCATGTTGGTGATGTATTCGTTCTTGTCGCGCACCTCCTTAATGGTGAACGAGATCACCTCCAGCCCCATCTTGTTCATGTCGTCGGCGCAGGTGGAACGCATGCGGTCGGCCACCATCTCCGGCTGCTTCACGATCTCCTCCACCGTGAGCTGGCCGATAATGCCGCGCAGATGGCCCTCCATCACCAGCCGGATCAGCGCCTCGCGGTCCGGCGGCGATTTGGTGAGGAACTGCTCCGACGCGGTCATGATCGACTCGGGATCGGACTTCACCTTGATCTGCGCCACCGCCTCGACGGTGACCGCGACACCCTGCTTGGTGTAGAGGTCCTGTTGCGGCGCCACGTCGAACGACATCAGCTCCAGCGACAGCTGACGGCAGCTTTCCACCATGGGCAGAATCACTGTGCCGTGCCCCTTGATGACGCGCGGCCCGCGCAAGCCGTAAACAACCAGTGCCTCGTTGGGACCGGCCTTGCGATACAGCTTGGCGAACACCCCCATCAACACAAAAATGAGCAATACCGCCAGGCCGGCAATGACAAACGTATCGGTTGGTATCTGTGACATAAACGTCTCCTTGAAGCCGCGACTAGCAATTAGCAATTAGCAATTAGCTACTAGCGATTAGCATTGCCCTTGGCGCTTACCCAGCCCGAAGGGCGGCACAATCGTAGCCCCGCACGTGAGTGCGGGGAAAATGCATTTCGACATTTGAGTCCCTTTAGGGATGACACAAAGACCCGTCTCTACGGGACCGACACCTCGTTGCTTGCCCGCTTACCCCGCACTCACGTGCGGGGCTACGATTGTGCCGCCCTTCGGGCTGGGAGCTCGCAACATAAACCGCCTCACGTATGCCAAGTGCTAGTTGCTAGTTGCTGACTGCTGCTTTTCCGCCATCTCTTCCCACCTGCGGACATACGCAATGCCCTTTTCATAGCGCGTGATGATGACCTCCGCGCCCTTGTGCAGCGCTTCACCGGTATCGCTGCGCGCGCCGCAGGTGTGCCGCGTGCCCTCCTGCGAGAAAATCATTTCCCCGGTGCCACCCTGGCGAATAGGACTGCTGATACGCCCCAGTACGCCTACGCGCTCGTAGTCGGCGGGATCAAGCTCGCGGTCGTGCTTCATCAGCAGCTTGGCGACGAACAGGAAAATGATGGCCGCGCCGACAATGCCCGCGATCACAGCCAGCGTGAGAATTACACCCACCAGCAGCGTCGAATGCCGCGACAGCAGATATCCCGTCCCGCCAAACCACGCCAGAAATGACGTTATGGTTCCGAAGTTGACGACGGGCATCTCGGCCCCGCCGCCGTGCGCTACGCCATGCGCCCCTCCAACGTGCGGCACATGCGCGTGCGGCACGTGAACATGGAAATGCGGCAGATGGAAGCTTCCGCCCAGGAAGGCCGCGAGGCTCAGCGCGATCCCCACCATGAAACACACGAGATAGAAAATCTCCCACCCCGTCATACATTCGCTCCTGCTGATTTCTTCGCGCGGCGTCCATGCTGCGCCGCCAGCCCGGGCTTCAGTACCTCAGCCAGGCGCTCCACCAGTTCCGGCGTCTCCAAGATGGCGCCCAGCAGCACCAGGCATTTGCGCGTGTCACGATGCTTAGCCAGCTCCAGCAACGCACTGCTCAGCTCAGGATCGTGCGCGAACTGCTCGGCGCCGGCGATCAGCCACAGGTCCAGCCGGTCCTCGGTCGCGCGCAGGTCGCTGGTCAGCTCCGTGTGATACCCCTCGGGATCGTCCACCAGGTACCCGGGATGCACCTTGAAGAACCGCGCCAGCAGCATGCGCGAAGCGTTGGTGAGGTGCGGCCGCGCGCCGCTCTCGATCTGCGAGAGATACGACTGACTCAGCCCTTTGCCGGTTTCTTTCTTCAGCGCCCGCACCAGGTCCTGCTGGGTCATCTCGCGGTTCAACCCGCGCAGGGTGCCCTCGACCAGGCGCAGATAGCGAAGTTTTTCTCCAAGTGTCATATTACGATTTGCAATTATGATATTGCAATGTGTAATTGTCAAGAACTGGATTTCCCGGCAAATCAGAGAGTTGCGCGGCCATAATTGATTTGCTCATCCAAATGCCGATTGGCCGGGAGTCGGGCAGACCGCTGCGTTTTGGTCCGAGGCTGCCATGAACGAAGTCGAAATTCGTACCCTCACCGCCGAGGATGTCGAGGCGTACTGGCAATGCAGGCTGGAAGCGCTCGAACGCGATCCCGAAGCCTTCAGCTCGTCGGTCCAGGACCACCTGCAGCTCAGCCGCGACGAAATCCGGCGGCGGCTGACGGCCAATGCCGCCAACAACTTCGTGCTTGGAGTTTTCGTGAATGGGCAGCTGCGGGGCACAGCCGGATTCGCGCGCGAATCACAGCCCAAGATGCGTCACAAGGGCCGTGTCTGGGGTGTGTACTTGAATGCAGAGCTGCGCGGGAAGGGCATCGGGCGCACGCTGCTGGAGGCAGTTCTGGAGCGAGCGCGGAGGGTCGAAGGAGTGGAGCAGATCCTCATCAGCGTCGCCGTAACGCAGCACGCTGCAGTGGCGCTCTATCGCTCGCTGGGTTTCATTGCCTGGGGCAGGGAGAGCCGGGCGCTGAAGGTCGCCGAGCGTTACATCGATGAGGAGTATATGGTGCTTCCATTAACAGGGAAGACAGTCTAAGGAGAGAGGGGCGGATCGATGGGTTTGGGGGCTGGATCCGCTGGCGGCTTGGAGGAGGCAGTTGCTATCTTCGGATTGCGGGATCGCGTTGCCTTGGGCGTTACCCGGCGGGTGCCTCTGCTCTTGGCGATGAGTTTCCGCAATCGTTCATCCGGCGCGGCGGCTGAGCACTCACGTTATTTCCAGCGGCTGATCATTGCATTGTCCTTCGCACCCCGATCTTGCCGGGCCACCACGTCAGCTGCAGTGAGGTGGTGAAGTCGCGCTGCCGTGTGGGCGCCAGCACCGGCAGCAGCCACGTCTCGTACTGCAGCAGCGGCTTGATCTCGAAGCTCTTGTGCATCCACAGCTCGCCGGAGACGCTCCAGTCCCACTGGGTGCCGCCGCCGGGAATGAAGTTGTCGGCGATCTTGGCATTGCGCACCGCCACCTGAACGCTGCTGCGTGGGCTAAGGTGATAGGTACTCCACGCCTGATATCCATTGCCCTGCCGGCCGATCCAGCTTCCCATCAGGTAGCGGTCGTTCAGGTACACGTCGTGGTAAACGGTTTCCCAATACACGAAGCGGCCGCTGCCGACGGTGGCGCCCGGGATATTGGTGTAAACGGCTTCCACCCGAAGGTCGAGCTTGGGCAGCCACGGCAGCCGCGCAAAGTAGAGCCCGGGATTGAAGCCGGCGCGCTGCGGAGCGGCAATAGGATTCACATCGTCATGCACCAGCGAGTCGGTGTAAATCGTAACCGAGCGATGCAGCAGCGGCAGCCGGTAGGAAGCGTCGAAACTGGCGTGACGCGCGCCAGGATCGCGGCGCGAGAATTTCACCTCGGGCGTCACGTCGTTGAAGCTGCTGAACGCCTGCCAGAAGGAGCCGAAGGTGAGCGGCACATGCCCGGCGCCCCCGAAGACACCGTCGCGGGTAAAGCCGAACTCCAAGTTCGGCGTCGGCTTGAAGCTGACCTTCTGTCCGAACATGTACGGTCCGGCGGGAAACTTGTGTCCGGCCAGCGCGCCGAAGAAGTTGCTGACCTCGAAGGGCCCGAGGAACTTTGACAAGCCGGGAATATTGGTCGGCTCCAGGCGGTTGATCTGCAGCATCCAGAAGGGCGCGGCGTTGTCGCTCATCAGCATGGCGCCACCCTCGCCCGGCCCCCACCACTGGCTCTGCTTGCCGACGGAGAAGTCCAGCCCGCCATACCTCATTGTGGTATAGGTGTCGAGCAGCCGGAACTGGTCGGCGCTGATCGGAGTCGGCGGCTGCAGGGGATTGTCGTCGACATTGGCGATTACCTGCCGCACCGAGAGCGGATACCCGGGAAGAGTGGGCGCGTGCTGGTACTCGCCATCGACATAGAAGGCGAAGCGGCCATCGTTGGCGCTGGCGCTGAAGCCGGTAATGTTATTAACGCCCTGCCAGTACGGACGCCCGTAGTCGTTGATCAGCGTCTGCCCGAAGTGATAGCTGTCGTTCAACGGGGTGCCAGCAATGTCGGTGACGCGCGTGTAGAGCGAGTCGAGCTGAATCGACTCGCTGGGATTGCCCTCCCACGTAGCAATCTCCGGCGCAAACTCGGCGTCGAGCTCCTGCTTCAGCTTCCAGATGTCCGGGGGAACGTCGGTGCGGAACTCGGCCTTCGAGTTCATCTCGATCAACATGCGCGCGCACGACATGCGGCTCCAGGGGCGCAGACCGAGGAATGCGGTGTCGATGTAGCCTTGGCCGATCAGGCGCTCCATCGCGGGATAGATCCAGCTGTCGAGCGGCACGTTGACGCTGGCAAAATTGCCGGGCCGCGGCGCAGTCGTCTCCTCGGCAACGATCTTCAGGTCGTCATCAATGTCGGGGTTGTGCCGGACTTTGTAAACATGCCGGCCGATCTCATAACCGAGCAGGCCGCCGACAAAAACATCGGAGAGGAAATGCTGGTTCGCTGCCGCGCGCGCCAGGCTGACGCCCATGGCGAGGCCATAGGCGCCGAACTCGGCAACCGGATGTGGATATTCCTGCGCGACGACGGAGGCGAAGGCCCAGGTGATGGCGGCGTGATCGGAGGGAAACGAGGTCCCGCCGCGGTAGAAGATGTTCTGGAAGTCCGAAGGGAGGGGTCGCAGGCGTCCGCTGATGCCCTCGATCGCATAGTCGACCGCAACGGCATTGGCGATGGCTTCGGTCGCAAGCACTCCCGTCTCGCGAGCGCGCTCGTTGTGGGTGATCCGGCCCCAGAAGTAAGCTGCGCCCGTCAGGCCGCCCGCGGCCACCGCGCCGGCGTCGGAGAAAACGTTAAGGGGGTGCTGATCGTTAAGCCGCATCGCGTACGAGCTTTGCGGGTCGGTGGCGAACAGTCCGCCGGCAATGCCGCCGATCGGCACCAGCCACTTGGCGTCCGCCGGCTTGAGATGGAATGGACTGGTCCAGATGGCTCCCTGGTCCTGCGCCAGGTGGATGAAGAACTTGCTTTCGTTGGGATGAGGGAAGGTGCCGTCGAAGGAGGGCGGAGCAGATTGTGCTGGCGCGGAGGGAGGAGGGCCGGACGGCGGTTGTTGGGCGGGGCTGCAAACGCACAAGCTGCCGAGAAATGCGATAAGCAACAGCGGTCTAAGAAATCGCAATCGTGCGGTACTGCGATCTTTTTGGCGCTTCGTATCAGGGCACGGCTTCAGCCGTGCCGAAGCGACCGAAGAAGAGTTGGGCTTTGCAGCTTGCTGAAAAACTCGTTGCGGCGAGTTGTTCGGGTAGAGCTGGCCTTCAGGCCAGCGTCTAAGCCGTTTAGTTTCGTGCTTCCGAACGAGCTTCAGCTCGCGAGGAAGCTGCCTTTCCGGGTTTTTCAGCCAACTGTTTAGCCCCTGCCGGGACACGGGGGCTAAAGCCCACATGTGTGAGCAAACTTTTCGGCACGACTGAAGACGAAGCGTGCGCAAGAGGCTTGTTCGGGGAATCCGCGAGGTGGTGCTTCGGCCAAATGCTGGAAGAACGAAGCGGGACGACTTCATGCCGAAGCTTTGTAGTGCCGGAAGATGCGCCGCAGCGCGGCCGCCACGTCATCGACGTCCTGCTCGGACATGGCCGCGGAGAGCGGCAATGAGAGCGTGCGCTCGCCGACCGAGGTCGCGTTCGGGAAGTCGGCGTCGCGGAAGCCGAAACGCTGCCGATAGTACGGCTGCCGGTGCACGGAAACATAGTGGATGCCGACGCCGATATTTTCGGCGTCGAGCGCGGCAATGATCTGCTCGCGCGTGGCGCCGATCTGCTCCAGCTGCAGCAGCGGCGTATACAGATGGCAGGCATGCCGTGAGCCGGCCTGTGTGGGCGCGGGTAACTGGAGTGGCAGGCCTGCGAGGCGCTGGTCGTAAGCAAGCCACAGCTCAGCCCGCCGTCGCCAGTGCTCGTCGACCTTCTCGAGCTGCGACAGAGCCAGCGCCGCCGCCAGGTCCGTCATGTTGTACTTGAAGCCGGCGTCGACCACCTCGTAGCCTGAGGGGCCTCCGACGAAACGGCTCCAGGCGTCGGCAGTCATGCCATGCAGCGAGAGCACCTTCACCCGCTCGTAGAGCGCGCGGTCGCGCGTGATCACCATCCCGCCGTCGCAGGTAGCAACGTTCTTGGTGGGATAGAAGCTGAAGCAGCCGGCGTCGCCCATGGTTCCGGCGGCGCGTCCGCGATCGGTTGCCTCGATGGCATGAGCGCAATCTTCGATCACGCGCAAACCGTGCCGCCGTGCGATGTCGAGGATGGCATCCAGCTCGCAGCAACGCCCGCACATGTGGACGGCGATGATCGCCTTGGTGCGCGGCGTGACGCGCTTCTCGATCAGCTCCGGATCGAGATTGAAGGTGCTGCGGTCGCAGTCCAACAGCACGGGCGTCGCGCCGGCGTGCACGATGCAATGGATGGTCGAGCAGAAGGTCATGGCCGGCGCGATGACCTCGTCGCCCGGTCCGATGCCGAGTGCGATCAGCGCCAGATGGATCGCGGCGGTGCCGCTGCTGACGGCGGCGGCGAACGGCGCGTCTTTGTAGCGCGCGAAGGCCGCTTCAAATTGTTCGACGCGCGGACCCAGTCCGATCCAGCGGCTGCGCAGGCAGTCGACGACGGAGGCGATCTCGGCCTCGCCAATCACCGGCGCGCCGAAGACCAGGCGTGCCTCGCGCGTGCGCACCGGTACGCCGCCGGCAATCGCCGGCAAATCGTCGTCTTGCACGGGAATGGGCAGTCCGCCAGCCAGCGGCGCGCGCTTCATGGGCTTCGTGGTAGGTGTTTCTGCCGATTGTAATGGATGTTGCACGATTCTATTTCCGGATTGGGCCGCCGCCGGAGCGCCTGTCCACGCAAGTCTCGAGTTAGCCTCAGTTATACTGCACAACAGCGGGAATCACACAGCTTTGCCGTTCACGGTCTCTCATGCCGCCGCAGTGCTGCCCTTTCGCAAGCTGAACCTGGTGTGGTCGGCGTTCGTCGTGGGCAGCATGGCGCCCGATTTTCCTTACGTCATCGGAACGACCAAGTATCGCGACCTGGGCCACCACTTTCCCGGCCTCATCTTCTTCACCATTCCTGCAGGGCTAGCCGCTCTCTGGATGTTTCACAACGTGATCAAGCGCCCGGTCATCGAATTGCTACCATCGGGAATGCAGGCGAGACTCTACCCGCACACGGGCCAGTTTCCTTTCGCCGGTACGACCCGCTTCCTTGCCGTGATCGGCTCATTGTTGCTCGGCATCACCACGCACGTTGTGTGGGACTCCTTCACTCACTCCTACACCTGGGCGTGGCGCGAATTCTATTGGCTGCATCACCGTATCCCCGTTCCATTGCTGGGCAGCGTGCCGGGATATTCTGTGGCCCAGTACGCCAGCACGTTCGTCGGCATGGCTGCCCTGCTGGTGTGGGGGTGGCTGTGGTATCGCAGCTCGGCACCGGTTGCACAGATGGCGCCACACTCGCCGATGCGTTCCCGGTTCGCGCTGGCGGTCGCCATGTTTTCCGTCGCCGGCGCGGTGGGACTGGTGCGTGCCGCGCTTATCGTCGGCACTCCCGTCAATCGCGGTACCGCGGACCTGTTTCTGCTCATCTTCGGAGTCACCGCGCTGGCGTTGGCCTTCTGGCAACTTCTGCTTTACTGTGTGCTGGTCTCGACTCACCAGGTCTGGACCCTTACCTGAGCTTCATGCCTCGAGTCAGCGTCATCATGAACGTGCGCAACGGCGCGCCAACCCTGTCGGAAGCGATCGATAGCGTGCTCCGGCAGAGCTTCGGTGACTGGGAGCTGATCGTGTGGGACGATCGCTCGGCCGACGCCAGTGCCGAGGTGGTCGCCCGCTATCGCGATCCGCGCATTCGCTACTCTCTTTCGCCGGAAGATGCGCCGCTCGGCAAGGCGCGCAGCGACGCGATTGCTCATGCGGGCGGCGAGTGGCTGGCCTTTCTCGATCAGGACGACGTCTGGCTGCCGCCTAAGCTGCAAGAGCAGATGGCGCTGGCCGACAACGGAGTAGGGCTGATTTACGGCCGCACCATCCGGTTCTATCCCAACGGGCGCGAGCGCGATTACGATCATGCGCACGAATACGCGCTGCTGCCCGAGGGCGACATCTTCGCGCGGCTGTTCACGGAATCCTGCTTCATCGCCATGAGCTCCGCCGTGTTCCGCCGCGCCGCAGTCGAATCGGTCGGCGGAATTCCGCCGCAGATACAGATCATCCCCGACTACTATCTTTACGTTGCCGTGGCCCGGAAATATCGCGCGCGCGCGGTGCAGCACCCGGTTTGCCGCTATCGCGCACATCCCGGCAGCATGTCGCAGACGGCGGCGGTGGAGATGCATCGGGAGGCGCTTTGGCTCGTCGACCGCTGGGCGCCGCATCTGGACGCGTCTACTGTTGCGTTATGTCGCCGCCGGCACCTCACCGCCATCGCGCTGGAAGAGATGCGACGTCCGGCAACGTTGCTTGCCGGCGCGCGCCGTCTGATCAGCGAAGGCTCTCCCGGCTCGCAGCTGGCGCGACCTTTTCTGTATGTGGCGCATGTGCTGCGGCGCAAACTGCAGCCTCCGTGCTGGCGCAGCCTCGGCGAGAAACGGGGCGTGTAGGATCGAGGGGAACACCGGACGCGATCGACTGCTCATGCCTCAGGTCAGCATCATCCTGAACATTCGTAACGGCGCGGCCTATCTGGCAGAAGCGCTCGCGAGCGTGCTGGCGCAGAGCTTTGCCGACTGGGAGCTGATCGCCTGGGACGATCGCTCGAGCGACGACAGCGCGAAGATTGTCGCCGAGCATCGCGACGAACGCATTCGCTACTTCCTGTCAGCCGAAGAGACGCCGCTCGGCAAAGCGCGCGATCTGGCGATTCGCCAGGCCACGGGCGAGTGGCTGGCCTTTCTCGATCAGGACGACGTGTGGCTGCCGCACAAGCTGCAAGAACAGCTGGCGCTGGCGGCGCCGGATGTCGGCATTATCTACGGCCGCACCGTGCTGTTCGATGCGCAACGCGGCAACCTGCGCGACTACGATTACGCTCACGAGTTCGGACCGTTGCCCGAAGGCGATATCTTCGCGCAACTGTTCCGCGATGCCTGCTTCATCGCCATGAGCTCGGCCATGCTGCGCCGCTCCGCCGTAGAGGAGGCCGGCGGCATCCCCGACAACATCGAGGTCGTTCCCGACTATTACCTCTATGCCGCCGTCGCCCGCCGCTATCGCGCTCGCGCCGTGCAGCAGGTGGTGTGCCGCTACCGTCTTCATCCCGGCAGCATGTCAGCCTCGCGGCATCATCGGCTGCGCCTGCAGAGCGAGCCGCTGGCCATGGTCAATCACTGGTCCGCGGAACTGGATCCGCGAATTGCCGCCTATCGGCGGATGACCTACTCGACCGCGCTGGCGCTGGAGCAGATGCGGGAGCTGGCAACTGCGCCGGCCGGATGCGGCCGCCTGCTCTCCGACGGCTCCGTGCTCTGGCTTATGTCGCGTCCGTTTGCGCACGCCTGGCGCGGGCTGCGACGGCGCGTGCAGCGGCCCTGCTGGGCAAGAAGCGAATCAGGCGTCTGAGCCCGGCTGCGACAGCGAAGCGACCGGCACCTTGTCCAGCTTCTGGCTTGAGCCCGCCGGCGAGCGGGAATTGAGCATCTGCCCCGCCATTTCCTTGCGCGGCGCGCCCGGACCCTTGATGACGCGCTTGTCGGAGCTCAGGAAATACCCCAAGACCTTCGAGTAGTAGCGGACGCGGATACCCAGGCGCACGATGGCTTTGATCAGGCGGCCCTTGCCGAAATAATCGTAGCGCTCGCTGAAATCGATGAAGCCGTCGCGCTGCTCGCGCAGGGCACGCAGCACGTCCTGGCTGGCGGTCTGCCCGCCGAAGTGCACCACCGCCGCGCAGGGCGTGTAGTAAAGCTGAAAGCCGCGCTTGTGCAGCATGTAGTTGTAGGCCAGATCGGGCATGGCCCAGCGAAAGCGCTCATCCAGCAAGCCCATGGTCTCCCAGGTGGAGCGGCGAATGACATAGACGCTGGTCCCGATGCTCTCCACCGGCTGCGGCTGGGAGTAATCGAAGTCGGTGTTGTAATAGCGGTTCATCAGCCGGCTGCGGGGAAATAGTTTGTGCCAGTTGAGGGTCTGGAGGAAGAAGACAGGCAGAGTGGCGAAGCTGCGAATATGGTGCTGCACGCTGCCGTCAGGGTTCAGCAGCTTGGGCCCGCAGACGGCGGCGGTGGGATGCTCGTCCATGAAGCGCACCAGCGGTGCAAAGGCGTTTTCGATGAGCAGGGTGTCGCTATCCAGCAGGCAGACGTAGCGCGAGCGGGCCAGACGAATGCCCTGGTTGACGCTGCGCGCGTAAGACTCGTTGGCGGAGTTGCGGATCAGCACAACCTCAGGAAATTCCCGGGCCACCATGTCCGCGCTGCCGTCGGGAGAGTTGCCATCGACACAGATGATCTCGAATGTGATCCCCTCGGTGTACCGGTAAATGGACTCGATACAACTGCGCAGCAGCTGCCGCGTGTTGTAGTTCGCGATGATGACAGTGAGATCCAGAGACGGAGTTCTCATTCAGAGGTCCTCACAGATGATGCCGCTGGTATGACCCTGGCCGGGACGCCAAACACCGACAGATTGGCTGCCACCGACTGCATAACCACCGAGTTGGCGCCTACCGTAACGTTGTCGCCGATGCGGTAAGGCCCCAAAATCTTACAGCCCGCGCCGAGAATGACGTTGTCGCCGATTTCGCAGCGCAGCTCCCGGGCAAAGCCCATGTCCGCGTGCAGAGCGCCCAGTCCCACGCCTTGAAATATCGTGGCATTGCGGCCTATTTTCCACGCTCCGATGGTGCAGCCCACCGGATGCGCGAAGAAGATGCCGGGCCCGATCTCGCAGCGTGGGGTCACCTCCAACCCGAAGAGGACAAGGTTCACATAGGTGAGCAGTTTCGGCAAGACCGGAATTCCCGCCAGCATGGCGGCGCGGCTGGTGCGGCAGATCACATTGGGAAGAAACCGGAAATGCAGCAGGCGCGCAAGAAAGCGCACAACGTTCGGGCGCACGTCCGCTTTGCCTTCCAACTCGTATTGCCGGGCCAGATCGCTGTAGAGCAACGCCTTCAACTGTGACATCGTTGGGCAACATTTTTCATCGCCGAGGCAGCAGGTTCACGGAAACCATATCCGTTGGATTTCTCCGTGTACTCCGTGCCCAGGTGGTGACCACAACCTTTACTGGCATTCGCGATAGAGGGCCAGCGTCTGCTGTCCGCACTTTTCCCAAGTGTACCGTGCGGCAATCTCCTTGCCGCGGGCAATGGCCTGCGCCCGGGCCCGTTCATCCCCGGCCGCCCGCAACAATTCGCGGCTGAAGCTGTCCTGGTCGGCTGGATCGAAATAGAAAGGCACCTCGCCGCAGACCTCGGTAATCGATGGGATGCGGCTGGCCAGCACTGGACAATCCAGCGACATGGCTTCTATGGGCGGAAATCCGAAGCCTTCGTTAAACGACGGATACACGAACAGCCGCGCCCCAGCGTAAGCCTCGGCCAGCAGCGCGTCGGAAACTTTGCTGAGACTGATCACGCAGCCCGCCAGGCCGAGGCGCGAGATCATCGCCTTCTCTTCATCCTTGAGTGGCGAGGCGCCCAGCACCAGCAGGTCCAGCGAGTCCTTCAGCCCGCTATCGTGGAACGCCTGCAACAAGCCATGAAAGTTCTTGAACCACGCTCGCATGCCGACAAACAAAAGGTATGGGCGCCGCAGGACGCGCTTCAGTTCGGCGGCGGCCTCGTCGCTGCGCGGCAGCCGCGTCAGGCCGTGATGAATGATCCGCGTCTTGGCTGGATCGACGTTGTAGAAGCGCAACATGTCCTGCCGGCAGGCTTCGGAGACGCAGATGATGGCATCGGCCCGCGGCAGCAGCTGCTTGCGCGCGCGGAAAATCGTTTTCGCGGTAGGAAAGCGGTTCGGGAAGCGCTCATGGGTGCAATCGTGATGCGTGGCCACCAGCCGCCGGGCGCGAATGACCGGCATGCAGCGGTAGGTGGTGGGATGATAGACATCCACCTTGCCGCCCAACAGTGCCTTGGCATTGCTCCAGAGTTCATTGGCCAGGTAGCGCGGCTTGCCCGGCGGAAGCCATTCCGGCAGTCCGCTGACGTGTACCCGGCGCCGGTCGAGCTCCGCAAACGGGTAGACCGTGCCATTCATGCCCAGCCACACATCGGTGTGCGCCTCCGGCACCTTGGCGAGATAGCGCGCCAGCTCGAAAAAATATCGCGAGGCGCCGCCCGCGTTTTGCAGGGAAAACACCTGGTGGTCGTAAAGCACCCTGAGCGGGAGATTCCCTGGCGAAGCTGTGCTGGGGGAAGCCGTCGCCGCTTTGCGCCTCTCCAGCGTGGGGCTATGCACCGGGGTCGCCCATCGGAGGGGTCTCTGCCGTGATCGCAAGGCGTCCCGGCGTTTTCAGATACCCGTGCAACTGTCCGGCGGCCCGCACCAGATAGCGACCGCAAGCGTGCCAGTCGCCCGTGCACAAACGAAAAGTCGCGCCGCCGAGCGAGCGGAATGCGATCTCACCCATCGTAAAAGCCCAGGAGAAGCCATGCAGGCGCCACATACGTCCGACGCCCATCGCATATTGATACGTGACGCGAGCCGGTCGCCGGCGCTCATTTATGTCAGGATGGTGCACCGCAAGCCCTGACGCGTGCCATAGGCGAAAGCCACTCTTCAATGCCCGCATG
Source organism: Terriglobales bacterium (assembly GCA_035651035.1). Taxonomy (GTDB): domain Bacteria; phylum Acidobacteriota; class Terriglobia; order Terriglobales; family Acidobacteriaceae; genus Bog-257. Next base: position 15,409 of record DASRGM010000010.1, read on the forward strand.
GGATAGTCGAGGTCTTCTCCCGATTGATACGAAGAGGCCGCGCCCGGCCCCATTTCCTCGCGAAAGAAACCAACCTCTCTGGCGGCGTGCGCCCGGAGAAAGAAATTCCACGCGATGGCGCACCGCATCACATTGCGCTTATCGCACGGCCCGTCCGCCGGCGGAAATCTGGGAGACATCCGCTGGCCGTTCTCGTCGCGCGCGCTGGTCAGCAGGCCGTCGTATTCGGAATTGGCCTCGAACCATTTCGCTACCTGCGCCAGGAGTTCGCTGGGATACCAGCAATCGTCGTCGGGAAAGGCGACAATTTCGCCCTCGAAGGCGCGCAGGCCGGCATTGCGCCCGCAGGAAGCTCCCGGCCCGCTGCGCAGACGGCGCAGCTTGAGGGTCCCCTGGTAGGGCGCCAGCAGCTCGACGAGGCGGTCATCCCGGTTCTGATCGACAACGATGACCTCGAACGACCGATAGGTTTGCGCCGCCAGCGACTCCAGCAATCGCTCCAGCTCGGCCAGTCGGTTGCGCGTGGTGACGATCAACGAAATCATGCTGGTTTGTAGTTTTTCGCGACACCACGACTCTACCGGGAGAACCTCAGCGAATGCCGCAGCAGGGCAAACCGCTCGCGCTCCTGCGGATCCTGCTGCCTGCGCTGTACTGCCTCACTGAGCAGTGCCCAGAAACACGACAGCAGAAAAACCATTGCCGCCGTTACCAGCACGATTACGGTGCGGTGCGGCCCCGACTTCTTCTGCGGCGCCACTGCCTTGTCGACCACCTGAACCACAACCGCCTCTTTGGCTTCGTCGATGCGCGCCGCCTCCAGCTGCTTGGTGAGAAAGTCGTAAAGCGCCTCGTGATACTTAAGGTCGCGCGAGCGGCGGATGTAGTCCAGCTCGACCTCGGGTAGCCGCCGCGTGGGGATCTCGAGATTGCCGTTGCCCAGCTCGCCGGTGCTGCGCTCCAGACGCGCCAGTTGCCCGCGCAGGCCTGCCAGCTCCTGCTCGGCGCGCTTGACATCAGGATTGTTGGCGGTGGCATAAGTGCGCATGGCCTGCAGCTGCACTTCCTTGATGCCGACCTGCGCGCGTGTGGCAGCCACCGCATTGATGATGGCGCGACCCTGTGCGTCGGGCTGAATCAGCCCCGTCTTGTCTTCCGCCTGCTTCAACCCGAGCTCCGCCCGCGACAGGTCTTCGCGCTCGGAGTCCAGTTTCTCCTGATAAAACAGCCGCCGTTGCGCCGCCTCGGAAACAGCCAGGTTCTGATTGAGCGCTCGCAACTGGTCGACGTACGCGTTGGCCAGCTCGGCCGCCCGCTGCGGATCGCGGTCGCTGACCCCAATCGAGATCAGCCCCTCGTCGCCGGAGGCGATGTCGCTGCGGCTGTTCAGCTTCTTGCGGGCGTCCTCATACTCCTTCACCCAATACACCCGGCGCAGGTCAAACTGCTTCACGATCCCATCCTGCACCGATCGGCTCCGCAGCAGCGCCACGAACAGATCGGAGGGATTCTTCAGGCCCAGGTCGGTGCCGGAGATTCCGCTCAGCATTCCAATCTGTCCCACCATTGCCGTGGCCGCCGACTGGCTCTGCTGTGGCGGCAGGATGACGGTCGTAGCGGTGTACACCTTGGGCAGCAGTAACGCAATGATGGCCGCCAGAACGCCTGCCGCCACCGTCGCGGCCATGATCGTCCGCTTGTGACGGGAGAGGACCAGCAGGAGGTCCACTCCGTCCATCTCGCGGCCCTTGCTTATCCGCTCCAGGCGCGGGAGCGGCGCAGCGGCGCCCCGGGCGCTGTCGCTGTCAAAATGAATTTCAGGCGTCTTATAAGTCTCGGGCATGTTCACGTCCTGGCGGGAAAGGGACCGCCCGCCCGCTCGATTACTGGCTCAACACGTGGACTGCGGCGGCGGCAAGCCCGAAGTCGAACAATATCTGGGCAACGTCTTTGACGTGCCGCCAGCCGGCGCCGGGATTCAACTGCTCGGGCACGATTACCGTATCGCCGGGCATCAGCACCATGCTCGCGAAGCCTCCCGACCAGAAGCTGCCGGCAGCATCTTTGCTCACCACCGCGCCGTTGGCCAGAACCACGAAGGTCCGGTTCTTGTCGGCATTGCGCGTAGGGCCGCCTGCATCTCGTATGTAGCGCGACACGGTCTTGCCGGGCCGCTGCAGGAACGATCCCTGATTGTAGACATCGCCGAAGACGCCCACTACCAGCGGACGGCTCGGAACGTAGAATTGGTCGCCATCCTCCAGGGGCAGCGCCGGGATATCATCCGCGCCGGAGTCGTTGGGATGGAAGTTGAGCACGATGCGGCCGTCGGCCCGCAACTGGCGAAGTTTGTCGAGCGTGGCGCGCTGCGCCTCGGCCGCCTGGCGGGCCGAGTTGGCTTCATCGGACGTTTTGGCGTTCAGCGACGCCTGTGCAGTTTGCCGCGCCAGATCGCGCTCCATCTGCGAGATCAGCAGGTCCAGCCGTTGCTGCTGCTCAATTCGCGTCGACCGGCGCGTGAACACCGCCGCATACAGGTACGCTGATGGAGCCAGGCCGCCGCTCTTGGCCACCAGCTCGCGCAGTGTCTCTCCCGGGTGCGCGCGATAGATTCCGGCGGCAACAAACTCGCCTTCCAGCCGGACCAGCTTGGTCTGCTGCTCGCGTGGCACCCGCAAATCCGCCTGCGAGAAGATGGTCACAATGTCGCCCGGCTGCAGCTCCAGGTTGCTGGCCTCCTCGTGTTGCAGCACTGCCTTGCCAAGATTGAAGGGCAGCAGCTCGGTGGACAGGTCCTGCTGGCTAATGCGCTGAATGACCGCGTAGTCCCAGTTGATCTCGGGAGCGTTCCTGACCACGTCGTTGAGTGCGGATTTGGCCGCGGCGCTGGCTCCCGGGCCGTTCGGGGCGGTGGCTTCGTTTGCGCCGTTCACGCCGTTTGTGGAGTTTGCGGTGTTCGTACTGCTCGCGCCATTGGGTCCGTTGGGGTTGTTGGTTCCGATGTTCTCAGTCGCCTGCTGCACGGTGATCGCGTTCTGCTGGTTCCAGTAGGCGCGGGTGATCAAAAATTCGCGGTTCGGAATCAGGTCGGTGATCCGCATGCCAGGATGCCAGGGATAACGCCCGGGCATCGCGACATTGCCGCGCAGCGTTACGGCATCCACAAAGCGCGGCGAGATGGGAGCGAAGTTCAGCACATCGCCATCGCGCAGCGGGCGCGCCATCCCCGCCCCGTCCAGCTTGACCTCTGCGATGCTGCGCTCCTGGCGGTCTTTGATCTGCTCGACGTAGACGGTGCTGCCCGACGCCGTCGTCGCCAAACCCCCGGCGAGCTGCAGCGCATCGCCCAGGCTGGTTTCGCCCTTCAGCTCATAAATGGCGGGATTGTTTACCTGCCCGCCCATGGCAATCTCCGGGCCGACCGGCGTGAAGTAAATGACGTCTTCGGGCTGCAGCGCGACGTCCTTGCTCTTGTCGCCTTTAATCAGCAGATCGTAAAGATCGAAGTCGCTGACGACCTGGCCGCCACGCTTCAACTGGATGTGTCGCATCGATCCGGCAGGCGAGGGGCCTCCGGAGGCGAAGACCGCATTAGCCAGCGTGCTGAGCGCGCTCACCGTGTACCGTCCGGGCCGGCTGGCCTGCCCGACGACGAAGATATCGATCGAGCGCAGCTCGCCCATGCTGACCGTAAGATCGAAGTTCTGGTATACGCGGCTGATCTGCGACTTCAGGAAGCCGGGCAGTTGCTGAAACTTCAGTCCTGCCACATTGAGGTTGCCGACTTTCGGAATGTAGATCGCGCCATTGCGATCGACGCGCGTGCGGATGTCGAGCTCGATCTGCCCCCAGGCGCGGATCAACAGCTCATCGCCTGGTCCTACCACATAGTCGGCGCTGACCGGCACGCGATCGGCAGGCGCGAAGGTCGTCGGCACCTCCTCGAAAAGCGCCTGGCCATAGATAGGCAGCACCTTGCCCAGCGAGGCCCCGACCAGCTTCTGGAATTCGCTCAGCTGAACCGGCTTGGGCTTGGGAGACAACGGCGCCTGCTGCTTCGGCTTGCCGTTCTGCTGCCTTTCTGTCGCGTTCTCGTTTACGGTCGCGCTCGATTGCCCGCGCTCCAGCGATGGAACTGCGGGCGGCGCCGATGACTGCTCCTCACCTTGGTTGACGCCCAACGGTGCGCCATCGTGCATCACCAGTCCGCCCTGCGCCGCCGGGTCTTGTCCTGCAGCGAACGCCGAAAGGCTCAGCAATACCGCCAGCGCCAGGCCGAGCGGCTTATAGCCGATATAGAAACGGCGCCGCCGGATTTGCGTTCTCTCGTTGTCTCCCGACAAAGCTTTCAAGGTGCTCTCCAGAATTCTTGCAGTATGCCCCGACCCCAGGGGGCCTTACACTTTGTTTTGGCGGCCATCGCCGTTGCCGGCAGCGGGAGCCTGGCGCAGTGCGTTCAGCCAGAACTGCGCATATGCCGGCGCCAGCGTCGGCGCATCGCCCGAGCGGTCACTACTGGCAAACAGCCGCCGCAACTTACTGTGCGCGCTCACTGCTCCCGCCAGGCCGAGGGTGGCCAAATCCGGTTCCAGCGCGCCTATAGCGCCGCGCGCCGCGCAGCGCTGGAAGTAAGCGTTCACCGCATCGAAGATCGGTCCCAGGTGCTCGCGCAGCATGCGTTCGGCGCCCGGCACCTCGAAGCCCGCAACATACAGCAGGCGCATCAGCTCCAGGTCCTCAGAGATGTTCTCCATCAGGAACTCGACCAGCATGGGAACGACGACCTCCGGCTCCAGATCCATCGCCATGCCCGTCTGCAGCTCGCGGTTCAGCTTCAGCCGCATCAGGCGCGACTCGGCCGCCGCCCAGAACAGGTCGGCCTTGCAGGTGAAACAGCGAAACACGGTGGCTTCGTTGACGCCCGCCAGCTCGGCGATCTGCCGTGTGGTGGCGCCTTTATAGCCATAGCGGGCAAACAGCTGCACCGCCGCCTCCACAATTCGGACTTCGGTGACACTTCGCTCCGCGGCTTTCTTTACAAGCATCGGTCCTCGGGCCTGCGCTGATTTGTTCAGGACTTATTCCGGAAGGGTTCGATCTCGTTCATGCCGATTTCCACGGCAACGCTTTGCTGGATCAGCTCGAGCGAAAGCACGACCCGGAATTGATTTTTCCGGCGCACCAGCACCCCCGCCATGCCCGCCAGCGGTCCTTCGATGATGCGCACCCGGTCGCCCGCGGCCAGGTAGGGATGCGGTTCGTAGCTGCGCCGCGGCAGGTCCGCACGCAGAGTTTCGATCTCTTGCGCCGGCAGCGCCGACGGGCCTTTGCCGCTGCCCACGAGCGACACCACTCCCGGAGCCTGCAGCACCTTGACCGCATGCCGGCGTTGCACGCGCACAAAAACGTATCCGGGAAACAGTGGCTGTTCCACCGTCACCTGACATCCGTTTTTGTATCGTCGAAGCGAGGTGTAAAGCGGCAGGAAAGACTCGACGTGGCGCACACCCAGTTGCCGGACCACCGCCTTCTCATGACGGGGCGTAGTGTAGGCGGCATACCATTGTTCGAGTTGTTCCAGCGATTGCGTGCCGGCCAATTCGGCGCACGATGGCGTCAAGTCTGCCATTCCAACGCTGCTACCCCAGGACAAAGCTTCGCCATCCTCACTGAGAGAGGTGTTGTCTTCCCTTTGATCTCAACCTGCAACTCATCACTTCATCGCACCGCACTAGAGTGCCAGGGGCGACGCAAACCCCGTTCCCTTGCGAGGGTTTGGAACGGCTACAGGAGCAAGTACCTACTTGTCAGTATGCTGATCTGCGGCAGAGCTGAGTTGCCCCGCCAGCATAGGGAAAGCCGTTGTTACGGTCAAGAAAAAAAGCCAGTTGGTCTTATGGGCGAGCACCAATGTGGAAACGTGTAGGGGCACTGACCGAAGCGGGAATCTTGCACTACTGCCTGCGTGCAAATTTGTCAGTGCAGCGGCTGATATCTGAGCGCCCGCAACTGATCGGCAATCACCTTGTGACCGGCATCGTTGGGATGAAACCCATCGACCGCCAGCAGCCCCAGTGTGGTGGGATCCGTGGTTCCATCCGGTCCATTGAACGCCGCGTGCACATTCGCTACCGGAATGCCTGCTGCCGCCGCCGTGCTGTGGATGTAGTTGTTCACCTCATCCAGATACGGCTCGGTGATGTTGAAGATGCCGGCCTGCATGTCGGAGGCAACATATGGGTTATAGAGATCCATGGTGCGGATGATGGTGTTGCCGGTGCTCCGCAGCGAGGTCAACTGCATGATGATCGCGCTCCAGTTCTGCTCGAAGGTCGCAACGGTGTTGCGCAGGCAGTCCTGGCCGTCTGTGCCACCACAATCGTTCTGGGTGTACTGGCTGTGGGCGCTGTTCAGGTCATTGCCGCCGATGTCCCACGTGACAATCAGCGCACCGCTGACCTGGTGGCGGAATACCGGATCGCTGTGCAGCGAGTTCAGCAGATCCCCGCTGGTCCAGCCCGGCACGCCAAGGTTAGTGGTGTCGACGTTCGCGCCGGTGTCCAGATTTACATAGCTGGCATAGCGGCCGACGTAACCTTCCTGCGCGATCAGGCCCGCAACCAGCGAGTCGCCCAGCGCGATGTAGTTCCAAGTGGGCGCAGAGGAGTTGTTGCCGGTAGTGCCCGCGCCGCAACCGGCAATAACGAGGGTGATGACGAGGGCAAAGCTCAACAGAAGAGCCCGGCGCCGGGACGAGACTAAAGACTGCATGCTGGTTCGATGCGCCACCAACAGCACGGTTTGCGCCTCGCCGCGGGCACAAGCAGGGCGCACGAGCCCAGCGCAGGATAATTTGTGCAAGAGCGGCCAATGTCTCTAACAATTACCGATCCCGAGACCGAACGCCTCGCCCGCCTGCTGGCAGAAGAAACAGGCGAGCCTGTAACTGTTGCCATTCAAAAGTCCCTTCGCGAGCGGCTGGATCGCTTGTCGACGAAGGGCGGACGTCCCGTCAGCATGGAACGCTTGCTGGAAATCGCGGACCGCGTAGCGACTCTTCCTGTGCGCGATAACCTCACGGCAGACGAAATCCTCGGATATGACGAGCATGGATTGCCTCGCTAATGGTGATCGACACATCAGCCGTCATCACTATCCTTCAAAAAGAGCCTGAACATCGAGACCTCGCCTGCCTGATAACAACAGCACCAGTTCGGCTGACATCTGCCGCTACGGTGCTGGAGGCTGCTACTGTTTTGGAGGCGAGGCTGGGCGAACAAGCCGGACATGACTCTAACGACTTCCTGCAGGAGGCGCAGATTTCTGTCATCGACGTCCACCGCCGGGGCAAATCGATATCGCCAGGGCCGCATGGCGGGGCGCTCTCTTCGGAAGGATGGTGTCGAGGCATTGTAGCGGCCTGATATGCCCTCGCGGATCCGATACTCTCGTGAGTGCGGGCCGCTACCCGGCCAAACAACTTTCGAGGCGCAGCTGACCCCGGGCTTGCGCCCGGGGCTAGAACCGCAGCCGCTGCTACGCAGCTCGTGCGAGACACCGCATATTGCCAATGGCCGCAAGCAAAAAACCCTCCCTTGCGGGAGGGTGATGGTTTCGGCGCAGTGCAGAAGCCGTGATTGGCAGCGACGCCAGGGAGCGCGACCCCTGCTCGAGCGCTACACTCTGACGACGTTTGCCGCCTGGAAGCCCTTCGGCCCCTTCGTCAGGTCG
>DASRGM010000011.1:0-2051 GCA_035651035.1 Terriglobales bacterium
CGAGGATCCCCACCGCTCTTGCGCCGCAGTCTAAGAGACTTCATTTCGAAGTGCATTCCTTCTTGGGCTTCGCGGTTGGTTCCTGCATGAACCACGAAGCACACGAAGACACACGAAGGAAAAACCGAGGTGACCTATGACCGGCCCGGCGCGCGGGAAAGTGGCGATCAGCGCAGAAGAGTGCAAGGGCTGCGGGCTGTGCATTGACTCCTGCCCTCCGAAATGCCTGGAGTTCGCACGCGAGTTGAGCGCCTACGGTGTTCATCCCGCGCGCTACACGGGACACGGTTGTACCGGTTGCGGGATCTGCTTCTACTGCTGTCCGGAGCCGGGCGCGATCACGGTTTATCGCCTTGCCGCTCCCCACACGGCGGCGGTCGCAGGAGGCCAGCATGCGGCAGCTATGTAAGGGTAACGTGGCGCTGATGAAGGGCGCGATCCTGGCCGGGTGCCGCGCTTATTACGGTTATCCCATCACCCCGGCAAGCGAAATTGCCGAGGCGGCAGCCCTCTACCTTCCGCAAGCCGGCGGGACTTTCCTGCAGGCAGAAAGCGAGGTCGCCGCCATCAACATGGTTTATGGAGCGGCCGCGACCGGCATGCGGGTGATGACAGCATCGTCCGGCCCGGGAATCAGCCTCATGCAGGAAGGCATCTCCTACCTTGCGGGCGCGGAGCTGCCCGCGGTCATCGTGAATGTGATGCGTGGCGGCCCCGGTCTGGGCAATATCGCGCCCGAGCAAAGCGACTACTTCGCGATGGTGAAGGGCGGCGGGCACGGCAATTACCGCAATCTGGTGCTCGCGCCCGCGTCGGTGCAGGAGATGGCCGAACTTACCATGCTGGCCTTCGATCTTGCCGATAAGTACCGCAATCCGGCGGTCGTGCTGGCCGACGGCTTTATCGGCCAAATGATGGAGCCGCTGGATCTGGATCATCAGCAGAGCGTGTTGCCAGAGAAGCCCTGGGCGGTAAAGGGAACTCGCGAGACCCGTTCCAACCTGGTGAGTTCGATCTATCTCGAACCCGATGGTCTTGAAGACCACGAGCGCCGGCTCCAGGCCAAGTACAGGCTGGCCCGGGCGGCAGAGCAACGGTACGAAACGTACCGCGCTGAAGATGCTGAAGTGCTGCTGGTCGGCTTCGGCATTGTTTCCCGCGTTCTGCTTTCGCTGGTCGACACCCTGCGCCGCGACGGCGTCAAAGTTGGCGTTTTTCGTCCGATCACGCTGTGGCCTTTTCCAGAGGAGGGCCTGGCGAAGGCGTCAGCGAAAGCACAGGCGGTGCTGGTTGTCGAGCTCAGCAGCGGCCAGATGGTGGAGGATGTTCGCCTGGCGCTCGATAGACGCGTGCCGGTCGAGTTCCACGGCCGTGTCGGCGGCAATGTGCCTTCGGTTGCGGAGCTGCGCGAAGCGGTATTTGCGCTGTGCTCATCGGTAGTCTCCGCGATCGGACCCAGTGCATTCGTCGGGAGTGGGATGAGTAAGACTGTGCGGAGCGATGAAACCTTGCAGTGAGGACAGCGCGATGAACGATCCCAGCTATGAAGTAGTCCATTCCAAATCGCCGGTCTTCTACGATCGCTACGAGCGCAAAGCGGAGCTGCAGCGCCAGACGCACTATTGTCCCGGATGCGGGCATGGCATCGTGCATAAGCTGGTCGCCGAAGCTATTCACGAACTGGACCTGCAGGACAGGACGATTCTTGTGAGTCCGGTGGGCTGCTCGGTGTTCGCCTACTACTACTTCGACGTGGGTAATGTGCAGGTGGCGCACGGGCGCGCGCCGGCCGCAGCTACCGCCGTGCAACGGGCCTGCCCGGGCAAGATCGTCGTCTCCTATCAGGGGGACGGCGACCTTGCCGCCATCGGCATCGCCGAAATCGTACACGCCGCCAATCGTGGCGAGAAGATCGCCGTCTTCTTCATCAACAATGGAATCTACGGTATGACTGGCGGCCAGATGGCGCCGACTACGCTGATCGGCCAGAAGAGCACGACTTCGCCATGGGGACGCAATCCGCAGCACGAAGGATTCCCCCTGCACATGTC
>DASRGM010000012.1:0-8262 GCA_035651035.1 Terriglobales bacterium
GCTGGCTGAATGTGATCGCCCGGCTAGGGGCCGGAGAAAGCTTGACCCAGGCGCAGGCGGAAATGCAGACCATCACCGCACAGCTGGCCCGCGAGTATCCCCAGCAGAATGCGGCCGTCAACATCGCGGTCGCCCCGCTGCGCGAGCAGATCGTCGGGAATGTCCGTTCGCTGCTGTGGGTGCTGTTCGGCGCCGTCGGCTTCGTGTTGCTGATCGCGTGCGCCAACGTCGCCAATCTGCTGATGAGCCGCTCCATTGATCGCCGCCGCGAGTTCGCAATTCGCAGCGCCCTCGGCGCCAGCCAGTTCCACCTGGTGGCGCAGTTGCTCATCGAGAGTCTGCTGCTTTCGCTTTCCGGCGCCATCGTGGGCTTTGCCGCCGCATGGCTCGGCGTGTGGCTGCTGGTGCGCTCGCTGCCCGAATCGCAACTGGCGGCCATGCCCTATCTCTACAATGCCGGCATCAGCTTTCCCGTCTTGTGCTTTGTGGCCGGCGTATCGATCCTCACGGCGATTCTGTTCGGACTGGGTCCGGGTCTATCGGTGCCGCAAACACCCATTACCGAGGTGCTGAAGGACGAATCGCGCGGCGGCACCAGCGCCACGCATGGCCGGATGCGCAACCTACTTGTGGTCATCGAAATCGCCATCACGCTGCTGCTGCTGGTAGCGGGCAGTCTGCTGCTGCAGAGCATCCGAACACTGCTGCGCCAGAACCCCGGCTTCGAGCCCGATCATGTGCTGACGTTTCTCATCTACCTTCCCGGGTCGTCCTATCCGGTGGAGAAGCGCTGGCCTTTCACCAATGCGAACGGGCTGCACTTTGCGCACGAGTTCCTCGATCGGCTGCGGCATGAGCCCGGCGTGCAGGGCGCATCTGCCACGAACGGCTTGCCCGCCATCGGAAACCGTAGCACCAGCCGGTTCGTGATCGAGGGCCGCCCGGTTGCCGCGGGCCAGGAGGAAGCTACGGTTTCCCGGCGAGTAGATGCGGACTACTTTTCGGTGATGAAGATACCGCTGCTGCATGGGCGCTACTTCAGCTCTGCCGATGTTGCGGGCCGCCCCTGGGTCGCGATCGTTAACCAGGCCTGGGTGCGGAAGTATCTCTCACCCGGTGAAGACGCCATCGGCAAGCGATTGCGGCTGACGATCGCGCCGGAGGAATCCTACCGCGAAATTGTCGGCGTGGTCGGCGACGTGACGGAGGACAACCTGGCTAGCGCGCCGCCTCCAACCATGTACTTCATCATCGATCAGGACTCGGGCTACACCGGCTATCTGAACTACGTAGTCCGAACCGGGGGCGATCCGGCGGCGCTGGTGCCGGCGGTGCGTACGGCTGTAACCCAGATCGATCCGCAACTACGGCTGATGCAGCCGCAATCGATGCAGGCGTTTCTCGACACCTCGCCCGCGGTCTTCCTGCGGCGCTATCCGTTCTATTTCATCGGCAGCTTTGCCGCGCTGGCGTTGGCCCTTGCCATGGTGGGCCTGTACGGCCTGATCTCGTTTTCGGTGGTACAGCGCACGCGTGAGATCGGCATCCGCATGGCGCTGGGCGCGCAGCCGCAAAACATTCTCGCTATCGTGATTCGGCAGGGGCTCATCGCGGCCATAGTGGGAGTTGGAGTCGGCGCCGCAGCGGCGCTGGTTTTCGGCGTACTGCTCACCCGCGTGATGCCCGGCTTCCTTTACGGCGTGAGCTCTACCGATTGGCTCACCTTCACGCTGGTGTCGCTGCTTTTGTTGCTGGTGGCCTTGGCGGCATCGTACATTCCGGCGCGGCGAGCGACGCAGGTGGACCCAATAATTGCGCTGCGCAATGAATGAGGGAAGCAGCAATTAGCATTTAGCAAGTAGCACTTGGCAAATGCTTCGATAGCCATGGCTTTGACCAATGCCACTTGCCGATTGCCACCTGCCAACTGCTGCTTTTCATGCGATACACTGCAAAGCACTCATGCCACGAGAAGATTTCGGTTTCACCCCGGCGGAACTCCGCAAGCTGCGCAGCTTAAAGGGGCCGAACGGCATACAACGCTTCCTCGACGAGTTGCCCTATCATCTTGCGGACACCGCTTGGTCGCCGCGCCGCGTGCTTCGGGAAAACACCGCCCACTGTCTGGAGGGCGCAATCTTCGCCGCCGCCGCATTGCGCGTCAATGGATTTCCGCCTCTGCTGCTGGATTTCGAGGCTGAGCAGGATACCGATCATGTCATTGCGCTATACAAAGTGGGGGGACACTGGGGCGCCGTAGCCAAATCGAACTACACCAACTGCCGCTTCCGTGAGCCGGTTTATCGCTCGCTGCGTGAGCTGGCCATGAGCTACTTCCACATCTACTTCAACATGCGGCGGCAGCGTTCGATGCGCACCTTCTCCCGGCCCGTTGACCTCAAGCGCTTCGACGATCGGCACTGGATGACGACCGAGAAGCCCGTCTGGTTCATTGTGTATCACCTGCTGGAGATTCCACATACCCGGCTGCTGACGCGAGCGATGACCAAGAAACTGCATCGCGTGGACGAGCGCACATTTAAGGCAGAAATTCTAGGTAAGAAACTGAAACCGGCCGGGAAGATCTTTGGATGATCCGTGGTCCATTTACCACGTGCTGTAAGCCGTGCCTTCGCTGGAGTTCTGATCGCTGCCGCTGTGCACGTCGATGATCCCCGGCTCGGTCTGATCGGGCGATTGGATGCTCTCGTCGGTCACCGGCACCCAGCTGTCGCGCGAGTTAGTAAACGGGTCCTTCGGCAGCTCTTTAATATAGCCCGCATCGACAAGGTCCTGCAGCGACTGCGGCGCCTTCTGCTTGTCGAGCGTGTACTGGTCGATCAGCGAGCGCATCGTATATAAGTCCTGGCGCAGCGCCGTTTCCTGGGCGTGGAGAATGGATTTCTGATAGTGCGGTATAGCCAGCGACATGAGGATCACGATGATGCTGATGACCACCATCAGCTCGATGAGCGTGAAGCCGCGCTGCCGGTTTCGAGTTGTTGGCTGAATTACCACGTCTTGTACTTCGTTCCGTCCAGGCCTGTGCCCTCGGACTTCGTATAAACGTCGAAGACATTCTGGCCGCCCCACGAGTCGGAGTCGGGATCGTCCTGCATTGAGCGCAGGCCCCAATCGTCCTTTCCAGTCATCGGATCAGTTGGAATCTTGCGCAAGAAGCGCAGCTTCTTGCCATTGGAGTCGACACCTTTTACCAGGGTGTCCAGGTCGGGCGGATAACCCTGACTGTCCAGCTTGGTCTGAAATGCGCCCCGGTCGGCAGCATCCTTGTAGCGGTCGACGGCGTCCCGCATCTCCCATAAATCGTGGCGCAGCTCGCGTTCTTTGGTGCGCTGAATGGTGATGCGCATCACCGGAGTCGCCGCCGCCGTCAGGATCAGCAGGATCGTCATGGCGACGACGAGCTCGATCATGGTGAAGCCGCGCGGGCGACGGCCCTTGGTTTCTGGCAAAACGAGATTTCGCGCGCGGAGCACTGCTTCTATTTTAGACCGTATCGCTTCAGAACACAGGGCTTAGTTCACCGCGTAAGCACGGAAGTCACAGAACTCTAAAGCGATTCTCCGTGTGCCTGTGGTGAAAACCTCACCGTAGTTAGACGCGGTGTCTAGTGAACCGTCACGATAGCTTGCGACCCGCTGGCGGCGGTCACCTGTCCCGCCGGGTTCTTGATGTTGGCCCGATTAATGCTAAGTGTTGACTGTCCCGGAGCTCTGGCCTGGAAGGTCAGCGTGAACACCGAGCCGTCGCCTGTGATGCCGTTGGCGCTGGGCGGCCGCTCGGCCGTCACCTGAAGGATTCCGGCCATACTATCGTCGCGGTTCACCAGCGAGGGCGCCTGGCCGTCTTGCGAGAGAAGCGGCCCGTTAGAGACGTTCACCAGCTGCAGGACCCGCGGGTTGTACAGGATCTGCAACGGGACGGCAGAGACATTCTGAGCGCCGGTGAGGTTCACGTTCACCGTGAAGGTGGAGCCTACCGGCTGATCGACGCTAGGCGGATCGAAGCTGACGATCGGATTGCCGATCGGCGCATTCGCGGCCGTTGGCTGCACGTTAGGCGCGGGGGCTGCGCCGGCCTGGGGCTGTACACGCGGCTGCGCCGGATTGTTGGCGGCGCCTTGCGGAGCTCCCGGCTGCGCCCCCTGCGGTGCCGGCGGTGGCGTGTTGTCACGCCGCAACTGGATCACGTTCGCCGTACCCACGTCGACTGCCTTCAGGTTGCTGGCCGAGATGTCCTGTGCGCGTATGATGTGCGGGATCAGAATAAAGACGATTTCGTTCTGGTTGTTCTCTTTCTGCTCGGTCGAAAACAGATAACGGAAGAGGGGGATGTTGGCGAGTCCGGGAATGCCGGAAAGATTTCTGGTCTGCTGGTCCTCCAGGATTCCGCCAATAATGTTGACCTCTCCTTCCTTCATGCGGATTTCATTCTCAATCTTGCGTTGTCCGATTACGGGCTGCTGAATGCCGCCGATGTTCTGAAACGAATCCACTGCTGAAATGTCCATCGCCAGCTTAAGGGTGATCTCGTCAATCCCGTGCACGTGCGGCGTGATATCGATGTTGACCCCCACGTCGATGTAGTTAAACTGCGTATTCACCAGGGGATTAATGCCCACGCCGCCGATGCCGGGTTGGAACGAGCCGGTCGCCACCGGCACACGCTCGCCGATCTTTAGCGAGGCTTTTTGCCCATCCGAGGCGCGAATTTGCGGTTGCTGGATGAGCTTGCTGCTGGTATCGGTCATCAGGAAGTTTGCGGTTGTCTGGGGGATCGTCACCTCAAAGTTGGTGGCGTTCAGGTGCGCCAGGCTGTTCAAATTAAGTTGTCCGGTCGTTGATCCCGTCGTGGCCGTCCCGCCGATGCCTGAGTTACCGTTCACAGTGCTGGTACTGGTAGTGGTGGCGTTCGACTCCTGAAAATTGACGCTGACGCTGGCCGGCGGTTGGATGCCTAGGTTGCGCATCTTGTCGCGCGTGACCTGCATGATGGCGACTTCGACCACGACTTCCGGTTTCGACTTGTCGAGGTCCTCAATCAGCTTCTGCGCCATGACGATCTGGTCGGGCGTGCCGCGCACCACAATCGCCTGCTGCGAGGGAAACTGCTGCAGTCGCTGGGTGTCGAGCAGCGTACGCAGGATGTTGACCAGGTCCTGCAGCTCGTTCGGCATGGATAGGTTCGTCAGATAAAAGGTGCGTATGACGCTTTGCTCCAGCTCCTTGCGTTTGGCCGGCGTATCGGCGGCGACGAAGATGGTGTTGGGCGTCACCGGCCGCCAGAAGGTCTTCGACTCCAGTGCCGTGATCTCCAGCGCCTCCTGCAGAGTCACGCCGTTCAAGTCGACCTTGATCCGCTTAGAGACATAGTCGGGATCGAACAGGACATTCACGCCGGCCAGTCGTCCGACGGTCTCGTACACTGTCTTGGCGTCTTCGGTGAGCTTAAGCGTGATCGGCGTTTGCGAGATCGGGGCCAGCTCCACCGGCCCGGTCGCTTCCTCCATCCGCTTGGTCAAACCGGATTCCGTGCTGGGCGCAGGCGCGGCCGAGGGATTCTGCGTCTTCTTGATTTCTTCGCGAACCCGGTTCGACATTTGCTGCGCGATAAAGCTGGAAGGGTCGATGGCGATCGCCTGCTCGAAGTCGGTCAGCGCTTCTTCCAGCTTGCCCGCCTTCATCAGGATTTCGCCCTGGTGCACGTGCGCCGCGGCAGCCAGAAAACGAACGTATTCGTACGACGAGCGGTAGGTCAGGTCGGCAGGTTTGAGCTGGTACGCCTTGTAGTAATAGTTGTAAGCCGTGATGTAGTCCTGCCGGGCTTCGGCCGCCTTGCCTTTCTGAAACAGCTGCTTGGCTTCCTTATCGGTGGAGGCGAACACCGACACTGCCAGTACCAATAGCAGCGTCAGCACAGTGCTGAACCGTTTCATCACGTTCCTTAGGACCCTGGAGTTTCGAACCGGAATTATCGCCTCCGTACGGCTGATATGAGGTTCTGGGTGTAAGACTTAGACCCACGGCAAACGTGAGCAGTACGCATCTTCCGGGCGCCCATTCATTTCTGAAACGACCCACGAAGATAGTGCGATCGGCGCGATTATAGCATTCCAGAACGCGCCCAGGCTGCGACATTCATCGTGTGTTAGCATGTGGGGTTCGCGCCGGGAACGGATTGTTTTCGCTCCTGGCCGCGCGGTTGCGCTTTCTATCAGGGCACGACTTCAGTCGTGCCGTTTTCGTTTGTTGATGGATTCGAGCCGCGCTTTATGCACATGGCACGCCAACCAACCACAACCCGTCCTGAGAAGAAGTCAGGCGCGCGCCGCGATCCCACCGCTAGCGGCGAACGCGATGCTTCGCAGAACCGCGCCGCGTCGCACAACTACTTTCTGCTGGAGAAATTCGAAGCGGGCATCGCGCTGCGCGGCACCGAGGTCAAGTCAGTGCGCAACGGCCGCGCGCAGCTCAAAGACGCCTATGGCCTGGTGAAGGACGGCGAGCTATGGTTGATCAACGCGCACATCGGCCCCTACGAGCACGGCAACATCTTCAACCACGAGCCGCTGCGCACGCGCAAGCTGCTGGTTCATCGCAATGAGCTGCACAAGCTCGTCGGCAAGACTCAGCAGAAGGGCCTGACGCTCATTCCCACGCGCATGTACTTCAAGAATGGCCGCGTGAAGGTGGAGATGGCCCTCGCCCGCGGCAAACAAAACTGGGACAAACGCGAAACAGAGCGCCGCAAGACCGCGGACAAAGAAGCAAGAGAGGCAATCGCGAGAGGGAGAAAAAACTGATTCGGGTCGATTGTCGTCGAAGGATCGTTATCGTCCCGGGAATGCGTTAAGCCGACCATGCGCACGCGCATCATGTATATCGAGTACAAGGGCGACGGCCTCGTCGGGCCCGCCAGGATCGGGCGCGTGAGCTACTCGAAAACCGGAAGCACGCTCTACTATGGCGGTAAGGCTTTCCGGAGCCTCAAGGGCGCCGGCTTCAAGGCAAACTATTACGATGTTGCGACGCGTGAGCGGTACTGGATTTCAGGACCACGCAAGGACGGAGCCGATGCACTGTACCGAACGAATGTTCCCGCCGAAATCGACGAGGACGCTCGCGAGGAGTACTGGGTTGAGCTTCGCAAGAAGCCGGACTTGAAATCGCGCAAACACACCTGATCCCGAGCAAGCCGAGGTTTGATTCGCCTAGCTGCCGTTCCCGCTCTCTCTGCCCTTCTTCTTGATCTCCACATTTAACCGCTTGATCTTCTGGTTCAGCGTGGAGAGCGGGATGCGGAAGCGCTCGGCAGCGTCGGTCTGGTTCCAGCCGCATTTTTCCAGCATATCGGTGATGACGCGGCGTTCGCAGTCCTCGATGATTTCGAACAGGGAAGCGTCGGGGCGGTGGTCGATGAGGGCGAACATGCTGCCGCGCCCGGTGAGGTTCTCCGGCAGAAGGTCAGGGGTGAGATTAGAGCTGGTCGCCAGCACGACGGCGCGCTCGATGACGTTTTCCAGTTCGCGCACGTTGCCCGGCCAGTCGTAGTCCATCAGCGGGCGCAGAGCTTCCGGGGTAACGCGCAGCGGTGCGCGATCGTTTTCCCGCGCGAACTTCACGATGAAGTGCTCGACCAGCAGTGGAATGTCGTTCTTCCGCTGGCGCAGCGGTGGGAGATCGATGGTGATGACGTTCAGCCGGTAGAAAAGGTCCTCGCGGAATTTGCCTTCTTTCACCTGCTGCTTGAGGTCGACGTTAGTGGCGGCGATGATGCGGACATCGACCTGGATCTCGTTGATTCCGCCGAGGTGCATGAACTTCTTGTCCTGCAGCACACGCAGGATCTTGGCCTGCGTCTCCAGGCCCATGGTGCCGATCTCGTCGAGGAACAGCGTGCCGCGGTCGGCGACTTCGAACAGGCCCTTTTTGCTGGCAATGGCGCTGGTGAAGGCGCCCTTGACGTGGCCGAACAGCGTCGACTCCAGCAGATCGGCGGGCACCGAGCCGGTGTTCACGGGAACAAACGCCCGGTCCTTGCGCGGCGAGTTCATGTGAACAGCTTTGGCGATGAGCTCCTTGCCGGTGCCGCTTTCCCCTTGCAGCAACACGGTAGAACGGCTGGGCGCAACCTGCGACACCAGGTCGAAGATGCGCAGCATGGGCTCGCTTTTGCCGATGATGTTCTCGAAGTTGTAGCGCTGCTTGAGGGCGCGCTTGAGCTGGACGACCTCTTCCTCGG
>DASRGM010000013.1:0-9823 GCA_035651035.1 Terriglobales bacterium
GCACAAGGTGTGCGGCGAGTTCGTTTCCGCCGAGGCGCTCGACGTTCTTGCCCGGCTGCTGGAGCCGGCCAGTTCTGCAGCGGGTTCGCATCATAAACTTCCCACCCCTCCTCACCTTGAATCGCTGCTGCACGGCGCGCCAGTGATGGGCCGCACACGCCTGTGGCTTGGTCATCGCATGCTGCAGGCCGCAATCTCGCCACCGGCGGTCAGCATCACGCGCCACCAGCTCGACTGGACTCTGTGGACCGCGGCGCAAGCAGCCGGCGTGGACTGCCGCGACAACTGCGAGGTGTCGGCCGTCAAAGGTGACAGTCCGTTTGAGCTGAGGACGGCGGCGACCACGATCACGGCAAGGGCGCTGATCATCGCCGCGGGCCGCTGGTCACAGTTCCTTCCCGATCGGACGCTTCCCGCCGGCCCGAAATGGATAGGGTTGAAGGGCCATTTTCGCGAGCCCCATCCCAGCCTCACCACTGACCTCTACTTCTTTCGCCATGGCTACTGCGGGGTGCAGCCGGTTTCGGATGACGTCGTCAATGCCTGCGCCATGGTGCGCTCCGATCGGGCCAGCTCTCTGCCGGAAGTATTCAGCCTGCATCCCGCGTTGCGTGAGCGCAGCGAGGCATGGCAGCCCGTCATTCCTACGGTCACCACCGCGCCATTGTTCTACCGGTCGCCGCAGCCGGTGCGCGGCAACATCGCTTTTGCGGGAGACGCGGCCGCCTTCATCGATCCCTTCGTTGGCGACGGCATCTCAATCGCGTTGCGCAGCGGGGAGGCTGCGGCCCAATGCCTGCGCGGCTTTCACGCCGGGCAATCGTCGCTGGAGCATTCCATCGCGGCTTATCGGTACGAGTACTCCAGGCAATTTGCTCCATTGCTGGCGGTCGCGTCGCGGGTGCGCGGCTTGCTCTCGCTCGAAGGCTTTGCGCAAAGGGTGGGGTTCGAGATGTTACGCTTGCCTGGCCTGCTACCATTCATCATTCGCCGCACCCGCCAGGCCGCATAGCTTTTGCTGAGCCGCCGGGCGCAGCGGCACTCTATGCTTCCTCAACCGGAAAAGATCCACGCCGGCGGCCAGTCACAAGAGGTCCTGGTCCGCAATACCGCGCCGCGAGATTTCGCCGGCATTACCGATCTTTGCTGCCGCATCTATCCCGACACGCCGCCTTGGAACGATGAGCAGCTTTCGTCGCACCTGCGATTATTTCCGGAAGGCCAGTTTGTGGCCATTCACGGCGAAGCGCAGGTGGTCGTAGGCATGACCGCCAGCTTGATTGTCGATTGGGAAGACTATGCCACGCTCGATTCCTGGGAGCAATTTACCGCCAATGGCATGTTTACGAATCACGATCCCAGGCATGGCCGCACACTCTATGGCGCCGAGGTCATCGTCGATCCGGGGCTGCAGCATCACGGGGTTGGAAACAAACTGTATGACGCCAGACGCGCGCTGACGGAATCGCACAAACTCCTGCGCATTCGCGCCGGCTCCCGGCTGCGCGGCTATGGCCAGTGTTGCGCCCACCTTTCTCCCGTGGACTATGTGGCAGAAGTTGTCGAGGGTCGCGCCTACGACCCGACCTTAAGTTTCCAGTTGCAACAAGGGTTTCACGTGCTGGCGGTCGTGCCGCACTATCTGACGGACGATCCGGAGAGCCTGGGCTACGCGGCGGTGATCGAATGGGTCAACCCGATGCTTATCCGCCCGGAACATCTTGCCGGGCGGCCCACGCGGTTCATGCGCCAGGCGCTCGCGCGCGAGCAGGCCTCTCGCAACGCGGCGAAATAAAGAGTCAACATTTCGATGGTTATCTAACGAATGATCAGCATCTCGCGGATGTTGTCACGCCCAAGAAAAAACTTGATGGAACCGTAGTCGCGGAACAGGTTCTCGACCTGGCGGTTTTGATATACCCGTTGCAGGCGGAAGCCGCGCACCGGCTGCAACTCCAGCGTGTCCTTGGCCACGATGTTGTAGCGGTAGAATGGCGCGTCCGGACCGGCGTCCTTGGTGTGGAAGAAGGCCAGCATCATGCCGCTGGGTTTCATGATGTAGTGAATGCGCTCGATGACCGGGCTCACCAGATTCTCCGGCAGGAAGTCGGCGAGGTCCCAGAACATCACGGCATCGAAGTCCTCGCGCGCGAAGTCCAGGTTCTCGCGCAGAAATCGCTCGACATCAATCGTGGTGCCGCCTTCGCCATTGGGCATCAGCAGCGATTTGTCGTTGGCCAGCCGCAGCGCGTCTCCCTGATGAAAGCGGTGGCCAAGTCCGGTCATGAACGTGATATTCGCCGGCGAAGTTGAGCCGAGGTCCAGGATCTTGAGTCCCTGCTCCCGTGAGATGGCCTTGATGAATTCGTTGAAGCCGGTGGAGCGGCGGCTGATCTTCTGACCGGGGACAACTTCGTCGTCGACAGCCTGCCGGTTGGAGCTGCCAAACAGCTTATTGAAGATTCCAGGGGCCACTGCGCACCATTGTAGGGGCAAGGAGACGGAAGCGGCAACGGCTGCGCGCAACGGAAAGCAGGCAGGAAAGGCGCATCATGCCGATGCGCCCCAAGCCTACGCTTTCTTGGGTTCGAGCAATGAGCCCTGCGAGGACATGGCGGCCGAGACCGCAGCCGGCGTGGCGGCCTGCGTCCTGGGTTCTACCTTGGGAGCCGAATCCGTTTTCTGGATGTCGATGCCGCCCTTGAAGAACGCGCCATCCTCGATGGCGATGCGAGCGGTCGAGATATTACCTGCCAGGGACGCGCTCTTGCGCAAGTCGACCCGCTCGCTGGCCGTGATGTCGCCGTCCACGCGGCCATGCAGGACCACGTTGCGGGCCTCAATATTCGCGCGCACGCGTCCATTCGGGCCAACCGTAAGCGTCTGCCCGCGCAGCGTGATCGAGCCCTCGACTTCACCGTCGATGATCAAATCTTCGCTGCCCGAAAGCTCGCCCTTCACCACAACCGATTTGCCGATGGTCGCCACTTCCACGCTCCGTAGGGGTTCATTGCGCACCGGTTCGATGGGGCGTGGCGGCGGAGGAACCGGGGTCACCGCCGATCCCGTCATGTTGAACTCGGGAGATGCTGGGCTATCTTCTTCTTTGCGCTTCCACATATCTTAGCTCCCTGGGGGTGGGTCGCGGCATCGGCCGGCAGGCTTCGGCGGCGTACCTCGTCTATGGCATCTGAATCTGCTGCGATGAGGATACTCAAGCCCTTGCGAGGCTGCAAACGGTTTTCCTCAAACGCCGGGTTTTAGACGTGACACCTGCGGGCTTGAGCTTCAAAGCCGGCCTGCCGCGGCGTGGCGGACATCACCGAAGCAGCCGCGATCTCTCTCGTATAATTACTGATCTTAAAGCTCCCGCCTCGCGTAGGCGAATCCACGGCGGGATGAAGCTGGGAATCCTATGACACACATCGAAGTCATCCTTGGCCGCGAAATTCTCGACTCGCGCGGCAATCCAACGGTGGAAGCGGAAGTCATTCTGGCCAGTGGCGCTCGGGGCCGGGCGGCAGTGCCGAGCGGCGCCTCGACCGGCGAGCACGAAGCGCTGGAGCTGCGCGACGGCGACAAGGGCCGCTACCTCGGCAAGGGAGTGCTGAAGGCGGTCAACAATATCAACGAGGTGATCGCGCCGGAGCTGGAGGGGCTGGATGCCAGCGAGCAGCGCGAGCTCGACAATGCCATGATCGCGCTCGACGGTACGCCGACCAAAAGCAAGCTGGGCGCGAACGCGATTCTTGCGGTGTCGATGGCGGCCGCTCGCGCCATGGCCGACCATCTTGGCGTCGAGCTGTACCAGTACCTCGGCGGCTTTACCGCCGGCCTGCTGCCCACGCCGATGATGAACATCCTCAACGGCGGCGCTCATGCCGACAACAACGTCGACTTCCAGGAATTCATGGTGATGCCGGTGGGCGCGTCGTCGTTCAGCGAGGGACTGCGCTGGGGAGTCGAAACGTTTCACGTGCTCAAGGGCGTGCTGAAGAAGCGCGGTTATAACACCGCCGTGGGCGATGAGGGTGGATTCGCGCCGTCGCTGAAGTCGAACACTGAAGCGATCGAGGTAGTGCTGGAGGCAATCACTCAGGCGGGATACAAGCCGGGCGAGCAGGTCGCCATCGCGCTAGATCCGGCAGCGAGCGAGTTTTACGATAGCGCAAAGAAGAAGTACGTCTTCAAGAAGTCGGACAAGAGCGAGCACTCGGCCGAGGAGATGGTGCGCGTCTGGGCTGACTGGGTGCGGCAGTATCCGATCGTTTCGCTGGAGGACGGCTTTTCGGAAGACGATTGGGACGGCTGGAAGCTGGTGACGGACGAGCTCGGCAGCAGGATTCAATTGGTCGGCGACGACATCTTCGTCACCAACATTGAAATTTTTCAGCGCGGCATCGACGCGGGCATTGCCAATTCCATTCTCATTAAGCTGAATCAGATCGGCTCGGTCAGCGAGACCATCGACTGCATCAACCTGGCGCGCCAGAACCGGTACAGTGCTGTCATCTCGCATCGCTCGGGCGAAACAGAAGATACCTTCATCGCCGACCTGGCGGTCGCGACCGGCGCGGGACAAATCAAAACGGGCTCGGCGTCGCGTAGCGATCGCATCGCCAAGTACAATCAGTTGCTGCGCATCGAAGAAGAGCTTGGCCCGGCGGCGAGGTTCCTGGGGCTGAAGGCGCTGAACTATCGCGGCGAGCTGGCGCAGAAGAAGGCAGGGGCGAAGGGGTAGTGGCGGGTCGGGCCTTCAAGAATCGAGGATTGTCGTCATGAGCTGAGGAGTGGAACGTTCGCGTTAGGAGTTAATGATGTAAAGACCCCCAAGACTGTTATCACGAGAAGCAAACAGCAGATCCCTCGCATCGCTCGTGATGACAATGTTCTGGTGCGCGCATTATGGGCTGAGGCCCGCAGCGTTGGCGACTACCGCATTCTTGGGGAACATCAGCATTGGTGGGCTCCCGACTCACGGCCGCATCTTTAAGCCGCGCGGTCAGCGTCAGACCAGCGACAACGCATCCACGTCCACCACTACATTGTTGCGCGGGATTTTCTGTTGCACGGCGTGATCCAACACGGCGCGCAGCAGCGTGTTCATGCGCTCGCGGCTGGGCGACTTCAGCAGGAAGTGATAGCGGTACTCGGTCTTAAGGCGGACGATCGCTGCTGCCGCCGGCCCCATCACGCGAACGCCATCTTTCTTCGCGGTGTCGAACCACTTGCCCAGAATGCCCGACCACGTCAGCGCCTCCTCCAGCTTTTGGCTGCGCACCAGGACGTTGCTCACCACGTTGAAGGGCGGGTAGTGCATCCAGCTGCGAAAGCGGATCTCTTTCCCGTAGAAGCCGTGATAATCATGCGCGGCAGCGAACTGGATGGCGTAGTGATCCGGGAAGAACGTTTGCAGGACGACCTTGCCCGGAGTGTCGCCGCGTCCGGCGCGTCCCGCCACCTGGGTGAGCAGCTGAAAGGTGCGCTCGGCGGCGCGGAAGTCGGGAAAGCTGAGGGCGGCGTCGGAGCCGACGACGCCGACCAGCGTGACGTTGGCAATATCGTGCCCTTTGGCAATCATCTGCGTGCCTACCAACAGATCGATCTCGCCGGCATGCAGCGCCGTCAGCATGCGCTCGAAGTCTTCGCGGCTGCGCACCGTGTCGCGATCGAGCCGCGCGATACGCGCCTGCGGGAACTGCCCATGCAGGATGTGCTCCAGCTTCTCCGAGCCGGCGCCCAGGTACTGCACATATTCGCTGCCGCATTTTGGGCAGGTGCGTGGCGCAGGGCGCATGTAGCCGCAATAGTGACAGACCAGCCGGTGCTCGCGCTTGTGATAGGTCATGGCAATGGCGCAGTTCTTGCACTGCACCGATTCGCCGCACTCGCGGCAGAGCACGAAGGCCGAGTAGCCGCGCCGGTTGAGCAGCACCATGATCTGCTCGCCGCGCTCCAGCCGCTCGCCAATCTCCGCCACCAGCTTGCGCGACAGCACCTCGTCTTTCTTGGTGCGCTGAAACTCTTCACGCATGTCGAGGACCTCGACCTCCGGCAGTGGCCGCTTCTCGATGCGTTCGGGCAGCTCCAGAAGCCGGTATTTGCCTTCTACCGCATTGTGGTAGGTCTCGAGCGACGGCGTCGCCGAACCCAGCACCACCGCAGCATGACTCATCTTGGCGCGCATAACGGCGACGTCGCGGGCATGGTAGCGCGGCATTTCTTCCTGCTTGTAGGAGTGGTCGTGCTCCTCGTCCACCACGATCAGCGCCAGGTCGGGCACGGGAGCGAAGACGGCGGAGCGCGTTCCTACCACAATGTGGGAGTCTCCTCCGCGTATGCGCTTCCATTGTTCGGCGCGCTCGTCCTGGCTCAGCGAGGAATGCAGGATGGCGACCTCGCCGCCGAAGATCTGGTGCAGATCGGCAGCCATCGCCGGCGTCAACCCGATCTCAGGCACCAGCAGAATGGCCGAGCGGCCCCGGGCCAGCACCGCCTGCATGGCGGAGAGGTACACCGCCGTCTTGCCCGAGCCGGTCACGCCGTGCAATAGCATGGGGGCAAACGCGCGGGCTTCCACGGCGCCGATGATTGCGGCGAGCGCCGCCTTCTGCGCCGGCGTGAAGAGAAATTCCAGCTTGCGTGGCTTCAGCCCGGAGAGATGGAACCCGGCGGCCTCTTCGGTAAGCTCGACCAGGCCGCGCCGCACCAGCGTCTGCAGGGTGGTGCGCGGAACTTCGAGCTGGCGCAGCGCCTCGAGTGGTGCGCGCCGTCCTTCTTGTCCCTCGAGATAAGCGACGATCGCCTGCTGGTTCCGGTTAAGCTTGCCGGAGACCTCCTTCAAGTTCGCGAACGTGACGGTGCGGCTGGCGTCGCGCACATCGCTGAGGTCCTCGCGCGCAATCCACTTCCTGCGCAGCAGCGACTGCAGCGCTTGTTTGGTCGCGCCGGAGGCCGAGCGCAGCGCGGCTTCGCGCACGACCTCGCCATCGGCCAAACGGTTCAGTGCGGCGTATTCCAGCTTCTGCTCTTCCGGCGTCTTCTGGGAGCGCAGTGACGATCCCGCGGTCGCGGCCTCATGCAGGGCGGCGATTCCCTTGTGGGTGATGCGATATCCCAAAACGCGGCGGAACTCCGCCGACAGCGGCAGCATGGTGCGCAGGACTTCGCCGATGGGCGCGATGTAATACTGCGCGATCCAGCGGCCCAGCTGCATCAGCTCAGGCGTAAGCGCGGGGGTCGTGTCGAGGACCTGGCTGACGCGGCGGGCGGTGAACTGCGGCTCGCGCTCGTGCAGCTCGGTGACGATGCCGCAGAGGCGTTTTTCGCGGAAGGGAACGATGACGCGCCCGCCGACCACCGGCTCGGGCGAATTTTCCGAGATGAGATAGGTGAAGACCGCGTCCAGGGGGACAGGCACTGCCACATCGCAGAAGCGTGGCATGGCAGTCTAGCTGCCCTCGGGAGGACGCTGCGGCACGGCCAATCCGAGGTAGCGCATCACCATCTTCAGGTCGTTCCAGGTTTCCTTCTTCTGCCGCGGATCGCGCAGCAGAAACGCCGGATGGTAGGTCACTGCCAGCTTGCAGGTGAAGGGCTCAGCGTCAGGCGGCGTGCCCGGCGGAGTGAATTCGTACCAGCGTCCGCGCATGGAACCCATCGAGTCGTTGACGCCCAGCAGGTTCTTGGCGGCGGTCGCGCCCAGCGCCACGATCACCTTCGGCCGAACCACCTGGATTTGCCGCATGAGAAACGGCGAGCAGGTATCGCACTCGTCGCGCTCCGGGGTGCGGTTTCCTGGCGGACGGCACTTGACGATGTTGGCGATGTACACCTGCCGGCGCTGCAGTCCCATGGCGGCGATCATGTTGTTGAGCAGCTGGCCGGCGCGACCGACGAAGGGAAGGCCCTGCGCGTCTTCGTCGGCGCCCGGGCCTTCGCCGATGAACATCAGCTCCGCGTGCGGATCGCCGGTGCCGAAGACGATCTGCCGGCGGCCAAGCGTTCCCAGCTTGCAGCGCTGGCAGTTGGGGCCGATCTCGTCGGCGATGACGCGGAGCAGTGCGTCGCGATCGGGGTTCGCCGTGACCAAATCCGCGGCAGGCTCCGGATCGGCTAGGGCAATCGGCGTGCCCGTAATTTCGCGACGATAGAGCGGGCCGACACCCAGCTCGCGATAAAAGCGCAGGCGTTCGCGAACTAAATTGCGATCGAGGGTCATGGAGTGAAAGCTAAGTATAACGAACAGTTTTACCGGAGAGGATAGGGGCTGCCAAGGCGAGCGGGCAGCGGAGCAGGGGACGACGCTTGGTACAGGGCGCGAGTTTTCGCGCCGCGTGAGCGGCGAACGGCGCGCGAACAAAAAGCGGGTCCCTCGGCTACGTGAATTCGTTCGCTGCGCGACCGAGTTCACTCCGCTCGGGATGATCGCAGCACAGGAGCAGTCATAAACCGTCAGGTAAGATGCTGCTACCGGGGCAAAGTGCGGCCCTCGCAAGATTTAGTTACCTCAGGGGAGCATCGGCCCGCCGCGAGCCTCCCCATCCAGAAAGGTAGTCCCGCGCAGATCAGCGGGAAGGTTCCTGAACAATGCGAACCGCCCCGATTCTTTCTGTGTCACGCAATCTGCATCCAATTTGTGCTCTGCCATCCAATTTGCATCCAATTTATGCAGTTTCGCGGAGAACTCGATGGATTTTCACTTCCTGCCGGGCAAACCCTACCCCTTGGGCGCCACCTGGGATGGTACCGGCGTTAACTTTGCCTTGTATTCAGAACAGGCGATCGGCGTCGATCTGTGCCTGTACGACACCCGCACGCGCAGAGAGACGGTGCGCTACGGGCTTACCGAGCAGACCGCGTTCGTGTGGCACACCTACGTTTATGGTCTGCAACCTGGATACCTCTATGGATATCGCGTGCATGGGCCGTGGGAGCCGGCCCGCGGGCTGCGCTTCAATCCCGCCAAGCTGCTGATCGACCCCTACGCCAAGGCGATTTCCGGGCGCGTGGACTGGTCGAAGCATGTGTATCCATACCGCTTCGGCGGCGATAACGCCGACATGAATATCGACAAGCGCGACAGCGCCAGCGGCATGCCCAAGTGCGTGGTGGTAAGCCCGTACTTCGATTGGGAGCACGACCGGCCGCCGCGCACGCCGCTGAGCGATTCCATTATTTACGAGATGCACGTGAAGGGCTTCAGCAAGCTGAACCAGCATATCCGCGCCGACCTGCGCGGCACCTATGCGGGTCTGGCGTCGCCGCCGGCGCTGCGCTACCTGCGCCAGCTCAATATCACCGCGGTCGAATTGATGCCCGTACACCAATTCGTCCACGACAAGGTGCTGGTCGATCGCGGAGTTCGGAACTATTGGGGCTATAACACGCTCAACTACTTCAGCCCGGAGAGCCAATATTCCTCGGCAGGCGATCATGGCGCGCAGGTCGCCGAGTTCAAGTCGATGGTGAAGGCGCTGCATCGCGAAGGCATCGAGGTGATCCTCGACGTGGTCTACAACCACACCGCCGAGGGCAATCAGATGGGGCCAATGCTGAGCTTCCGCGGCATCGACAATCCCACGTACTACAAGCTGGTGCCCGACAATCCTCGTTATTACACGGACTACACCGGCACCGGCAACAGCCTGAACGTGCGCCATCCGCAGGTGCTGAAGCTGATCATGGACAGCCTGCGTTACTGGGTCACGGAGATGCACGTCGACGGCTTCCGCTTTGACCTGGCGGCGGCGCTGGCGCGTGAACTGCACGACGTCGACCGCCTCTCCGCGTTCTTCGACATCATTCACCAGGACCCGATCAT
>DASRGM010000014.1:0-4160 GCA_035651035.1 Terriglobales bacterium
GCGGCACTTCGGTACCTGAGCCCAGCAGCATCATGCTGTTCGGATCGGGCATCCTGGGCTTGGCTGGCCTGCTGCGCCGCAAGCTGTTCTAGTTTCAACTCGACCCTTCCCCCAAGGTCATTTCAAAAAAGCCGGAGCTAAGCGCTCCGGCTTTTTTCGTTGTTCCCGCTCACCGCCACATGCTACTGTAGGCGGCCAAGGAGGGGTGATCTCGTGAAACCGCGTATCGCTTCACTCTCACTGCTCGTGTTCGGCCTGCTGCTGGTGGTAGCTTCGTTCGCCGGCTGAAGGGCCCATCCGCTCCGCCGAGTTTCGGCGGCCCAACCTGTTCACACCTCGTCAACCGCTGCAATGACCGCAACTAACGCCATGCTGGTCGGCTGGTAGCTTCGGGATAGCACTCAGCGAGGAAGTGCGCAGGCTCAAACCGAAATCACGCGGCCTGCCGCGAACCCTGAGTGCTATTACCGCGTGCGCCGCCGCCCTGTGGGGTTAGCGGTTCTGCGGAAACTGATTGACCCAGTGCACTCCTCGGTTAAGCAGCAGGAACCTTTCAGGATCGGAGAGATTTATGCGCTGAAGCTCAGCGCTTATGTGCTTTCCGTCGAACTGCCCTTCCAAGATGAGTCGATCAGGCGTGGATGCCTGGTAGGTGAAGCTTGCGTTCCAGTGCTTATCCGGAGGGCTCCAGAGGAAAAACTTCTGGTTGGCGGTATCCAGCCGGAGATAGTATCTCTTTTGCACGCCATCCATGGTTTGAATGACAAGCGCATTAGGCTGATCGAAAACCACATTTTGCCAGCGATCATTTTCCGTGAGTAAAGGGGGTCGCGGAACTTGATCTAAGGCGAATTGATCGACCGACCAGATGCCGCGAACCGCAGCTGTGATATAGGTTTCATTTTTCACCTGGTCTTTGTAGGCCTGGGTGCATAACAGGAACAGGGCGCCAACCCCAATCAACGCCTGTAGCGCCACTATGCCGTAATTCATCGTCCGGTCGCGGAACAACGGCACCGGCGGGGAAAGCTGCGTTTGGCGATTCAGCACGAAGAAGTCGGCAATGCGCCGCATATCGGGGATTAGCAGGAACAAACAGAAGGCGATCAGGTGAATGGAGTAGATCTTCCTCGGCACGTCATAGCCAAAGTTGAGCATGAGCACATTGGTCATGACCGCTCCGGTAACTAATGCGCCGAGTGCCGTGAAGCGGGGCACAAGCAGCAGCAGTCCTCCCAACATTTCTCCCACACCGCCAAAAAAACTGTAAGCGCGCGACGTGCCCATGGTCGCCCAAAGCAGGCCCATGGGAGAGGTTCGCCCAAAAGTATCTACGTAGCGCGCCAGACCGGGCGCGGGGAACTGCATGCGCCACAGTTTGTCCGACCCATATGTGATCATCGCCACCGCGACGACGATACGTACAAAGACCCGCATCCACTGATAGAGCTGCTCATAGTTCCGCCGCTTGCGATCCAATGTGGACCAGACAACCGTGGCCATGGCCGCGGCCGCGGCGATGCAGAGCCACAGCACGTAGTCATAAAGCTGATCACCGCTTCCATTAGCCACCTCGGTCAGATCGCCGGCAAGGTGCAGGACATGAATGCCAACCCAAGGCACCACCGCGTGCCACATGTCCCGCAACGGATTGCCATACACCGTCCCCGCGCCCAGCGAGCCGACCGGGCGGGGATAAACGTACAGGAGGAAGTATGCAAAGGCGAAACGAAACGCAATCTTTGTAGCCGTGGACCACTGCGGCGCGTTCTCTGAAGATGGCGTGGCGGCTTCCTGCTGCAGCTGCGGTATCATGAGGCCCTCTTTCTGAGGTGGTTGGTCTGCGCTCGGCAAGCGGAGTTGGGGCGCATCCAAGGCTGAGGAATTTTCGCGCGAGTACCGCGATTCTGCAACCTGGACGTCGCTCCCGGGTCTCCCTAAAGAAGAGCGGCACAGGAGCGCGCAAGTCCCGGGGGCCCCAGCCTTAACTTCGAAACTGCAGGCCGTAGCGCGTTTCGAGACTTGGCGCGACCCGATCGGCTGCGTTCCTCGACCGGGTCGTCGAGCGATGGCCATAAATGCAGAACGCCAATAAAAATCGGGCTTTGGATGACACGTAGTGCGGATCCAAAGCCCGAATGTCCATCTTGCCGCCATGACGGCTCCCCTGCGCTCAGGGCGCGGCATGGCAGCAGCGCGTGGAACTAGGCACGGGCGGCAGCGGCGCTCGCGGCATTGGCTTCCGGCGTGATCGGCGTGCTGTCCTTTGCCTCGCCATTGGTCTTCTGATTCGGTTTGCGGATGTCAATTCCGCCCTTGAAGTAGGCGCCATCCTCGATGCTGATACGCTGCGCCACGACGTCGCCGGTCAGCGAACCCTCGCCACGAATGTCGACGCGATCGCTGGCGGTCATGTTGCCGCGGACTTTGCCCAGCACCACGATCTCGCGCGCCGAAATATTCGCCGACACCACGCCGTTGCGGCCCACCGTCACGCGATTGCCGGGCAGGTTGATGGAGCCTTCGACGCGGCCGTCGATGTACAGCGACTCCGAGCCCGTGACTTCACCCTTGATGACGAGTGATTTGCCCAGAGTCGCCTGCTCCTGGGTATTGATGGCAGGGCTGGCTGCCGGACGCGGCGCGCTCACCGGCTCGGCAGGCGGGGTGAAGCTACGCGGCGGCTCCGGGTTGGGAGTTGGATTCGGGCTGGATGGAGCGTTCGTGGGTTTCCACATGACGAATCGAGATCCTTTCTGAATTGGGAGTGCTGGACTGCACTGGTTTTGCCTGACCGAAACTCCCCAGCCGCGCTTCTGACATGCTCACAACGCGGCGGCTCTGGGCCCGTCGCCCGGCTCGCAGTCAATGCGCGGACGAATTTGCGGTACAAGTATTGCTACCATACAGCCTGTGGCTTCACTGGGGAATACCCGTACGCAATTTTTTCTGCACACCTAATTGACAATCTGTGGTCGGATTACGGTGAAAGAACTAGAAAGCAGTTGCCGGTTCTTAGTTGTCGCGGGAGCATTCGCGACGATTGTGCCGGAGACCGATTTGTACTCGGTGCGGGTCGCAACATCGCTTAAACGCACGGCTGCGCTCCTGACATCTGCCAACTGACAACAACTCAAAATGCTCAGCGATCAAACCATCCTTCGGCACATGGAACGCCAGCCGCACCAGTCTGCGGGATACAAGCAGCTGGTACGCGAGATGGGTTTGCGCGGAGCGGAACGTCAGCAGCTCGCCGAGCGTTTGCAGGCGCTGGTGAAGAGCGGACGACTGGTCGAGACGGCGCGCGACCGCTACACGCTTGCCGAACACGCCGCGGCGCGCCAGAACCTGATCGCCGGCCGCCTCATCATGCACCGCGACGGATATGGCTTCGTCGTTCCTAACCAGGGACAACGAATCTCCATCGAAGGCGACATCTTCATTCCTCCGCCGGCTGTGGGTTCGGCCATGCATGGCGACCAGGTACTGGTGGAGCTGACTCGCAAACGGGAAACAGCGTCGTCTGCAGGCCGGACCGGCCTCGCGCGTGGAGCGGGCGAGGATGGCCGCGCCGAAGGCCGCATCCTGCGGGTGCTTACGCACGGCAATCGGACCATCGTCGGCAAATTTCATCGCGGCAGCCGCAACAACTACGTCGTCCCTTTCGATGAGAAGGTCACGCAGGAGATCATCATCCCGCTCGGCATGGAGTGGCCGTCGGCCGAACAAGCCAGGGTGTCCCCCTCGTCCGCGTCGGTTGCGCATGAGAGGGAGACGAATCAGAAAAGTGCTGCTCGTAAAAAGCAATCGTCTCGTGACCGTGTTCTGGGCGACGAAGCCCAACGCCGTGAATGGAGCGATCTGGAGGGAGTGGTCGTCGAGGTCGAGATCATCGACTGGCCCACGCCCACCCAGAGTCCACGCGGCCGCGTCATCGAGGTAATTGGCTATGAAGACGACTTCGGCGTCGATGTCGAAATCGTCATACGCAAGTTCCACCTGCCCCACCGTTTTCCGGTCGAAGTCCTGCAAGAGGCGCAGCAATTCGACCCTGTGATCCCGGCGACGGAGTTGCGCCATCGCGGCGACTACCGCGCCGTCCCCATCGTGACCATCGACGGCGAGACCGCTCGCGACTTCGACGACGCCGTCAGCGTCCG
>DASRGM010000015.1:0-11939 GCA_035651035.1 Terriglobales bacterium
GCGACGAGCGCTGCATTTCGCCCTCGTATACCCGCTCGTATCCTCTGGTTGCCAAGCGCGGTCGCGGAGTCATTGTGGAAGATGTCGACGGCAACGAGTTCCTCGACTTCTCCGCCGGCATCGCGGTGACCTCGACCGGCCACTGCCATCCCGAGGTGGTCGCCGCCATCCAGAAGCAGGCGGGCGAGCTGATCCACATGTCGGGCACCGACTTTTATTACGAGCAGATGGTGACGATGGCGGAGCGGCTGTCGCGGGTGGCGCCCATGAAGGGGCCGCACAAGATTTACTACGGCAACTCCGGCGCCGAAGCCATTGAAGCCGCGCTGAAGCTGGCGCGTTATCACACCAAGCGCCAGAACATCATCGCGTTCTATGGCGCGTTTCATGGACGGACGATGGGTGCGGTATCGCTAACCGCGTCGAAGCCGCAGCAGCGCCGCCGATTCGGTCCGCTCGTTCCCGGCGTCACGCATGTGCGCTATCCCGACCTGTATCGCGGCTGCGTGGGCGGCAGCCCGCAGGAGGAGGAGGCGTTCGCGCTGGGTTGCGCGCGCTTCATCGAGGAGAAGCTGTTCAAGACCACGCTCGCGCCGGAAGAAGTCGCGGCAATCTTCGTTGAGCCAATTCAGGGCGAAGGCGGCTACCTGGTCGCTCCCACTGTCTTCATGCAGGAGCTGCGGCGCATCTGCGATCGTCACGGCATTCTGCTAGTGGCCGACGAGGTGCAGTCCGGCGCAGGGCGCACCGGCAAGTGGTGGGCGATCGAACACACCGGCGTCGAGCCCGACATCGTTTGCGTGGCGAAGGGCATTGCCAGCGGCATGCCGCTCGGCATCATGATGTCGAAGGCCGAGATCATGGATTGGGTGCCCGGCTCGCACGCGTCCACCTTCGGCGGCAATCCGGTGTGCATTGCTGCCGCGTTGGCGACCATGGACGTTCTGGAGCGCGAGGGCATCCGCAACGCCGAAGCTGTCGGCAAGCACATGATGAGGCGCATGAGCGAGTGGCCGCACCGGCTCGATCTGGTGGGCGACGTGCGCGGCCGCGGCTTGATGATCGGCGTCGAGATCGTTACCGACAAGAAGACCAAAGCGCAGGGCGGCGCCGAGCGCGACCGCATCGCAGTGGCCGCCTTCGAGCGCGGCGTGCTCTTCCTGGGCTGCGGCCCGAATTCCATCCGCGTCTGTCCGCCACTCATCGTGACCAAAGAGCAGGCGGACATCGCCATGGATGTGCTGGAGGAGTCGATCCAGCACGTCGCCGGCAAGAGCCACACCCATGCTGCGACCGTCGGGAAACCGGTAGGAACATAGGTAGAGCGGTCAGTACGCGGCGCTTCGCCAATAACTCGGTAGTGTCTCAGTTGGCCGAGACACTACCGACTTATCATTTGCAACGCGGCTCTACCTGCGGGTCACGGCACCCGGTTTGCCGGTTGAAGAGTTCGAGGACTGCCCGCTCTCCCGGAATTCCTCGCCCATCCATTGCTCGAACGCCGTCATGTTTTGCGGGCGTCCCAGGAAGTGCTTCACCAGGTCGTTGGCGGACATCGAGCCTCCGGGCTCGAGCACCTGTTTGCGGTAGCGCATCGGGGTCTCTCCCGCGAGCAGGTTCTTCTGGTCGAACTGCTGGAAGAAGTCCTCGGAGATCACCTTGTCCCACATATAGGTGTAGTAGGCGGACGAGTATCCTGCCAGGTGATTGAAGCTGGTGTACATGTGGGCGTCGGAAGGGAGGGGCTTCTCGAGCGTGTAGCGGTCGAAGGCGGCAACCGGAATCGCGTCGAGATCGATTTTGGCCGGATCTCCCTTGTAGTAATCGTAGGAAATTGCAGCCGCGGCATTCTGGAAGCTGACGTTGCTGGCGCGTCCGAAGGCCGACGCGCGATTCATGCGCTCGACCAGGTCCGCGGGAATCGGCTTGCCAGTCTTGTAGTCTTTCGCGAAGGTGGCCAGGACCTGCGGGCTGCGCATCCACTCCTCCAGCATCTGCGAGGGCGCTTCGACGAAATCGGCCTCCATGGTGATGCCGCTGATGCCGGCCCACTCCGCCTGGCCGCCGAGGATGTGGTGCATGAGGTGGCCGAACTCGTGGAAGAACGTAACCACGTCGCCATACTTCATGAGGCCGGGATCGGTCGCGGTTGGGGGCAGGAAGTTGCATTCCAGGATGGCCTCAGGCAGCTGCTTGCCGCGAACTCCGTCGAGCACCGGCGCCATCTGCTGGTGGCTGTACTTGCCGGCACGGGGGAACATGTCGAGATAAAAGCGCCCGATGATCTTGCCGTTGTCGATCACGTCCCAGGTTTCCACCGACGGGTCCCAGGCGGGAGCGTTCAGCTCCTGGCGAAACGAGATGTGAAATAGCGAAGCAGCTGTATCCATGATGCCGCGCTTGACTTGATTGAAGGGCAAGTAGGGGCGGACGGTCTCGGAATCGAAGTTGTATTGCGAGCGCCGCACCAGCTCCACCAAATGCCCCTCTTCGTAGCCGTAAATCTCGGTGGCGCCTGGCTGCGTCTTTCGCTTTTCCGCCAGCAGCATGGCGAATTCGCGCTCTGTGATCGGACGCGCCGCCGCGTCCAGATCGCTAATGAACTTCGCGATGTTGCTGCCCTTGCCGATCATCTTGTCGGCGGCGTTGTAGTCCGCCCAGGAGGGATAGCCGATGATGGTGGCAATCTGGTAGCGCGTCTGCATCATGTCGAGCAGGACCTGGCGGTTCTTCGGATAGGCGCGCGTAATCCAGCTTTCCCAGATGCGGCGGCGAAGGGCATCGCTCTGCGCCAGATCGATAACCGTAAACGCGTTCGCCTCATCAGCCGGGATCTGGAGCTTGCCGTCGGGCCCGCGCTTCTGCTTGGCAATGAAGTCCTGCGGCAAACCTTCCAGCTCGGAGTCGTCTTTTACCTCCACAGTCCTGGCGTCGTCGGAGATGTTGCGGTCAAAGGCCGACTGATCGTCGGTGAGCCGGTCATTCAGCTGGTTGAGCTTCTTGCGAGTGGCATCGTCCTTATCGACACCGGCCAGACGAAACTCCAGCAGCGTGCGCTGCACGTAGTAGCGCGTTGCCGGGTCGGCTTTCGAGACGTCGAGGCTCGTCAGCGCGTTGTAGACATCGCGATTCAGCGACAGCGCCGACTGCGCGCTGCTGACCTTGGTGGTCATCGCCGTCGCCCGGTCGCGGTAAGAAGCGTCGGGATGCACCTGCTGCACCAGCGTGGAGAAATACACGGCCGTGTTCAGCTGCCGCACGGCCTCGTCATAAGGCGCCAGGGTGTTCTCGATAGTGCGCGGCCCTTTCACCGCGACCAACTGGTCGATGGTGCGTTGCGCCGCAGCCAGGCGCTCGTTCTCGACTTTGTCGAAGGCGGCGACGTCCGGCTTGGCTGCCCAGACCGGCGGCTGGTTCTTGAGCTCGTCCTGGGCGGCGATAGCGCCGGCCGACAGAAGCGCTACCGCCATGATGCGGCCGGCGATACGAATTCGCATGAGGAGCCTCACAATGCGACTGGCTGGTGATTGTTATCGCGAAGGATAGTAC
This sequence comes from Terriglobales bacterium, assembly GCA_035651035.1. Taxonomy (GTDB): domain Bacteria; phylum Acidobacteriota; class Terriglobia; order Terriglobales; family Acidobacteriaceae; genus Bog-257. The sequence goes on from DASRGM010000015.1 coordinate 3,550, forward strand.
ACGAACCAGAGCAACTTTTTGGAATCGCGCCGCTCAGGATGGGATGAAACGCAAGCTGGAGGCGGGAATGCGCATGTCGCAGCCGGGGAGGCCCTCTAACCGTCGTTCGCAGAGGAGCCGCGCCGGACGCTTGCTTAACGCCGCGAATGGCAGCGTTGCCGTTCAGCTTTCTTATATAATCCTGCTACGCACGCCACGAGAGGATGATGTCGGAAGTCACGGCAGCCAGGGTCCAAAAGCAAGCTGCAGAAGCTGATCCGGTTGTGCTGCGCTGGGAATTGGAGCCGTGGCATCGCGTCTTCTTCCGCAACCTCGGCGACACGTTGCTGCGCCGTCAGCCGCCTCCGGTTGAGCTCACCGCCAAGCCCGCTCCGCTGCGGCACAATTACTTCATTGAAACCGGCATCGATCCCTCGCGCTTCGTCGAGTCCTACGGCGCGCACATCGCATTCGTGACGATTGTGTATCTGGTGTGCACGCTGCCGTTTTTCAATCGCGAGCCGCTGCTGCACTCGCCCCTGGACAATACCGTTGCCTACGAGCCGCTGAGCGACTATCTTCCGCCGATCAATACCGCGCAGAAGGCGGCGCTGAAGCCGCGCCATGGCGCGCCCAAGCTGGCGAAGCAGGAGATCCTGTCGGTCCCGGCGAATGCCGATAACAATCATCAGACCATCGTGACCCCGCCGAAGATTAAGCTGCAGCATGACGTGGCGCTGCCCAACATCGTCGCCTGGACGGCGATTCCGGGCCAGCCGATTGCGGCTTCGGCGCGATCGGTGTCGCAACTCAAGGTGCCACAGCTCGAACCGGATGTGGTCGCCCCGAGTGCTGACGTGGCGCACCGGAAGATAACCGCGCCGCAACTGGAGCCCGAGGTGGTGCCGCCGACCGCCGACCTGGCACAGCTCAAGACCAAAGCGCAGATGCCCATGTTGCAGCCGTCGGTAGTCGAGCCGCCGCTGACGGCCGACCAGTTGAAGCTCAAGGCTGGCGACATCAACATGGCGCAACTGGAGCCGCAGGTGGCGGTGCCTAAGCTGCCGGTACCGGCACAGCGCACCGGCGGCGTGGGCGACACGCCCGCTAAGAATGCCGCCGAGACGGCTGCGAAGAACATTCCGCCGTCACCCAATGTGCAGAACCTGGGGACCGGAGCAGGACAGGGACAGCTTATCGCGCTGGGATTGAATCCTGCCGACGTGCGCGGCCCAATCAGCGCGCCGGAAGGGAACCGCAGCGGCGAGTTTCATGCGTCTCCCAACGGCAAGGCTGATGCGCCGGGCACGCCCAGCGTCGCCGGCAGTGGGACGGCAGACCAGGGCGGAGGCCGCAGCGCGAACAATGGCGTGCCTGCGGGAATCATGGTGGGCGCTCCGCCGCCGGGGAGCGCAACGTCAGCTGTCGCGGGAACGCCGAACGGCGCACGCGGCGCGGGCAGCCTTCCGGGATCGAATCCTAACCTGGAGGCGCAGAAGCGCATCATTGCCGAGGCCATGAAGCCGTCGCTGCCCAGCATTCGCGAGCGTCCGGCGCCGCCGCCCATCACGATGGGCGACGATCCCGATCGCAGCATCGAGCAGCGCGTCTTCGGCAGTAAGCGCTATTACTCGCTGATCATGAATATGCCGAACCTGGCGTCGGCCACCGGCAGCTGGATTATTCGCTTCGCCGAGCTGAAGCAGAGCGACGACAAGGGCCCGCTCACCGCGCCGGTGGCGACGACCAAAGTCGATCCCGCCTATCCGCCCGACGCGCTGCGCGATCGCATTGAGGGCACGGTCACGCTGTATGCCGTAATTCGCGCCGACGGCTCGGTCGATACCATTCGCGTGCTGGACAGCCTGGATGAGAGGCTGGACGCCAATGCCGTACACGCGCTCTCGGGCTGGCACTTCCGCCCTGGCACCAAGAATGGCGAGCCGGTGGCGATTGAAGCAGTCGTGCAGATTCCCTTCCGCATGCGGCCCTTACGATAGCTATCCGAACATGACGCCGCAGGCCTGAAGGCGGGCTCTGCTACTCTGAAGCGGATCGTTCTTGATGAGCAGCCAAGGAAAAGTGCAACCATCCGCCCCGCACAAGTGGTTAGTCGCCTCGGTAATGGGCGTAGTGTGGGCCATGGCCACCGCGGTCCTGTGGGCGCTGCTGGCGCTCGCCTTCGGCCGCAGCAAGAGCGACGGGCGGCTCATCACCGTGCTGATCATCGGAGCGGTGATTGCCGTGCTTACCGGCGCCCACCTCTACAGTGAGGGTTGGAAGGACGGAAGCAAGACCGCGTCGAGCTCCCGCAAAGACTTGAATCCCTGAACGCGGCCCAGCCGTGGCTGGCCTGACGTTACATCGTAAGAACGCCCGGCGCAGATTTTTCCTCCACTTGCAACTTGCAGCGTGAAACTCGAAACTGTCTGCATGTTCGCGCGCAACATCCGGGTGCAATATGAAGAAGACGGCCGCCGCCAACCGTGTCCGCTGAAGTGGCTGGACAGCTTTGCCATGCGCAACTTCACCAACGACCAGGTCTTTGACGACACGCTGCCGACCGGCGACGGCGCGATGGAGATCGGCGCGCGTGTGCCGCTCGACCGGCTGCGCACTTCGATGGAAGATTGGTTCCGGCGCAAGAGCTATCTGCCGCAGAACGCAAGGCTGGTATTAGAAGAAAGCTAAGCGCCTGCGGGGGGACGGTACATGATGCAGCGGGCGTTTCCAAAGAAGAATACGACGATGTTACTCCCCGCGGCCAACGTTGAAGATTTACAAACCGACGACGGTGGCCAAGCATGGTACGACTAGATGTCCCTGCTTGTCCATTTTCTGAAAAGCTCTTCGCTCTTCAGTAGTTCCTCGTCCCAATTTTCCGCCTTGGGTTTTATCCCCACCTCGGCTATCAAGAAGCGGATTACCTCCTCGATGGTCACCCAGCCCGTTGAGAGGTGCAACTTGTCGAAGTTCAGATCGCCTACTGGTGTTTTGATCGACGTATCCAAGTGAACATGGTGGCGTGGGTGCTCATTGCGCTGCCTGCTGTGAGACTTATATTCCCATCTAACGATCCATCTACTATCAGGACTAGAACCCTCGAGAAGATGGTAGTTGTATTCGACTGTTCGCAAACGCCACGCCTTGTCCGGTTGCTGGGCAACTTCTAGATGCTGCGAGACGGCCAAGAACAACCCACCCCCAAACAGGGGAGCGGCCAATGGCATATTTCCCTCATCCCTGAACGCAAACGGCCGATCTTTAATGTGGGTTAAACTCAGGGGAGCGTCTGTTATGGTTTGGTTGAGTAGGCGACTGATGTGGTCTCGGAACTCTCGGAAAACCTCTCCCGGCCTGTCCCCGATCAAAAGCGCCTACTCGTAGAGGAGATATACCAAAGAAGCCAAGTCGCGCCACAGGAAGTCTTCGCCAATCTCGCCGCGCTTAACGCGAGAGATGGCGTCATCCGCTGTCAATCCAAGAGCTTGGGCCTCTTTCTCGATCATTGTCTGTACTTGTTTCTCGCTCATATCGACTCCATCGGAGCGTTGTGGTGCTGCAACAGAGCTCGCCATAGAGATTTCCACAACTTCCACAACTTTAGATGCAATATAGCACTCCATCGAAGCCCTGTCACGCAAGTCCAGCGTAATCAACCCAGCCAGCCTGTTTCTACCGTAAACTAGGACGTTCCGAAACGAAGGCCCCTCGCTTTATGCGAGAGGCCTGGATTGCGCGTTGCAACGCTGGACCGTTATTGCTGCGGAGGGTTATCGCTCTGGGCTGAGTTGCTGGTAGTTGAATTGCGATGCTGTGCCGGCTGCGAGTAGGACGGAGGCGCAGCCGATCCCGAGTTATAGCTGGGCTGATTGTTTGAATTGTAGGTCGGCTGGCTGTTGGCGTTGTAAGTGGGCTGATTGTAGGTGCCGCTGTTCATGGCACCGTTGGGCTGCGAGGCTGAAGCCAGCTGATCGACGTTGTTCTTCATCAGGCTGATTTCGACACGGTTGCCGTGGGCGCGGCTGGCGCTACCATCGTCGGAGGGAGGCAGCTTCGCGTTACCCATCCCCATCACAAAGACGCGATAGACAGGAATCTGGTTCTTCTCGACCAGATAACGCACTACCGAGTTTGCCATGGCCTGCGAGCTCTGCACGCCAGCGCGTCCGGCGGTGGCCGAGAAGCCCTGCACCTCGATGATGTAGCCCTTCTGGTCTTTCAGGTTCACCGTCATGTCGTCGAGGGCCTGCTTGGCCTTCGCGCTCAGAGCGGTTTGTCCGGCGCGATAACGGATTTCGGTCTGCGTCGCCGGCTGATACTGGTCGATATTGCCGACGACCTGCTCGACGGTGTTCAGGCGGTTGCTGGCCTGCAGCGCGGTCTGGTTGGCCTGCTGCGCGCGGTTGCCGGCGTCGACGGCGTGCTGGTCGGCCTGCGTGGCCTTGGCGTCAGCATCGCGAATGCCCTGCTGCGCGCGGGCGTCGACGTCCTTGATCTGGCGGGCGTTCGCCGCAGTCAGGTCATCCAGCTCGTTCACACGGTTGCGGATCGGGCTGAGCTGGCGCTGCACGTACTTCTTGCGGGCGAACGGATTGATTTTGCCCCAGAAGCCTTGGCGCGTGTCCGGCTGCAAAGGCTGCTGCGCCGAGAGGTTCTGGTCCGTGTTAGTGTCGGGCGCGGTGGCGGCCGGAGCGCTCTGGCTGGCGGCAGGCGGCTGCTGGTCCGCGGTATTCTGCTGCGCCGCCGCGGGGATGATCAGGGCTGCGGCCAGCGGCAGCGTAAGTAGCATGGCGGTCTTCATCTGGTTTCCTCCGAAACTTTGGGCACTTTGTGCCTCGTTGCCGGCCCGCTCCGGTTGAGGAAGGCGCGGCAGTCGCCGACGAACAACAGCTCAGCAACACGGGTTCTAGTACAAGTTGAATGCCAAACTCGCGACATCAAAAAGGCATCTAATCCCTTTGTTTTTAGGTGCTAGGAGATGCCGCGAGGGTGCTTCGGAGGTAGGAACGGCCAGGAATAGGTAATTGTTACCGTCGAGGGCGGGGAGAGATCTAAGGCGGGGGGCACTCCATGACAGGCCAGCAGGCTCATTCCTGCGGACGGCCAGCCACTCGTTTCCTGCTGTTTCGTCAGGCTTTCTCGTGCCAGGCGGCAGGTACGCCATCGAGCTTGGAGGGGACGGCTCGCATCTCCGGCAATGCCCGAAGGAATGCGGTTTCGACGGCGCGCTTGGCCTCTTCCAACGGGAGCGGCGGGATGACCGTCATCTTTCCGATTAACCCTGCCAGCCGCAGGTAGGCTTGGCGGCACAGTGTCATGAAGTCGACGGGATACTCCGGCTTGCGGGCGCGCGCCGCTTCTGGATCGGCGTCGAGAACATAGGCGACATCCGGACGCGGTACCAGCGCGTTGACCATGCGAACAAATCCGCGGGTAAGAGGATTGGCGAGCGGCAAGTTTGCCAGCTCGTCATAAATGTAGCGATCCAGGATGATCACGTCGGCGCCACTGCGGCGGGCGCGCCCCACGACCTGCACCAGGTGCAGCGCATCGAGAAGATAGAGGCCGTGGCGGGCCAGGCTCAGATACCACTTGCGCACGTTCTTGTCGCGGCGATTGACCGGCTTGTCAGGCGCGCCGATGCCGCGTTCGCTGCCGTAAACCTTGTGCACGAAGCCTTCGCGGTAGCGGCTGAGGACGACCACATTGTCCCAGAAGGCGAGGAGCTTCGTGGTGAGGCCGCGCTGGTGGGCGAAGTCGATGAGGTTCGCGATCTGCGTGCTCTTGCCCGAGCCGTCGAGGCCGGAGAAGGAGATGAGCAGCGGGCGTTGGCGAGCCGCGGGCTCCGGGCCGGGAGGTGCGAGCCGCGAGCCGAGAGCTTTGAGCGACGAATCGGTCCGGGGTGGTTGTGGGCTTGGCATTTATTTCGAAACTCGCGATCAGGAAATTGTCATCACGAGCCGCAGGCGAGGGAGCTGTTGTTAGCCACTACCGGCAGAAAGCAGGTCCCTCGCCTGGCGGCTCGTGATGACAATCTTCTGATTCGTACCGCATTTGTTTCCCACCCGCATCCTTGCGGTAGAGTCGGTCCGCAGGACGCGACGCACGCTACCCGGCGCATCGGTAATTTAGACGCTGCGGCGGTGAAGCGCCGCTCTATCCTATTTCGGCTTCGCCGACGTGCCCTTCGAAAGCCCGGCCACGGTCCCGATCGCGACGCCTGCAGCGGCGATCAGGCCCAACTTGATGAGCAGCGAACGGCGTTGGTTCTGCTTGGCCGGGGCAATGGCCATGCCGGCCGGTCGCGAAGCTGCGCCGCCGACGGTGGGCACTCCTTCCGCGGTTGCTGCGCCCAGCGGTTGTTGCATCTGCTGTTCCGGTCTAGGCTGCGGCGCCGGCGTAGCCGGAACCGCTTCGGTCGAACTTTCCGGATTCTGCGGTGGCCCCGGATTCTCTGTGGCCGGCTGGTTCTGCGGCACCGGCTGCAAGGGGCCCTGGGACGGATCAATCGTCGTCGTCCCGTTCTGTTGCTGATTGGACTGCTGTGCCTCCACCACTTCGGGCACGCCGCACAGCACCGATCCGAGCACCGCGATCATGATCTTCGTGAGTAACTTCTGATGAGCTTTCATTGGGCAGCAGCTCTCCCAGACAAAAAAATTTTAGCGGGGCCTGTTCACTTCGAACTTCGTCATCGTTTTGGCTCCAACTGGAGTCAGCGTCGGCTCGGCCGATTCCGCGCCCGCGTTCGCCGGCTTCAGCAGCCGCTCAACGTCGGCGTCGGGATCGTAGAAAAGATTGCGCACGCGATTGCGCGCATAGCGCCACAGGTTCGGCAGGTTAGTCTGGTACCAGCACGACTGCGACATTGCGGGCGAATATCCACAGAAGAGGCGAAAGCGGTTCTGCAGGACCTGGGGCGAGGCCAGTAGGGCCGCGGTCAGGCGATGATTGCCCTCCAGCACCGTTACCTGGCTCTGGTCGTCGATGCCGATCAGCAGGACAGCGCTATTGTCATCCTGTGCGCGCAAGCGGTAGCTGAGGGCCTGCACCTTGGAGATGAAGTCGCGGGTCTTGCCGCGAAACGCTTTTGTCCTGATGCGCTTGACAATGTCTTTCAGCAGAAAGCTTCCGTTGGCCACACGCCGCCACTGCGCCCGGGGAAAGACCCGCAGACGATCCAGGTCCTGGGGCTCGATCTTCACCTCGTACCACTGCGTATCGGCGGGCAGCTCGCGCCACATATGCCCGCGGCGACGGAACAGCAGGGCACGGCGCAAAGCGTTTCCCGCCTCGTCCAGAAGATCGGCGTCGAGCACCAGGCCCTCGAACTGCTCGCGGTCCTGATGGAACTCTTCCTGATAGAACTCGTTCTTCAGGAACTCGGCGATGACTTCTGATTCAGTAACGCGCCGTAGCCTCTTCATGCACTCTCCCACCGGTCGTCGCCCACACTTTCAAGAAGGGCAAGGCGACCGCAATCAGCAACACAATCCTGAGAACCTGCTGGACAACGATCACCTCCAACAGAGTTGAATGGAACCAGCTGATGCCAAGCACGATCAGTCCGCTCACCACCAGCTGCAGCCAGCCGGTATTGGCGATACACCGCGACATCTCGTAAGTAATAAGAACCACGGCAATGGCGTAGACGCCCGTCGCTGCCGCATTCATGCTCAGCAGCAGGTTCATATCGCCAACCGCACTATGAAAATGAGCTCCGAACAGCGACTGGAAGACCAGGGTAGGGAACGCAGCCAGCAGCAGGACAAAGACCACCGACATGGCGGTCACCAGCAGCAGCGGCACCGCCAGCAGCGATCCGGAGTGGCCGCTCTCGCGATGCTCGGCCGATACCGGGAACATGGCGCTGACGACCGACCAGGAGGCGAAGTACAGAAGCCGTCCAACCAGCGCGATGGCGGCGTAAAGGCCGGCGTCATCGGGCCGGAAGAAGTGCTTCACCATGAGAATGTCGATATTGCTGATGATGACCTGGCCGATGAAGAAGACGATTGCCTGGCGGCCTTCACCTACATGGCCGGCGGGGCCTTCAACTGCCGGACCGCGCAACTCACTGGCGCTGTCAGGCAGGCAATACGCCAGGATGACCGAGGCTGAGATCGCCGCCACCGCGCCAAGTACGCCGAAGCCCATGGCAATGAGGACGAGCGCTCCGGCAAATTTTGTGATTGCCTCGGCGGCCATGTTCCAGGCCAAGCCGCGAAAGCGACACGTGCCCTGCAACCCGCCGCGCTTGACCCCAAGCGGAACGTAAATGGTCAGCCCGATGGCCAGCAAAATCATGATCCAGGGACTGGACAAGCGCAGGTACGTGGTCAGCACCCGGGCCGTCAGCAACATGAAGATGCCAAGGCCGACACCGATTACCCACGAGCGCCGGCGCA
>DASRGM010000016.1:0-19165 GCA_035651035.1 Terriglobales bacterium
GGAGAGCACGGCGCGCTGAAGCTTTTCGGGTCGGGAACCAAGGCACGATTTACGTGGGAGCGCGTGTAGGTACGTTAGAAGAAATTGTCATCACGAGTGCAGCGAGGGATCTGCTGTTCGTTCGTGGCAATGTCAAGGTTCGCAGGAACGCAGGTCCCTCGCTGCGCTCGTGATGACAATTTCGTAACGCGCACTTTATTTGATAACGCGAACTTTTCAATCAGCATTTTCTTCATTCAACGGTCTTAGAGATTTGCACCTGTGCTTTGAAGATGTGAACCTGTTTTCGATCGTCCTAAAAGATGTGCACCTGTCTCAACGGAGTTTGCAATGTCCATTAATTATCAAGACCGCATTCCTAACAACGTCGATCTCGGCTCGAATCGCACGCTGCAGCGCGCGCTGGAGCACTGGCAGCCGGAATTTCTGAACTGGTGGCAGGAGCTTGGTCCCAAGGACTTCCAGGTGGCCGACGTCTATTTGCGCACTGCAACTTCGGTCGACGCCAAGGGCTGGGCGACGTACGGCTACGTCAAGATGCCGGAATACCGCTGGGGCATCTTCCTTGCCGATCGCAATATCGAGCGCAAGGTCGGCTTCGGCGACAACTACGGCCAGGAAGTCTGGCAGCAGATTCCGGGCGAACATCGCTCAACGTTGCGCCGCCTGATAGTCACCCAGGGCGACACCGAGCCCGCCTCGGTCGAGCAGCAGCGGATGCTGGGCCACACCGCTCCCTCACTCTATGACCTGCGTAATCTTTTCCAGGTGAACGTCGAGGAAGGCCGCCATCTCTGGGCGATGGTCTATCTGCTGCACGCCTACTTTGGCCGCGATGGCCGCGAAGACGCGGAAGAGTTGCTGGAGCGCCACTCCGGCGATGCGGACAAGCCGCGCATTCTGGGCACCTTCAACGAGCCTATTCGCGACTGGCTCAGCTTCTTCATGTTCACTTACTTCACCGACCGCGATGGTAAGTTCCAGCTGAAGTCACTGGCCGAATCGAGCTTCGATCCGCTGGCGCGCACCTGCCAGTTCATGCTGACAGAAGAGGCGCACCACATGTTTGTGGGCGACACCGGCATCAATCGCGTGATCAAGCGCACGCTGGAGGTGATGAAGGAGCTGGGGACGGACGATCCGGAAGCGATCCGCAAAGCCGGCGCCATCGATCTGCCGATGGTGCAGCGCTATCTGAATTTCTGGTTCAGCTCATCGCTCGACCTGTTCGGGTCTGAGAGCTCGTCGAATGCCGCGTCGTATTTCGCCAATGGACTGAAGGGCCGGCCCGATGAGGGGCGCTACGAAGACCATGTGGCCCTAGAGACCTTCCATACGATCGAGGTGCCCGACGGAAACGGCGGCACGAAGCCCGAGCAGATCCCGATGCGCAATGCGATGAACGACGTGACGCGCGGCTCCTACGTTAAAGATTGCGAGATGGGGGTGACGCGCTGGAACCGGCTGATCGAAAAAGCCGGACACTCCTTCCGCCTGGCGCTACCCAGCACGCGTTTCCGCCGCAACATCGGAATCTGGGCAGGCGTGCCTACCGACCCCTCAGGCAAGCCGATCCCGCAGGCGGAGTTCAATGCCAAGATTGCCGGTTGGCTGCCGAGCGAGGCCGACCAGGCGTATGTCTTGAGCCTGATGCATGGCGTGTACGAGCCGGGGAAGATCGCGTCCTGGGTCGCGCCTCCCGATCGCGGCATCAACAACAATCCGGTGGAGTACGAGTACGTGAAGTTGCATTAGAGCCTACGGTATTGCGGCCCCCTGGCGTGACCTCCGCGGGTGTTTTGGGTAATTTGCCGGCTGCCGGCCTCGATGCCACCAAATTGGCCGCAGGCGACCCCGGCGCTCAGCTCCTCCGTGAGATGAAATGCCGGAAGCCGCCGGGCGGCACGAACTTCATCCAACCTGAGCCCGCATCCTCTACAATCGTTTCGTACGGGGTCACAGGCCAACAGCAGGATGCGGGGCGAGAATCCAAATACTAGTGGTAAATCGGCAGAACACCGCCCCCTCTCCGAATGCACGGCATGCCTGCATCAGTTGTGCACCCGATGAGCGCTACGACGACTCAGGACCGTCTGATAGTGCGGCATCATTCGCATGCCGCGGGACTGCGCACGGTCGCGTTTCTGGAGGCGTTGAAGGGCGTCGCTGCACTGCTGCTCGCCTATCTCATCAGCCATGCCATACGGCACGATTACGACTTCGAATATGCTGCCGAGCGCTTGTTGGGCATGTTTCACATTAGCCTGAGCCACCACTGGGCGCAGCACGTCCTGAACTTCGCGGACAAGATCTCCGACTGGCATCCCGGAACCATCCTGGGGCTTGCGGCCGCCTACGCCGGTTTGCGTTTTGCCGAGAGCTACGGATTGTGGAGGCAGCGCGCGTGGGCTGAGTGGCTGGCCATCATCTCCGGCTGTATTTACCTTCCGGTCGAAGTCGAGCGGCTGGTCCGCCATCCCAATGCCTTCCACTGGACGATCCTGGTCATAAACATCGGCGTCGTGCTTTATATCGCCTGGGTACGTTGGGACGAGATCAAAGCGGCACGCGCGCTTGGACGGTGACGCGGGTTGATCCTCGCCGACGGTGCCGGGCGATTGGTAAAACTCCTTCGCACCTGGCTTGCCGCTTTACACCAGTAGCTTCCTCTGGCAAATTAGATTGTGGAAACGCCATCGATCGTCGTCCTTGATTTCGGCGCGCAGTACTCGCAGTTGATTGCGCGCCGCATCCGCGAGCAAAATGTCTTCTCGGTCGTCCTGCCCTGCACCGCCTCTCTGGATGAGATCAAGAGATATTCTCCAATAGGGATCGTCCTCTCCGGCGGGCCTTCCTCGGTCTATGACGCCGATGCGCCCCCGGCCGACGACGGCGTGCTGCATCTCGGGTTGCCTGTGCTGGGCATCTGCTACGGGCTGCAATTCATGGTGTACAAACTGGGGGGAAAGGTTCGTGCCGCTGACAAGCGCGAGTACGGGCACGCCCAGGTGGAGCTGCTGCAACCTGCCTCGCTACTGTTCAAGGGCTTCGAAGGTCCGCTCCCCGTCTGGATGTCGCACGGTGACGAAGCCATGGAGCTGCCGCCGGGCTTCGAGCTGATCGGCAAGACCTCGAATGCCGTCGCCGCCATCCAGAACCCGGCGCAGAAGTTCTACGCGGTACAGTTCCATCCTGAAGTGCATCACACGCCGCAAGGCACGGAGATCCTGCGCAATTTCGTCCTCGATATCTGCGGTGCGAAACCCAACTGGACGCCACAGAGCTTTATCGGGGAAACCATCGCCAGCGTTCGTCAGCAGGTCGGCAAGGGCCGCGTCATTTGCGGCCTCTCCGGAGGCGTCGATTCCTCGGTGGCTGCCGAGCTGGTGCATCGCGCGGTTGGCAATCAGCTCACCTGCATCTTCGTAAACAACGGCGTGCTGCGCAAGAACGAGTTCGTTAACGTGCAGAAGAACCTGCGCGACAAGCTCGGCCTCAACATCGACGCGGTAGACGCGAGCGCACGCTTTCTTGGCAAACTGGCAGGCGTCACCGATCCCGAGAAGAAGCGCAAGATTATCGGCAACGAGTTCATCGCGGTTTTCGAAGAAGAAGCGCACCGCATCGAGCAGGCGCAGGGTAAGGTCGAGTGGCTGGTGCAGGGGACGTTGTATCCCGACGTGATCGAGTCGCGATCGGTACGCGGCCCATCGCAAGTCATCAAAAGCCATCACAATGTTGGCGGGCTGCCCGAGAAAATGAAACTCCGGCTCATTGAGCCGTTGAAGGAATTGTTCAAAGATGAGGTGCGCCAGATTGGCCGCGATCTCGGGATGCCCGAAGACATCCTCCAGCGGCAGCCGTTCCCCGGGCCCGGCCTGGCCGTGCGCATCCTGGGCGAGGTCACGCCGGAACGCATCGCGCTATTGCAGGAGGCCGACGACATCGTCGTCGGCGAGATTAAGCGTGCCGGTCTCTACAACAAAATCTGGCAGTCGTTCGCCGTGCTGCTGCCCGTGATGTCGGTTGGCGTGATGGGCGACATGCGCACGTACGCCTACACCTGCGCCATCCGAGCCGTGCACTCCGAAGACGGCATGACGGCCGACTGGGTGCCGCTCCCCCATGAAGTGCTGAAAACCATCTCCAGCCGGATCGTGAACGAGGTGAAGGGCATCAATCGCGTCGTGTACGACGTGACCAGCAAGCCCCCGGGGACGATTGAGTGGGAGTGATAAAGCAGTGGCCAGTGACCAGTGGTCAGTGCGACCTAGTACAGCCGGAAGTTCACTTCCACATTCACCTGGACGGCGACGGGATGGCCGTCTTTTTCGGCCGGCTGGAATCGCCACTTCCGCACGGCGTCGACGGCTTTTTCATCCAGACCCATTCCCAGAGAGCGCGAAACGCGAACATCGTGCGCCAGGCCACCCGGCCCGATCACCACCCACAGCACCACCGTCCCCTGGTATTTCGCCTGGCGAGCTTCTTGCGAGTACTCAGGGTCAGGATCATAGAGCACTCGGGGAGCGGAGACTCCTCCGCCAACGCGATACACGCCCCCGCCAACGCCGGCGCCATAGCCGGGCCCAACTCCAAGTCCTTTTCCTGAACCCACCATCCCCCGCAGGGAGCTGACCGAGCTATGGCTCGTCATCTTTCGCACAAATCTCGTGGATCATGTCGATCAGCACAGCCAAGGTCCGCCTTGTGCGCTCGACATCCTCCTGCCCGGCCTTCGCCAGCAGCTCAGCGTCGACCTTGGCACGCGCGGCAGCCTGTGTCTCGGCCGCCGCCTGGCCGCGTTCGGTGAGTTTCACGGTCAGCTTGCGGCGATCGTCTTTATCGGTGGCGCGCTCCAGATAGCCGCGCGTTACCAGCGTATCCACCAGCTGTCCGGCCGCCTGCTTGGTTATGCGCAGCTCACGGATGAGCTGGCCGAGGGGAATGTCTTCGCGGTTGAGCGCCAGTCCACCGATGACGTATAGACCGTTGCCGGGAATGTCGTCATATCCCGCCTGGGCGAGCGCCGTTCGCATGGCGGCGCCGTAGGTGTTGCGCGCATGACGCAACAGAACCGGCATGGGAATGTTTTCCAAAACTGCGTTCGGGGAATTCATGTGCGAAATATTACTGTCATGTGTTGTGATAGTCAATAGTACGTACAGTATCGGTTGTCACTTCGTTCACCTGCGCGGGTAATCATTTGCAAGTTGTTGCCGCTATTAACGTTTTAACTCCAATTGTGGCCTGCTCCGCGTGGGAACTACTGGCTACGTCTCTCAGCTTCAAGTCCGCCGTCGCGGAGTGGAGACGCGAAATGACGCACCCCGCGATGTGATGTGGCTCCTATCCACGAGCGGCCTCGACTGTGATAAACAGGAGAGTAGCAAGCTGGCCGCAGAGCCGGCACGAGCCATCTATGAGCCATTCCGTCGCGCGGAGTACCGGCTCCGCAAGTTCCCGCCGCTGGCCGACGCCAGCTCCCCAATCCCAAAGTTCGCCGCTCGACTGGAGCGCCTCATGCTGAGATCGCTCTTCATCGGATTGTCCGAAAGCAAAGGGCTGCGTCACTTCGCGGAGCACTCTCCGATGGGCCTGCGCTTTTCGCAACGCTTCGTCGCCGGCATGACGGTAGAGGACGCGATACGGGCCACAGAGGTGGTCAACGGCTGGGGCGCCGGCGTCAGCATCGACAACCTGGGTGAGAACGTAACCAACGCCGACGAGGCCAAGCAAAGCGCCGAGCTGTATCACAACATGCTGGATGAAATCGATCGGCGCAAACTGAACGCCAACATCAGCCTGAAGCTGACGCACATGGGCTTGGACGTGAGCCAGGAGCTGGCTTTCAGCCTGGTCACTGAGCTGGTCGACCACACGGTTCGCATCAACAATTTCGTGCGCATCGATATGGAGGGCTCGCCCTACACCCAGCGCACGCTCGACTTCGTGCGCGGCCTGCACCGTCTGCCAGGCCACGCCGGACGCGTCGGCACCGTCATCCAGACGTATCTCTACCGCAGCGAGAAGGATGTGAACGACCTGCTGGCCGAGCGCATTCGCATTCGCTTATGCAAGGGCGCCTATAAAGAGCCTCCCGATATTGCCTTCCCCAAGAAGGCCGACGTCGATGCCAATTACCTGAAGCTGGCACGCACGCTGATGAAAAGCGGCGTCTTTCACGGTTTAGCAACGCACGACGAGCGCATCATTGCCGAGTTGAAGCAGTTCGCCAGCGCAGAGAAAATTCCGCCGACCGCCTACGAATTCCAGATGCTTTATGGCGTGCGGCGCGATCTGCAGCAGCAATTGGTGCGTGAAGGTTACGGGTTGCGCGTCTATATCCCGTTCGGGTCGGAGTGGTATCCCTACTTCATGCGCCGCCTGGCGGAGCGCCCGGCGAATGCGCTGTTCATTGCGCGCAATATGTTCCGGCGGTAAAGAGCAATGGCCAGTAGCCAGTAGCTAGTGCCCGGCGGCTAAGTACCCATCCTTCCGCTCAGCGCGATTCTGAAAAAACTTACCCGTGAAACTATTTGACGGCGCGGACGTAAACCCAGTGTGCGCTACAGGGAGGATGTATGGCGAAGCGTCTGCTGGGCATTTTTGCGGTCGTCGTGGTCGGGTCGCTGACCGCAGTCATGGCGCAGCAGTATCCGTTCTGGGAGGTGTTACTGCGCCACTATGGCGGTAACAGCGACATGACGCCTGTGCCTACCATGAAGATGGGACACATGCAGATGTCGCTGAAGGGCAAGCTGCAGCTCGGCGATGAGGAGCGAGCACAGCAGATTTTGGTTGCCGCGCGTCACGTGCTGGTCCGCTATGCCGACGTGAACACGGCACTGGCTGACGGTTACAAGCCGTTTCATCCCACCGGCCGGATCGGCGAGGAAGTGCACTACACCAACTATCGTTATGCCCGGCGGGAGCAGCAGGACACGAACTATGAGCAACCGGGATCGATCCTTTACAAACGTACGGCGAACGATATGCAAGTCGTCGGGGTGATGTACACGGCACCCCAGGACGCCACGGCGGAGCAGTTGGACGCGATCGTACCGCTGAGCATTGCAACCTGGCATCGCCATGTGGACTTCTGCGGCGGCCCGCGCAGCCTGCCTCTGAATGAGCAGTTCGGACCACACGCGCAGTTTGGCATGCGGGGCAGCATTCATACCGAAGAAGCCTGCACGCAGGCGCATGGATTATGGATTCCCGTGGTGTTCGGCTGGATGACGCACGTCTATCCCAACGCCAAGGCACCCGGCGAGATCTGGGCCGGAATGAACATGCAGATGGAGTCCAACACCGATAGCCCCGAAATGAAGCGGTGATGGTCGCCGCGGCGAGCGTCTGAGCTGCGTTCGCTTACTTCAGTTTGGCCCCGACCGGCACGTCTTCGAGAAATCCCGCCAGCACCGGCAATCCGTCCTCGCCGACAGACGCGGCGACAATCATGCCGTTCGACTCCAGGCCGCGCAGCTTGCGCGGCTGCAGGTTGGCGACGATCACTACCTTGCGCCCGACCAGCTTCTCGGGATCGTAGGCTTTGGCGATGCCGGCGACGATCTGGCGAGTCTCATTGCCCAGATCGACTTCCATACGTAACAGCTTGTCGGCCCCTTTCACCTTCTCCGCGACCGTGACTTGCCCGACGCGCAGCTCGACTTTGAAGAAGTCGTCGATGGTGATCTTGCCTGTACCCGAGGAGGACCCAATCATCCCAGCCGCTGGAACGAGTGGGGCACCCGGCTCTGTGCCTTTCGTAGCTGCGGGCGACGAGGAAGGACCCGGGCCTGCCACAGCCTCCGTCGCGCGTTGTCCAGCGTCGGCACCTGTTCCGGCCGGCTGTGATTCAGTTTTCTTGTCGCTCTCTGTGGAGCGTTGTTGTTCCATCTGCTGCATCCTTTCGATCATGCTCTTGTCGGCGCGCGGAAAGACCGGCTCGACTTTTCCGAGCTTCGTCCCATTGGGGATCTGCCCCCACGCAAGCTGACGCAAGTCCATTTGCTTGATGTCGCCCAGGCCCAGCTGGCTCCAGATGCGCGAGGTAGCCTCCGGAATAATCGGGTGCACCAGCGCCGTGACCACCCGCAACGCCTCGACGGAGGTATGCAGGATCGTGGCCAGTCTCGCCTTCGAGTCCTTGTCGTCGCGCTCGGCCACCGCCCAAGGCTCGTTCTCGACGATGTACTTGTTGACCGCCGCTACCAGCAGCCATGCCGTTTCCAGCGCACGCGAAAACTGGAACTGTTCGAACTGCGCGTGAAAGTCGCCGATGGTCTTCTGCGCCAGCGATTCGACCGCCTCATCGGCTGCAGTGCGCGCGCTGGCCGACGGGTAAGGAATCTCGCCTTCAAAGTAACGCGAGATCATGCTCAACGTGCGGCTGGAAAGATTGCCTAGATCGTTGGCCAGATCGGCGTTGAACCGCTGCACTAGCGCGTCGAAGCTGAACGAGCCATCCTGCCCAAAGACGATTTCGCGCAGCAGGAAGTAGCGCAGTGCGTCCTGCCCAAGCGTGTCGAGAATGGTCTCGCTGCGCACGATGTTGCCGCGCGATTTCGACATCTTGCTTTCTTCAAACAGCAGCCAGCCGTGCGCGACGATCGAGCGCGGCAGCGGCAGATCGGCTGCCAGCAGAAACGCCGGCCAGTAGACGCAGTGGAAGCGGACAATCTCTTTGCCGATCATGTGCACGTCGGCGGGCCAGTAGCGCGCCAGCTTCTGCTGGTCCTTGGGATCGTCGGAGCCATAGCCGATCGCGGTCATGTAGTTGGCCAGTGCATCGAGCCAGACGTAGATGACGTGCTTGGGATCGCCGGGCACCGGAATGCCCCATTTGAATGACGTCCGGCTGACCGAGAGATCGCGCAGGCCGCCGCGGACGAACGCGATGACTTCGTTACGGCGCGTCTCGGGCCGAATGAAGTCGGGATGCTCGGCATAGAACTTCAGCAGCGGCTCCTGCATGGCCGAGAGCTTGAAGAAGTAGTTTTCTTCATGAACGGTTTCGGTCGGCCGGCCGCACTCTGGGCAGGGTGCGCCCGGGCCCACGGCATCGACATAGAGCTCGTCGAAAACGCAGTACTGGCCGCTGTACGAGCCCTTATAGATGTAGCCGCGCTCCTGCAGCCGCGTGAATAGCGCCTGAACCCCGCGCATGTGGCGGGGCTCGGTGGTGCGGATGAAGTCGTCGTAGCTGATGTTCATCCGGCCCCACAGCGCTCGGAACTCACCCGACACCTTGTCGGCAAATTCCTTCGGCGAACAGCCCGCGGCGGCTGCGGAACGCTCGATCTTCTGCCCGTGCTCGTCGGTTCCGGTGAGGAAGAAGGTGTCGATGCCCATCATGCGCTGGCGGCGGGCAATGGCATCGCAGACTACGGTGGTGTAAGTATGCCCAATGTGCGGCCGGGCATTGACGTAGTAGATGGGCGTCGTGATGTAGAACTTGCCGGGATTATCCATGCTGGCGGTCCAGGTAGAGACGAATGGCTTCCTGCATCACGTGCTTCAGCGGCACATGATGCTGGGCGGCGATGCGGCGGCAGTCCTCGTACTCAGGCGCGTACTGCGAGACGCCATTGACACCTGCGACCTTCATGCGCACCTCGCCCCAGGGCGTAACGACAGTCTCGTACTGCCGCGGCAGAATGTAGCGCGTCTCATGTCGCACCCGCACGCCCAGTGTACTGCTCTCACGAAAGAGAAGGGCGCGCAGGCGCTCTTCGTGCGACGGCAGGGCGAGGATGGTGAGCACGGTGCCGGGCCGATTCTTCTTCATCTGCACCGGCGTGGTGAAGACGTCGAGCGCGCCTTCGGCAAATGCTTGGTCCACAATGTAGCCGATGAGCTGCGGATTAAGATCGTCCAGATTGGCCTCAAGTATGGCGATGGTCTCCTCCTGCGCGCCGGCTCCGGCAGCCACGCCGGTTGCGAGCGACTCGCCGATACTGATGCGCAGCACGTTAGGATAACTGGGGAAATCTCGCGAACCTGCGCCATAGCCGATGGCGTCGGCCGTCATCAGAGGACGCGGCCCGCAGCTCGACGTCAGCACGTGGACGATGGCTGCGCCCGTCGGCGTCACCAATTCTTTCTCAATGTCGCCAGAATAGATCGGTAAACCTTTCAGCAGCTCGAGGGTCGCAGGAGCAGGAACCGGCATCACTCCATGCGAACAGACGAGCGTTCCGCTCCCGACGTTCAGCGGCGAGCAGACAAACCGTTCGACTCCGAGCGCCTCTGCGCCAACGGCTGCGCAGACGATATCGACGATTGCGTCAGCGGCGCCGACCTCGTGAAAGTGAATGTCTTCGGAAGTGGAGTTATGGACCTTGGCCTCTGCTGCGGCGAGAGCAAGGAAGATCTCGTTCGCCATCTGCTGCGCGCAATCGCCGATTTGCGAGGCCGCGATGACCTTGAGAATGTCGCTCAGCCTGCGGCCATGAACCTGAGGGCCGTCATCGCAACGGTCTTTGTGCACGTGGCTGTGCTCTGCTCTATCCGCGAAACCTTCGCCCCTGGTGCCTGTTGCGTGCTTCTCCCAGAACTGTTCCCGCGGCATATCTTTCACGCCATCGACGACCACGTCGAGCTTGGTCGCCGAGATGCCTGCCCGATCGACTCGTGACCGCTCGAGCGTAGCCCCGATATTCAGAGCGGCGACGGCTTTCTCGAAGAGCTCGAATGGAACTCCGGCATCGAGCAGCGCGCCCAGGAACATGTCACCGCTGATTCCTGAGAAGCAATCGAGATAGGCAATGCGCATGGGAGACGCTCGCGAAGCGGAGATTTCATCATAGGTAAGCGGCAATGGAGCGTCAACGCGAGCGGCTCCGGCGCGCAGATGCCCGCCCATCGCTTCAGCGGTGGGCTATTCCGTCCGCACGCGGTGATGCAAGACCGTGCCAGACGACTTTCCTACACTGACGCAAATCATTGCTGTAATCTTGATCGGTACCGTATCAGCGACAACGTTCATGTACCTGGAACATCAACGCAAACTTGCTGCGCACGTCCGCGCCTTCCTGCGCGAAAAATACAACCTTGACCTGCTGAACATTGTGATTTCCCAGCCGCCGGATGTCTCCATGGGTGAGTTCGCGCTGCCCCTGTCCTTCGATCTGGCGAAACGGTTGCGCAAGCCGCCGCGCAGAATTGCCGAAGATATTGCTGCCGAGATGCCGCTACCTGAAGGCTTCGAGAAGATCGAGGTCGCCGGCGCAGGGTACATCAACGCGTATCTGCAACGCGAGGTTGCATCTCGCGCCTTGGCGACGGGCAGACTTGTGGGCGCGCCCGGCCACACGGGCGAAGGTGCGGCCAAGGTCAGCGGCAAAATCCTGGTCGAGCACACCTCGATTAATCCCAACAAGGCGGCGCACATTGGGCACCTGCGCAATGCAATTCTCGGCGATACCTTCGTGCGCCTGCTGCGCGCCGCCGGTCATGTCGTCGACATCCAGAACTACATCGATAATACCGGCGTGCAGGTAGCTGATGTGGTGGTCGGATTCATTGAGCTGGAGAAGAAATCGAAGGCGGAAATTGCGCACCTGATCGCGACCAAGCCCCGTTTCGATTATTACTGCTGGGAGCTGTACGCGCGCGTTTCGCAGTGGTACGAGCGGGACAAGGAGCACCTGAAGGCGCGGTCGAATGCGCTGCACTCGATCGAGCAAGGGGGAAATGAGCTGGCCGAGATAGCGGAAATGATCTCGGTCGCTGTGCTGCGCCGGCACCTCGAAACAATGGACCGGCTGGAGATCGAGTACGACTTTCTGCCGCGCGAGAGCGAGATTCTGCACCTGCGTTTCTGGGAGCTCGCCTTCGAGATGTTGAAGTCGAAAGGCGTGCTGTATTACGAGACAGAGGGCAAGAACAAGGGATGCTGGGTAATGACCCGGCCGAAAACACTCACACAAACAAAAGACTCTTGTGTGGAGCATCCGCATCCAGAAACAGATGAGACCGACCTGTCGACCTCAATCGGCAAAGTCGAAGGCGTCGACATTCGAGCCACGAAAACCGGCCCCGACGAAGATGCCAAGGTCATCGTACGCTCGAATGGCACGGTGGGCTATGTTGGCAAGGACATCGCGTATCACCTGTGGAAGTTCGGACTGTTAGGACGCGACTTCGGTTATCGTCGTTTCTATAGATATCCGAACGAACACGAGGTCTGGATTTCTGCCGAGCACGGCGACCCTGACCATCCGCATTTCGGGGGCGTGGAGGCCACCTATAACGTCGTCGACTCGCGGCAATCGGATCCGCAGAACACGGTTGTCGAGGCGATTCGCCTGCTGGGCTACACCGAACAGGCGGCGCACTATACGCATTTTTCCTACGAGATGGTGGCGCTGACGCCACGATGCGCCACGGACCTGGGCTACGAGATCAAAGAGGAAGACCGCGGCAAGTCCTACATTGAGGTATCCGGTCGCCGGGGGTTTGGCGTCAAAGCCGATGACCTGCTGGACGCGCTGATCGCCGCGGCCAAGAAGGAGGTCGACAGCCGCCATCCCGAGCTCAACGATGAGGAACGCGCGCGCATTTCCACGCAAATTGCGATGGGAGCGGTGCGCTACTTCATGCTGAAGTTCACCAAGCAGTCGGTCATTGCCTTCGACTTCAAGGAAGCGCTGGCATTCGAGGGCGAGACCGGGCCGTACGCGCAATACGCGGTGGTGCGCGCGACCAACATCTTTCGCAAAGCGGCGGTCGATCCCGAGCAGGCGCTCACAGCCGAAATCGACTATGCCCGCCACTTCGCCGACGCCAGCGGAACCGAGATCTGGGGTCTATGGCTGCTGGCGAGCAAGACGTCGTTTGTCATCGAGCAGTGCATCGCGACCACCGAGCCGGCCTTCGCCGCCAAACACGCGTTTCTGCTCGCGCAGCAGTTCAACAATTTTTATCATCGGCATCACATACTTACCGAAGCCGATGAGGACCGCAAGCGCTTCCTGCTCGCCACCGCGGCCGTGGTGCGGCGCGAACTGATACGGATGCTGGCCATTATGGGGCTCAGCGTTCCTCCCGTCATGTAGCCGCGCATGTCGCGATTCCGCCGACGGAGTTGCTGCCCGGCAGATGCAGGTGAGGCGCACCGCTACTAGGTCGCGAATTTTCGGAGGACCTGCAAGGTGCTGAACCTCAAATCCGCAGGCGCCCCTGGTCGCGAACCTGTCGCGCAACAGTTTCCAGGAACTCCTCGTTCGATTGTGGCGCCATGCGGCTCAGCCCGGTTTTGCGTTGGATCATCTCCGCTAGCCGCATGGCCGTGTTCAGGCGGACCATCGGATCCAAATCGAGA
The DNA here is from genome assembly GCA_035651035.1 of Terriglobales bacterium. Classification (GTDB taxonomy): domain Bacteria; phylum Acidobacteriota; class Terriglobia; order Terriglobales; family Acidobacteriaceae; genus Bog-257. The sequence goes on from DASRGM010000016.1 coordinate 13,331, forward strand.
CGGCGATGCAGGAAAGTTTCGATGAGCATCAGCTCCTGCTCCGAGATCTTAGCCAGCTCAGGGAAAACCGCCGCTTGCGCGGAGGGCTCGAAGCTCCAGTCAGGATTAACTTCGTGCGTGGGCTTGTCGTGGATCACGATCGTGCCGGCAACGTAGTCGCCCAGCCGTTTGTTCTGCCGGCTGAGCATGATCGAGATCGCCCCGACCATGTAGAAGAAAGGTCCGTCGATGACGCGCATCAGGTTCCGGCTGATCGCCTCAAGGGCGGTGATGGGGCGTCCCGATTCCTTGACCACGCGAATGCCGGCAACGCGCTTACCCGGCGTCTGCCCGTGCCAGAGGGCCTCGAAGGCGGCGAAATAACCCCAATAAACGCAGAACAGCAGGATGATGGCAACCGCTCCCACCCAGTTCGCTGATACCCAGCTGCCCCGCATGGCCGGCAGCACCCATATCGCCAGCAAAATGATGACGACGTAGGCGACGACCTCAATTACAGTATCGAGTACCAGGGCCAGGAAGCGGCTCCCGATGCCGGCCGGAGCCAGATGCATGGTGATCTGCTCGGGAGTTTCGATCGAGATCTGGCCGTCGGGATACAACTGTGATCTCCACCTACTGGATTGAAAAGCGCCGCCCTCACTGGGACCGCCTCGCGCGGCTCATGGATCGAGTGCAGGAGGCGGGGCTCAAGTCGCTGAACCGCGGCGAGCTGCGCGAATTGGGTCTGCTTTATAGGCAGGTCGCCGCCGATCTGGCCGTTATGCGCGCCGACGCCAGTGCGGTCCACTTCGCCGGATACTTGAATCAACTGCTCGCCCGCGCACACAATACCATCTATTCGGGCCACAAGACGAGTCATTCTGCCATCCTGCGGTTTTATCGCGACACCTACCCGCAAGTCTTTCGCCGCAATTTCAACTACTGCCTGTTCGCCTTCATCCTGTTTTTGGGCGGCGGGGTCATCGGCAGTATCCTGACGCTGCAAGACCCCGACTTCGGGCCCAAGATCATGGGGCCGCAGATGGTGCAGACGATCGAGCGGCACGAGATGTGGACGCATTCGGTGGTGGCCATCAAGCCCCTTGCGTCCAGCGCCATCATGACCAACAACCTGAGCGTCGCCTTTACCAGCTTCGCGGCGGGCATTACAGCCGGACTGGGCACGATGTACATGATTATCTTCAACGGCGTGCTGATCGGGGTAATCGGGGCCGCCTGCGCGCAGGCCGGCATGAGTCTGCAGCTGTGGAGCTTCGTTGCGCCGCACGGGGTGCTGGAGTTGCCGGCGATCTTCATTTCCAGCGGGGCAGGACTGCGCATTGCTGCCGGGCTGCTATTTCCCGGCGTGCTGCCCCGTCGCGAATCGCTCGCCCGCGCGGGTCGTGAATCGGTGCAATTGTTGCTGGGCTGTATTCCTATTTTGTTCGTCGCGGGATTAATCGAGGCCTTCCTGTCGCCCACCGAAGTCCCGGTGCGAATGAAGTTCCTGTTTGCGGCCTCGATGTTTACCTTGCTGGTGGCTTATCTTTCGGGAGTGACGGTGAAGAGAGCCGCCGTGGAGGAGTCGCCCGCGATCTGACAAACTCGCTACCTTGGAGAATGCCGGATTAGAGCCGGTTCTGCTGCTTGACGTCGAGATACGCATTCACCACGGCAGCCGACATGGCCGCGGCATCGACTTCCACCAGCAACGCGCCGCGATCTCGCATGCGTGCCAGCAGTACCTGTCGGCGCTGCAGGATCTCCTGCGCCGCGGAGGCAGCATACATTCCGGCGGCATTGGTGGGGTCCTGCCTCGCCATCTCCAGCAAGTCGGGCTGGCCGATCACAGCGAACAGCAGCAAATGCTGCGGCGTCAGTTGCAGCGCGGCGTCGATCACCTCGGGAGTCATCGCGGTCTCGGCAAGGTCGGTGAGCCAGATCACCAAACTGCGGCGCTTCTGGCTGTTGCGCAGCACGCCCATTGCACGCAGATGATCGGCTTCGAGCGCGCCGGTGCGCAGGTCGACCAGCTTCTCCATCAGCAGCCGCAGGTGCTCGCTGCCGCGCTGCGGAAGCAGGCGCTGGGTGGGAGCGCGATCGTAGGCCAGCAGCCCAACGCGGTCGCCCGAGTACAGCGCCACCTCCGCCAGACACAGCGCGGTGTTGACTGCATAGTCGAGCTTGGCGAAACCGCGAACCCGGGCCTGCATCAGCCGTCCGCAATCGATTACCACCCAGATTGTCTGGCTCCGTTCAGCCTGATAGAGCTTCGTGACCAGCTTGCCACGCCTGGCGGTCGCGCTCCAGCAGATGTTGCGGTACTCGTCACCTTCGCGATATTCGCGCAGGCTCTCGAATTCGCGGCCAATTCCGCGCGTGCGAGCCCGCCGCTGTTGCATCTCGATTTGCCGGCTGCGCGCCAGATGAATCGATTGTTGCCGCACCTCTTGCAGATTGGGATATACGCGCACAGTCTGGGCCAGGCGAGCACGCGCCCACCGTTCCGCCAATCGCAATGGGCTCTGGTAGCGCAGAAAGACGTCACCAAGCGTGTGGTCTCCGCGAGCGACTGGCTCGATGTCGTACTTCGCGGCGGCCTCGGCGCCCGCGGCAGCCCTGATCTCGACCTGTGGGACCTGATCGCGCAACTGCGCCGGAATCTCGTCAAGCGCCTCGGCGACGATGCCGACGTGACCGGTGTTGCGCACCAGCAGTTCCACCTTGCCGGGAACGGACAACGCGATGGCCTCGCTCCAGCGGCGCGTGACGACGAGTTCCTTAGGACGCGGCAGCCGATACAGGTCGATCAATGCGGCAATCAGCAGAAGCACGTCCCAGGCAAGAATGCCGAAGGCGAAACGCGGATTGAGGAATGCCGGACCGAGCCACACCAGGCCCACCGCCGCCAGCAGGAATGAGCGGCGGCCGAAGGCGAAACCCGTCCGCCCATTGGGCTCAGCAGGCGACTCGCGCTCTTCAGGCGTGAGCGCCGACGTGGTCTTCACTGCGGGACCTCGACCGTCCGTAATAAGTCCTGCAGCACCTGATCGGTGGTAAGGCCTTCGAGTTCGGCTTCCGGCTTCAGCACCAGCCGATGGCGGAGAACGGGCAGCGCTGCGCTTTTAACGTCGTCGGGAATCATGTAATCGCGCCCGTCGATGGCGGCAGTCGCTTTGGCAGCCTGCATCAGGAAGACAGCGGCACGCGGGCTGCCGCCCAGGGAAAGCGCCAGCGAGTCGCGTGTGGCCCGCACCACACGTACGATGTAGTCGAACAGCCCAGGTTCAACGCGTATACCGGTCCGAACCTCCTCGCGCGCCTGCGTCAACAGAGCGGAGTCGAGAGGCTGCAGGCCCACTGCGCCAAGATTGTGCGAGTCAAAGCCCTGCTGGAAGCGAGCGAGAATCTGCGCTTCCTGCTCTGCCGTGGGATAAGCAACATTAATCTTCAGTAGAAAGCGGTCGAGTTGCGCTTCAGGCAGGGGATAGGTGCCCTCGAATTCGATAGGGTTCTGGGTCGCGAAGACGGTGAAAAACGACGAGAGCGGCCGTCCCGTGCCATCCACGGTTACCTGGCGCTCCTCCATGCATTCCAGCAGGGCGGCCTGAGTGCGCGGAGGCATCCGGTTCACCTCATCCACCAGCAGGAGATCGGTGAACACGGGCCCCGCATGGAAGGCGAAGGCGCTGGTGGCAAGGTTCAGGACGTTGGTCCCGAGAATGTCCGCCGGCATCAGGTCGGAGGTAGCCTGCACGCGCTGGAACTGCAGTCGTAGCGTCTCGGCCAGCACTTTGACGGTCAGTGTTTTGGCGATGCCGGGCACACCTTCCAGCAGCGCGTGACCACGACACAGCAGGGCAAGCACGCACTGGTCCAGCATTTCACTCTGCCCGATGATGACCTTGGACATTTCTTGCCGCAGATGCGAGACGACGGCGGAAACGGCTTCCATCTAGTGATCCTCGTCGACAGCTTGTGGGGATAGCTTCAGCATTACGGAATACCGATGCAGGCGCTGAACCAGTGCCAGCGCCTCCTTCTGATTCAGGTCTTCATAGAAGCGCGCCGACTCGCAGGCCTCGAGCAGCGAGCGCAGCTCTTCGCGATCGATTGCGGAACGTTCGGCAACGGTGCGCGCCAGCTCGTCACTGCTCGCCATGGGACGAAGTCCGAGCCTTTTGCCGAGCGTGTAGCGGAAGCGCTCGTAAGCAATATCAACGGCAACGTTGCCGGCGCGCGCATGTTCGTAGAGTTGGCCAAGCGCGCGCACATACTCCAGCGGCGAGAGCCGCGACTCCGGCCGCGGGGCGCGTCTGGGTCCGCTACGCCGCGAAAACGTAATCAGCATGGCTACGCCAAGGAATGACAACTGCGCGAACAGCCAGATTACCTGCGGGTGTGCCAGGGCCACACTGGTCTCGCTGCGATGTCCGTGGAAATACTCATCCCACAGGACATGGCGCGACTTGCTGCCCACGGTGCTCAGGAGAAATTCCAGGTTTCCCGCTTCGCGTAGGCCGGCATTGCTGAGCATGCTGGCCGAAGCCAGCCAGAGCACGCTGCCCTTGCCCTCGGGAAATTGCATCACGACATATTGCGCGGCGTCACCGTAGAGCCCTACACCCGAGGCAGGCTTGCTCCATGCGGCGGCTGTATCCATCCGGACTTGCGGCGCCTGGAGCGTCTGCACCGCGGGCGCGAGGGCGGCGAACGTCTGCCAGCTCGAGTCCACGGGGATGTGCGTGGGCCCGGGCTGCGACACAAACCATTGGCTGTAGTCACCGGCAAGCACCACTTCCCCGCCGTCGTTCAAAAACTTCTCCAGCGCTTCCTTGTCGATCTGCTGCGGAGGCTCGAGCGGATCGGCGAGGATCAACAGCGCATTCTGCGCGTCCCGCAGCTCGGCCGGCGGATGGCTCCAGCGCTCCACGCGATAGCCGGACTCGCGCAGCAGCAGGTATGCCGCCTTAGCGCCTTGGGAAGCAGTGGAGTAGCTGGTGGCAAAATCCGCGTCGGATTCCGCGGGCGAGAAGAACAGCGCCAGCAAAGCGCTGACCACGAAGACAACCCCGGCGATCACGACCAGGCGACGGTCCTCCGGGCTGAGCTTCAGCGGCATCCTAGTCGCTCCAGCAGTGCGGCAGCGCCGGCAAAGCTTTGCGCCGTGGCTACTTCGTTGCCGTACCACACCTTTTCGAAGCTGCCCGTCAATTGCATCAGTGGATCGCGATGCTGGTCGGCGGCGGGCAGTAATCGCAAGTATTCGCGGGGCGTGCGCGTCAGGTCGGGCCGCCAAAGCCCTTGCCCCTCCAAGAAAGAAATGCCGGCCCAGTACGACAGATGAACTGCATCACGCCAGCGCCCCTCCTCGGCCGCGGCTTGGGCTTCAGCCTGCCAGTCACGCCAAGGCTTAGCGGAAACTACCGAGGGCGATCCTGAAAATTCGGTGTAGATGTTTTTTCCCCGGTAGATGCGCACGACCCAGAATGCCGCGACTGCCACCGCAAGGACCAGCAGGCTCCAGATCAGGACGCGGCTGACCGCTGGATAAGCCGAGGAGGTCAGGACCCGTTCCAGAAGGTTGAACAGCCAGCGTTGTGCGGCACGCTTCATCCGGTCTAACCAGCTTTCGCCGGCCACATTGCTAAATTCCCGCCGCGAGAGAATCTCAGCCAGCCGCGAGCGCCCGGGGCTGAAATCGGTCTTTGGCGCCTGCATGGCCTGCGCGTCGCGTATTAGCAGGTCGAGCTGGTCCGTTATGGCGTCGCGATTGGCGGGCGTGCGGTGCTTTGCATATTCGTACAACGACGGCCGCAAGCTGTCGGTAGATATTGCAAACTCCCGGCCGTC
>DASRGM010000017.1:0-16568 GCA_035651035.1 Terriglobales bacterium
CGTTACCGGAGGTCCTGCAATGTCCGAGAACAAAACCCGAGCCACCGAAGCGAGCGTGGACGCCTTCCTCGACTCGCTCCCTGAGCCCCGCCGCGCCGACGCCCGGGCGCTGGTGAAACTCATGCAATCGGTATCGCGCCAGAAGCCGAAGATGTGGGGCCCATCCATCGTCGGCTTCGGCAGCCACCACTACCGTTATGACAGCGGACGCGAAGGCGACATGCCTCTCCTCTGCTTCTCGCCGCGCAAGTCAGGCACGGTCGTTTACAACATGAGCTCGACGGACAAGGCCCTGTTCGACAAGCTGGGCAAGCACGCGCTCAGCGGAAGCTGCCTGCACATCAAGAAGCTGTCCGACGTCGACCCCGCGGTCCTGAAAACGATCCTAGCCAAATCGCTGGCGAAGACGCGCGTGCAACACGGGAAATAGGCAACGCGCCGATCTGACGGAGCTCAGGTTAGTTTCCAAAAGAAGGACGCGAACCTGGGGCACAGCATCGGCGCGATGACTGGAAACCTGGGCCACCAGCCTTGAACCAGGCACCCGCTTCTTACCTGGGCCACACGCCATGACGACGAGAGAATTCTTTTCGGATAAAGTCGAAATCGTAAATCGCCTGGACAATCTAGACCGGGCGTCTACGGTCAAGAATTTTGCCGCCCTGCTGACGTTCCCTGCAATGCATGGATGGACCTTCGCATTGGAGCTATTGATTCACGCTTCATGCGCCTACTCCTCAGGTACGGCCATAGTCACAAGGGAGGAAATTCGAGACATGTTGCTCTCCGTTTCGACGGCGCTTGCTGATTCCGGAGAGCTTCCCCGCGACCTTTTTGTCGTGAACGTCATGACCGGTCGCGGAAACAGAAAACTCTTGACCGGAACTTGGGAGATGCCGGATTTCTGGGTTCAACACGCAATGGATGCATTAAGAATCGTGCCTCCGAGGATCGTTAGGCCACTCCAAGAAGATATTTATGCATTACTGGATGTCTCTGACACGGTGCTTGAAAAGCTTGGCCTTAGTCGATACCAGGCTGGAATGCTCGCGCAATCGCATACAGCACAGTTGCCGGGTGAGGATCTAATCCACGAAGCTGAAGCTGTTCTTGAGCTCTCAGCGCGGGAGCAAAACTCGGAGACGTTTACGATTGCCGAAGGCGAGCTCGCAGGTATCGAGGACGACCCGTTGGGTAACTCGCGCCTTGAGCGGCGACCGATTATCAGTTTTGGAAATAAGCCTTTCTTTGCGATGCCCACCGCGGTATCAGCCGCCATCCGAATGCACCTGATTCAACAGATGAAAACTATTGGGCAACTTGAACCCTATGCAACTGCGATGAAGATGCTGCAGACCTCGCGGCTCAACGAAGATGTGCTTCGAAGACTGAAGTCGTACCAACATCCGGTACATCAAGTTCCCCAAGACATGCGGTTCGCGCGACAAACAGTCGTCGAATTTGAGACCGGAAAGATTGCACAAGTACTTTATCTAAACGATGAAGACTCGGACTTGTTGGATCGCGGACTGACATCGTTCAACACCGCAGGACTAAGAAACTGGCGCCTCCAGTTTCACTTGGCGCGTTTCATTGTTCGAGCCAGATTTGTTGGGCATGCAGTCGGCATGACCATCGTCGTAATGGGTGGTTTCGGAAGAGGGTTTGCTCTGCCGATAGATGATTTTTGTGTGCCCGATTGGCCTGTGTATGCCATATCGCTTGCCGATGCGATTGCTTTCAGCTGGCTCGAAGACAACTGGTGCTCAGCAGTGTGGAGGTGCACCGGGCAGTCTAACTGGCTCTCCGCACACGGCTTGTTCATAGACTCGGAAGACGACCTCGTGCGCCTGCTTGGGTACTGGATAGACAAGCTAAAACTAGTTCCGGCGGATGTCAGTATCCCATCCGAGAATGTCACTGCCAAAGATTGATTCCTCATTTGCTGCGGGCGTCAGAAGCGGGTTCCGCCTCATGTATGACGAACACGTTGCCTATAAACCATCAGACCGATCTTGGTACAAGATTTCCAAGCTACATGGCCGCGCGCATTTCAAGGAACTCGCGGCACTTCCCATTTACGGCAGCATTACTCACGCCCGTGAGGGGAGGTTATCAGGAGTGATAAAGACTGATGCCAGAGATTGGTGGTTCTCAGCAGAAGTCCAGCCTGGCTCGGAAACAGATTTGGCCTACCGGGTTTGGGAAGCCGGGATGCAGTGGTGCGGTCGCGTGCTGCCAAGGTTAGAAACCGCGATTGAACTTCCAGAACATAATATTGAGATTACGGTTAAGGGCGTCTTTGCACCTCCCGATCGCATTTTACGCTCCCCACTGACAACACCCCTCCTGGAGGTCACATCCGGCAGCGGGACTGCACTTATCTCCCTAAACGCGGAGTTCTTTAACGCATTGGCTCAGCCTGACAACCAAGGGGAAAAGACGCTGGTACGAGCCATTTGCGAAGCCATTTTGCATCTCTGTGCTGTGTCTCGTCACCTTGATATTGATGCCTTGGTAGCCGAATTCGTACCCGACCGCTATGCCCGTTTTGTACACCTATTTATGGGCCAATCTCCACGAGACAATCTCCACGTTCTGCGCATACAGCCTCCACAAGCTCTCGAGGAGCGCGAGCTTTGTGCTTCATTTCTTGGAATTGGATTGGAGCTTGGCTATCCTGGTCGCCATACTCTTTCAGCCAAGAAACCCATCCAGAAATTCCTTCACGGTGCGGTGGACGAGCTCTGGAAGCGAATACGGCAACATCTGTTGCAACTCGAGCGCCAGGAATGCCTCACGACAATCTTGGGAAATATGGAGGCACTCGCAGAAGAAGGAGAGATATGGAAACGGACCGCGGCAGCTCTTAATAGCGTTTATCGCGATCAAAGTGACGTTCAAGACGCTGTTCATAAACAGACAGGCGAGCGCTCCCGAACTGCACTCACATCGAGAGTGTTGGTAGAAATGGCGGTGTGTGAATGCCCGCTTGGTCGCGGTAAGCAAATCGGCAGATCAGAGTATTCAGAGCTAATGGGTCTATGCCTTGGTTTACTTTTGGCCGCAAACAATTCGGACGCGATCGAGTATGGCTTAGTAGACTGCCGCCTAGATATTTGGCCCAACGGAGAGTTCGCAGTTCCGGAGGACTTCGTCACAGCCGTGATGAAGCCATACCAGCAAGGTCACTCCGCGCAGGATTTTCGAAACTCGGTTGCCGCATATCCAACGCTATTTGCTGAACATAAGACGAAGCCCGTCGGCGAAGTATTTGACGCTAGATTCTTGAAGGCTTGGTACGAAGAGTTCGGGTTCAGCATTGAAGACTTGATTAGATGTGAGGAGACGCTGATCGAGCTTGCATTAAACCGAAAAGCGAGGATCGTCACTGTCTCGCCCAGCGATCTTGCACGCGCACTGAATAGCAACGGCGTTTCCGGCGAGCACTCCACGGCCCTAATCAACTCGCTCAGTCTACGTTTCCGGCAACAATGGAATCATGTTCCGGCCGAATTTGAGGAGCGCGATTTCATGCCGTGGAAGTTTAGCCGCCGGCTTTCCCTTCTACGCCGACCTCTCCTGCAACTCGGAGAGGATTTACTCTATGCGGCGGGTCTCGTCCATGATGCTTTCTCATTTACGGTTGGAGGCGCATTCGGTGGCACACTCGACCAAAAAACGTTCTTTTCTGATGCAATGAAGAGCTGGATTGGTGAGATAGCCAACAGGAAGGGACATGAATTCAACAAGACAATCTGTGAAGCAATGCGTTCCCTGGGCTTCCGGGCGAGAGACTCTGTCCAAATGTCTGAATTTGGAGTACCTCGTCTTGGGGACGTAGATGTGCTTGCCGTGTCCAAAGACGGCTCGATTGTAGTTCTCTTGGAATGCAAACAGCTTCGGTTTGCTAGAACCGTTGGCGAAATAGGCGAGCAACTCAGGCGTTTCTCCGGCCGGCCAGGCGACGAACTGGATAAGCATATCCAGCGCGCCGAGTGGTTCGAGCGCCAACGGAAGCTCGTATCACCCAAGCTCGGGCTGAAACCATCATTCACGCTCAGGAAAATGCTTGTGACTAGTACGCTCGTTCCTATCGCTTTTTCTAACGCCTTGCCGATTCCCAAGACAGAGATTACACCAGCCGCTGATCTGGAACTTGCTATGAAAACAGTACTCGCCGGGTGTCCCGGTGTTCCAGGTCAGGGGTCACTCTGAGCCTGCCAACACCAAATCCCTCTCACACCCAAAGCGGCGCTGGATGCGGCTTCGACGCTTCGCCCAGGTGGTACTCGCTCTGCACCAACCCGCTGGGGAAGCTGCGAGTTGCGATGTGCCGCAGTTGTAGGTCGCGCGGCAGATCGCCGAACAGCGGAATGCCGCTCCCGATGAGCACCGGCACCCGCGTGATGATGAGGCGGTCGATCAATCCGGCGCGGAGAAAGCGCTGCACGGTGATGCCACCATCGACGTAGATGTGGCGAATGCCGCGCGAGTCGAGCTGCGCAACGATGTCGGCCGGTTCGCCGGAGAGCCGCTCTAGGATGGCTCGCGCCGGAGGAGTGGCGAGCGCGCGAGTGCTCAGCACAAATACCGGCTTCTTACCGTACGCCCACCCACCGAAGCCCAGGACAGTTTCATAGGTCTTGCGTCCGATGACCAGCGCATCCACTGTCGCCATGAATTCGTGGTAGCCGTGAGGCTCGCCACCGTCCGGCGGCAGGAAGTCGAGCGCGCCATCCGCCCGCGCGATGTAGCCATCGAGGCTGGTACCGACAAATACCGACGCGTACATAGATCAAAGCTAGGGCGTTGGCCGTCTCCTGCCAGCAAAAAGCAGATCCTTCCTCGGCCTGAACGCCTCGTCCGGATGAGAACAACTAAGGGGCGACCTAGACGCGGCGCTGAAGCGCCGCTCTACCACCCGCTTACGCCACATGGTCGAGTTCCCGCCAGCAGCAAGGATACCCGCAATTCTCAGCGAGCGGTCGCGCTCAGGGTTCGCGTGTAGCGGCGCTTGTTGCGCGCGAACTCGTCGAACTCGTGCCAGAGAATCACGTATGGCCTGTCGCTTTGGGAGCCGGCGGGATTCCAGTCGATGGATCCCTGGCTGATCTTCAGAGTGCCGAACAATTTGCCATCACGCCGCACCTGCACGAACAGGTCTTTGCGCTGAATCTCCACCCACTGCGGGATCCGCATTTCCAGGGAATGCTCAGCCATGTGCCCTCCGCCCCTTGAAGTTCGGCGGCTGCGATTATGGGCCCATCCAGTGACAATCGGCAATACATTTCCGTGGCTCGCTACCGGAACGACGCGTCCAGCGGCAAGGTCACGTCACTCGAAGCCGACGACGTCGCGGGAGAGCGGCATGGCGCGCGTGAGCGGCTTGGCATCTTTCTTGTCGATTGGCATCGCGACTTTTTTGTCGGTGTTCTCTTCGATCACGGCGAGATCGAGCGGTATTCGGCCTTCGAGGTTCATGTGATCGAAGACGAAGGGTAGTGAAGTATCGTCGAGGCTGGAGGGTCGATCCATCACTTGAAAATGCAGATGCGGCGCGCTGGAGTTACCGGTATTGCCCAGCAGCCCGAGCTTTTGTCCCTGCCGCACGTAGTCGCCGACATGCAGCTGAATGCTGCCCGGCGCCAGATGCGCGTACATGGCGTAGTGACCCGAGCCCATGTCGACGATCACGCGATTGCCGGCGATCTGCGCCATGGAGAGGCCTTCGGGATTCTTGCCCGGCGCAACGTCCGGCAGATCGCGCATCACCTCGACTACGGTGCCCGGCGCCACGGCCAGGATGTCGGCGCCGTATCCGAACCAGTCTTCCGGCTTCTTGCCATCGGTTCGATAGGCGTTGCCGTGAGCGTCAATCTGTATCCAGTCGATGGCGAACTGCTCGCTCATGTCAAGCGTGCCGTTCATCGGATTGGTGACAAAGCGATGCGGACCGATCTCCAGGCAGCATCCGTTGCCATTGACCCAGCCGTCGCCCTTAAGAGGCGGGCTGATTACCATCGCCTCACGGCCTACCGGGATGAAGTGGCCCAGGGTCGTGTGCTCTGTCCCAACTGGAGTCGGCGTCGTGGTGGTCGTGATGCGATGCGCGATCGCCTGCGGTATCTGGGCGGCGGTGTCATAGGTAATGTCGAAGAACATGACCGCCGACTGTCCGCTCGGGATCTGCGTGGAGTAGCTCTCTTTGGTCATCGATCCCGGCAAGCTGAAGAGCTTCACCTGGCCGGTGACGTCTTCGTTCTTGATGTCGAGCACGCGGTCCTTGCCGGTGACCTGGTTGCCGCGCGCCGGATCGACAATCTCGACCGACTTGATAGTTGCGGGTACACTCCAGGAGTTGGTGATTTGCATCGCATAGGCGAGATGGATGAGTCCGTCGGAGCCTTTCACCGGATAAATGGCATTGCCGAGCAGGTGGCAGGTGAGTGGTCCGATCTCCAGCGGATAGCGCAGACCGTCACCGTTGGTCAGCGGCGTGTACCAGTTGTGCGACGACTCCTGCGCGGCGAGCGATGGCAGGCAGACGAGCGACATGAGTGCGATCGGGATCCATCGGCAAATGAAACCAGGCATGTCACACTTTCCTTTCAGCTGAAATTGACCAAAACGATTGCAGACGCTGGTGGCGGGCGGCGCGTCCAAAAACGCGATGAGCGATTATAGCGGTAAGAAATTTGGTGAACAGCGCCGGTTTGTTCGACCGTGCCGGCGCGAATCGTGGCGCGACTGACGCGAAACACAGTACAAAGCTTTTGCTTTACAGCGCACGCAAGTCGCGCCTAACATGCTGTCCACCCCCAAACCGGAAAGCTCGAATGGCAGTTTCAGGGGGAGCTACGTCCTGAATGAGGAGAGACATGAAGCAACAGGTAAAAGCCCAAATTTGGTTGGTCGCAATGTTGCTGGTGCTGCCGCTGCTGGCGCAGTACGCGCATGCCGTTCCGGCCGATGAGCCGGACAAGCAGGAGGTAATGGCCAAGCTGGAGAAGATGTCGGCGGAGCTGAAGCTGACGCCGGAGCAGAAGAAGCAGATGGTTCCGATCCTGATGGAAGAGGGCAAGAAGATGAAGGCGGTGAAGGGCGACACCACGCTGGGCCCGCTGCAGAAGGCGAGGGCGATGAAGGGAATTGGCGACGCTGTCGATGCCAAGGTGAAGCCCATCCTCAGCGCCGAGCAGTACACGAAGTTCGAGCAGATCCGGGCGCAGCAACGCGAAGAGATGATGCAGAAGATGCGCAGCGGAAAAGAGTAGCCGAGCCTGCCAGGTCTTGCTCGCGCGCGAGACCTGGGATGGTCCCTCCCCGCGCCGGTCCGATACCCGGCAACTCCGCCGGGGACGCGGATCGCCATTGCCAATCCATGATGCCCTTTCCGGCGTATATTCAGTGACACTCTGGTCGAGGTGGCTCTCCATGCGCGCTGCAAAATTCCTTCAGACGATCTCCTTGCTGGCGGTGGTTGCGATCGGCGCTCCCGTGTTCGCGCAAGCGCCATCAGCGAAAGCTTCGGATGACGCTCACGCGCAGCCGGCGCAGCCTTCGGCGCTGGCCTGGCACAGTTGGTCCGACGCGGTCTTCGCCGAGGCCAAGCGCGACCAGAAGTTCGTGCTGCTCGATCTGGAGGCGGTGTGGTGCCACTGGTGCCATGTGATGGACGTCGAGACCTACCAGGCCCCGTCCGTGAAGTCCTTATTGCAGGCGAAGTACCTGCTGGTGAAGGTCGACCAGGATTCGCGTCCCGACCTATCGAACCGATACGAGGATTATGGCTGGCCGGCGACGGTGGTGTTCAACGGCGATGGGCAGGAGATTGTGAAGCGGCAGGGCTACATCGCGCCGAAGGAGATGCGCGCGATGCTGCAGGCCATCATCGACGATCCCACGCCTGGACCGTCAGTGACAATGGCTCCGGAGGCGAAGATTACTGCCGCGAAGAGTTCGCAGTTTCCGCCCGAGCTGCTGGACGAGCTGCATAGGAACTATGACGCGCAGTACGACACGGCGGCGGCGGGCTGGGGCTTTGGCCATAAGTATCTCGATGGGGATTCGGTCGAATATGCGATGTATCTGGCCGCACGCGGCGATAAGCAGGCCGAGCAACGCGCGCGCGACACGCTGCGCCAGGAGCTGAAGCTGATCGATCCGGTGTGGGGCGGGGCGTACCAGTACTCGGTCGACGGCAACTGGGATGAGCCGCACTTCGAGAAGCTGATCGGGGTGCAGGCACAAGCCATCCGCATCTACTCGATGGCCTATGAGCAGTGGCACGATCCGTCTTACTTGCACGCGGCGCAGAGCGTGCATAGCTACGTGAAGAACTTCCTGATGTCGCCCGAGGGCGTCTTCTATGTCAGCCAGGATGCCGATGTGGTGGAGGGCGAGCATAGCGGCGAGTACTTCAAGCTGACCGATGCGGAGCGGCGCAAGCAGGGCGTCCCGCGTGTGGATAAGCACGTTTATGCACGCGAGAATGGCTGGATGATTACCGCTCTGTGCGAGCTGTACAAAGCCAGTGGCGACGCGAGCGCGCTGGCCGAGGCGAAACGCGCGGCGGCGTGGGCGGTCGATAATCGTGCGCTGCCGCACGGAGGCTTCCGGCACGACGAGCACGATGTCGCCGGACCGTATCTGGGCGATACGCTAGCCATGGGCCAGGGATTCTTCGCGTTGTACAAAGTCACGAAGGACGATGCGTATCTGCAACAGGCCGAGGATTCGCTGGGCTTCATCAACTTCTACATGACGGCGGACGAGACACCGGGATATCTCACGTCGAAGACGCCGACCGACCATTCTTATTCGCCGCATCCCGAGCGCGATGAGAATGTGCAGGTGGCGCGGCTGGCAACGGAAGTCTACGAAGTCAGCGGTAACGCCGTCGACGATCAGATTGCCGAACGCGCTATGCGCTATCTGGCCGCGAAAGAGGTGGCGCTCCGGCCGATGGCGGGCGGAGTGTTGCAGGCACAGGCGGAGTTCAGTAGCCGCAAGCCGGCAGCAGTGGCCGCCGGCGCCACTGCGAAATGATTGGCGGAAGAGGTTCGGTTAGTACGCCCGGTCGAGCAGTTCGACGACGTGAACCACCTCGGCGTTCAGGCCCTTGCGTCGCGCACCTGCGGCGAGTTGCAGCATACAGCCGACGTTCGCGGTAGCGATGATCTCCGGCTCGACCATTCCGACGAACTCCATCTTCTCGTCCAGAATTTTCATCGACAGCTCGTTCTGCACGACGTTGTAGACGCCGGCGCTGCCGCAACAAGTGTCGGGGCGAGGCATTTCGACCAGCTCCGCACCGATTTGCTTAAGCAACTGGCGGGGCTGTTTGCGCACGCCCTGGCCGTGCGCCAGATGACAAGGATCGGAGTAGGTGACGCGCTGGTTGAGCTTGCGTTTGGGCTCGATCACGCCGACCTGCGCGAGATATTCGGTGATGTCCCGGACTCTGGCGACGAACTCGCGTGCGTGCCCGGCGTACTTGGGATCGTGTTCTAGCAGGGCGGCATAGTCCTTCATGGTTGCGCCGCAGCCGGCGGCGTTGGTCACGATGGCGTCGAACTCGGGACTGAGCATGGCGTCGATGTTCTTACGGGCTTGCACGCGCGCCAGCTCCAAATATCCGCCATGGGCATGCAGCGCGCCGCAGCAGCCCTGCGTTTTCGGGATGCAGACCTCAATGCCGTTCTTTGTGAGCACGCGGATGGTCGCACGGTTGAGTTCGGCGAAGGCGACGCTGCCAACGCAGCCGATTAGCATGGCGACACAACCGCGGCGCGCCCCTTCAGCGGGGAAGGTCTTGCCGAGATCGTCGAATGAGAAGCTGTCTTCAATTTTCGGTGACAGCGCGTCCAACTCGGTCACGCCCAGCAACTTCAAGATGCCTGTAGCGCGCGCCAGGCGCTGCAGCCCGGAGCGCTGGTAGAAACGAATCAGCCTGGCCGTACTCGACAGCTTCGCAAATGACGGCAGGACCTTGGCGTAGAAGTGTTCGCGCAACTTGCGTCCGAGCCACGGCCGCTGGTAGTGCTGCTCGATCTGCGCGCGCGTGCTTTCCAGCAAATGCCCATACTGCACGCCAGAAGGACAGGCGGTCTGGCAATTGAGGCAGCCAAGGCAGCGATCGATGTGGGTGACGAAGGAGTCGGCGAGCGCTAGGCGGCCTTCGTCGACCTGCAGCATCTGGTAGATGCGCCCGCGCGGCGAGTCCATCTCCGTGCCCACGGCGCGGTAGGTGGGACAGGTGTCGAGACACAGTCCGCAGTGCACGCACTTGGAGTACAGCTCCCACGTCGGCTTTTCGCCGGGCTTGAAGTTGGAGGCCGAGTTCTCCAGTACTGGCGTGTCGAGGCTCAAAACAAAAATCTCCCGCGATTGAGGATATCTTTCGGGTCAAGTGCGCCCTTCACCGCCCTCATGCTGGCCAGGTGCGTGGGGGTGCGAAGCGTATCAACTTTCCCCCCGACCTCTGCGGGCGCGTGCAGAATGGCGAGGCTGGCGTCGTGCGGCAGTTGCGCATTCAGAGTGTTCATCACCGTGATGTAATTCGCCGCCGTCAGCGGCCGGCCGAAGGCGGGGGCAAGACAGACGGCGAGATTGCCGTGGCCAATGCGCCCGACGGCAGCAAGCGTGAACCCATTCGCAGCCGCAACTTCATCGGCCAGATCGAGCACGCGGCGGATGTCCCGCAGCGGCGCGACGAGCGACATCAGCAGCGAGTCCGGATCGCGCTCCCGTGCCAACGCAGGAAAGTCGGCGACCTTGCGCCAGAACGCCGCCTCTTTTTCGCCCTCCATCTCATGCATCACCGCCGAGCCTAGTTCGGAGCGGAAGCGGCTGAGCACGGTGTTGCTGCCCGTACCGCGCACGCTGATCGTCCAGAACGAAGCCGCAGGTGAACCTGGCGTGAGCAGCGCGCTGGCTTGCGGCGAGAGCAGCTCCAGGCACATAGGATCGAGGGGCGAGCGGAGAACGTGGTCTCGAAAAGCCATCGCCTCGGCAGCGTTGGAGAAGCAGGCGACGAACGTGCGCATCTGGCGCGGCGCGGGAAACAGTTTGAAGCTGGCGCCGGTGATGACGGCCAGCGTTCCCCAACTGCCGATCAGCAGCTTCATCATGTCGTAGCCGGCAACATTCTTGACGACGCGGCCCCCGCCTTTGCCGATGCGGGCGTCGCCGGTAACGAAGCGGATCCCGATGCAGTAGTCGCGCAGCGCGCCATAGCCATGCCGCCGCGGGCCGGTGATGCCCGCGGCCAGCAGACCGCCGATGGTCGCGCGCTCCCACAGTGGCGGATCGGGAGCAAACAGCAGGCCGTCTTTGCCGATGGTTGCGCACAGGTGCGCCACCGTACAGCCGGCCCCGATGCCGACGGTCAGATCGCCGGGATCGTAATGCTCGGTGTCGGTAAGGCGATGGGTGTACAGCAGGACATCGATTTGCGCCGGAGCGCGGCCCATCTGCTGCTGGGTGAGGCCGCCGGCGGGAGCGACGGCAAGGTTGTTCTCGTTGGCAAAGCGCAGAATCGCGGCGATCTCTTGCGCCGACCCGGGCCGGACGGCAACCGCGGGAGAGCAGCCGGCGATGCACTCCGCGGGACCTTCGGTGACGTGCGCGGGGCCGCAGATGGCGGTCATCTCTCGGCCGATTCGCGATGCAGCAACCACGGTGCTCACATGCCCTCCTGCGCGAGAACCGGATTGCGGGACGGGCCTCTCATCTCGCGGCACATACGCGGTGTGGGCAGCAGCTTCTCGGGATTCAGAACGCCGTCGCCATTAAACGCATTGCGCAGACTGGCCATCACGTCGAGATCTTCCGCGCTGAACAGGTGGCACATCATGTCGCGCTTTTCCGAGCCGACGCCGTGCTCGCCAGTGATGGAGCCGCCGACGTCGATGCAGTATTGCAGGATGTCCTCGCTGGCCGCGAGCACGTGCTCGAACTGGACCTTGTCGCGCATGTCGAACATGATGAGGGGGTGAAGATTGCCGTCACCAGCATGAAAGATGTTCCCGATGGTGAGATTGTGCTTTTTGGCGACGTCGCCGATGTGCGCCAGAACTGCGGGAATCTTGCTGCGCGGCACCACTCCGTCCTGGGTGTAATACGAAGGTGCGACGCGACCGAGTGCGCCGAATGCCTGCTTGCGGCCTTTCCACAGCAGCGCGCGCTCTTCCTCGTCTTTGGCGACGCGCACGGTGCGGGCCTTCTGGCGTATGCACGCTTCGCTCACAGCAATCGCCTGCTCCTCGACCTCCTCGCGCAGGCCTTCCACCTCGATCAACAGCACCGCGCCGGCGTCGAGCGGATACCCGGCATGGCAGAAGGCTTCCACAGTGCGCAGCGTCCAGCCGTCCAGCATCTCCAGTGCCGCAGGCGTGATGCCCAGGGCGGTGATGGCAGCAACAGTCCGCGCCGCATCGTCGATGGACTCGAAGGTGCCGAGCAGCGTCTTTACAGCTTCGGGCTTGCGCAGCAGCTTAACCGTAATTGAGGTGCAGATGCCGACCGTGCCTTCGGTGCCCACGAAGAAACCGGTCATGTCGTATCCGTAGGACTCCGCCGCTTTGCCGCCAAACTGCACGATCTCGCCATCAGGCATCACCACTTCGACGCCGGTGACGTGGTTTACGGTCACGCCGTGGAGCAGGGTGTGCGGGCCACCGGAGTTCTCGGCGACATTGCCGCCGATAGTGCAGGCCTTCTGGCTGGAGGGATCGGGCGCGTAATAAAGGCCGAGGTGCGAGACATGCTCCGAGAGCTGCAGGTTGACCACGCCCGGCTGTACCACAGCGCAGAGGTTCTCCGCGTCTACCTCAAGGATGCGGTTCATGCGGGAGAAGGCGATGACGACGCCGCCTGCCTTGCAGATGGCGCCGCCGCTGAGGCCGGTGCCGGCGCCCCGCGCCACGACGGGGACCTTGGCGGCGGAAGCGACACGCATGATGCCGGAGACTTGCAGTGCAGTCTGGGGGAAGACCACGGCGCCCGGCGTGCTCTTACGCACTCCGGCGTCGTATTCGTACAGCATCAGGCCTTCCGGGCGGTCGAGTACGGCATCCGACCCGGCAATCTTGCGCAGTTCGCGAATGACGAGAGAGAGATCCATGCGCGGGACTAGCCTAGAGGTAGTGTAGTCTCCCGCCAAGTGCAGCCGTCACACGCGTGTGTGCCCTAACTCGCGGCTTGAATGTAGGCGCGCATGGCGTCGGCCTCGCCCGACTTCTCTTCCAGATGGCAGTGCAGCAGGTCGCGCAGGGAGAGAAAGCCCACCAGGGTGCGTCCATCGCATACCGGCAAATGGCGAACACTATGCATCTGCATCAGGCACATGGCCTCTTCGGAGGTCGCGCCGGGTTCGACCATACGCAGCTCCGTGCTCATGACATCGGCGACATGCGTGGTGAGCGGGTTGCGGCCTTCGGTGACGACGCGCTTCATGATGTCGCGTTCGGAGAAGATGCCCACCAGCCTGGTGTCGTCCAACACCGGCACGGCGCCAACGTTGACGTCAACCATGTAGTTGGCAGCCTCGAAGACGGTCTGGCCGGGCTGCACGTAAAAGATGGTGCGATTGGTGATCAGGTCGCGGATGGTCGCCATATTGCCTCCTGTGAGTGACGGAAGGGCGCCGTTACGAGGCCGGGGAAGGAGGTCCTGCGGTTGCGCTACGGGCGGCGTGGAGCCTGCGTTGGGTGACGCCTCCGGCAGGCCCGGCGCAGCAGCAACCAGCGCCAGCGAGTATAGCCCCAAGCTCGAAGCGATGGGAAGCGGAATCGCGAGCTGAAAATGGTGTAGAGCTCGCCTTCTGGCGCCTCACCCTTGTTTCTGAACTTCGTAGCCGGCGACAGCAGGCGGCACACCTCTGGCAGGCGCTCGCTTCACGCGTTCAGGTTCAGAAGTTCGACCCCGCTCTGTACCGGATCGAGGAAGACAATCTGGCGGTCAATGTCCAGCTGCGCCGATCGCGCCTCGCGGATGCCCCACCAGATCAGCGCCAGCAGGGGCGCCAGTACCAGCAGGCGGACTGGACTTGAGCGCGCCCAGTGTTCGACCAGCGCCGGCAGAAAGGCGAAGGCGAAAACCCCAAGCACGCAGAGCAGCGCCTTCACCAGCGCATTGTGCTGAAATCCGCTTTTCGCGCAGGTGAACGGCAGCTTGCGATAGGCGAGGACCAGGCCGGCGATCAGAGTTGCCGCCAGCACAGCCGACACAAGAAGCTCGAGCAGGCCGCAGAGGACGCTCCAGCGCAGCCCGACCGCGGCAAATACGGCGACTGCCGCGCGATGCCGGTCGCTGCGAAACAGAGAACGTACTACAAAACGGAATCCAGCCTGCTCGTAAGCTGTGCGCAGAACGACGCGATCGAGAATGCGCTCCCAGAAGCCCAGCCGCCACCGCCAGCTTCCGGCTTGTGTTCCGCTGAGCTCTGCCATGCGGGAGAAATGGCGCTGATAGGCCATGGCGAAAGACGCTGCGCAAACCGATGCCGCCGCCAGCAACGCCAGCAGGCCCACGAATGCCAGATGTGTAAAGAGCGGCCCGGCCGCGCCACGCGCCCACTGGCACAATCCCCGATTACCAGACCGGCGGCAGGTATCGCAGACCGCTGTGCGCCGCGATCGTTCCGAGCTCTATCTCCCGCGACACCGCAAACGCATTCGCAAACAGCAGTAGCAACACCATCGCCAGCAGCACCCGCACCCAGATTGAAATCCGCAGAAAAACGCGCGTGGGCAGCACCGCCATGAGGCTGCCCGCTACCGCAAATACCGCGGCGAAGCTAAAGAGACTGGCCGTGGCGACGGCTAGCCCATGGCCAAGCGCGATCTTGCCAGCGAATAAAAACGACTCCTGCGATGCGCTCACCACCAGCGGAAACAACACCGCCGACGCCGCGTTCACGTCGACGCAGAAGATGACTGCGAACAGCAGGATCGCCAACAAGTTTCCGAGCAGGATTTGCCGGGTGTGCACCGGCAGGGGGACCAGGTTGACGGTATCGCGCCGGTCGAGAAACAGCGTGTCCCACTTCCACAGCGCGACGCCGCCACTCACCAGCATGGCAAGCACGATGAACAGATATTCGTCTGGCAGCGACGAGGCGTAGGGATCGAACTTCACCTGCCCGCGCAAAAACCGCAGCAGGCTCCCGTACTTGTTGAACAGCAGCAATGACAGGAAAGCTCCGGGAAGGGCCAGCAGAGACAAAGCGCCCACCAGGCCGGAATCCACCTCTTCACTATCGGGGTTGGCGCCGTAGAGCATGCGACCCAGCTTCAGGCGCGCGAGGTGTCCGACAGGGGAATCGGCGAGGCGCTGCCAGATGCGGGTGGAGAGCGGCAAGCGCGTCATGCCGCCACGACCTCGACGATCTCGCCGGCAACCTTCTCGACATCGACCTCGCTTACCAGATGCGCGAAAGTCTCCTCCAGCGACGCCTCGCTGCGCACCCTGGGCAGCTCGGCCGCAGCGGTATAGGCGACCACTTGCCCGGCGCGCAGGATCAGCAAATGTGAGCAGACTTTTTCCACCACCTCGAGCACATGCGAACAATAGAAGATCGCCTTGCCGCAGTCGCCCAGCCTCCGCAGCAGGTTCTTGAAGATCAGCGCCGAGACCACGTCCAGCCCGGACAGCGGCTCATCGAAGATCAGCAGTCGCGGATTATCGAGCAGTGCGGCGATCAGCAGAATCCGCTGGCGCATGCCCTTCGAGTACGAGGCGATAGGCGCATCGCGATGCGGGTACATGGAGAACAGGTTCAGCAGATCGGCAATCTTCCGGTCGCGCCGCTTGCGTTCAATACTGCGCAGCGTCGCCACCATCTCCAGGTACTCCCGCCCGGAGAGGTATGGATAAAGGTTCGGCTCTTCCGGCACGTATCCCAGCTGCTTGCGATAGCCGACCAGGTCGGAATGAATATCGGCGCCATTGAACAGCACCTTTCCGCTGCTCGGCTGCAACAGGCCGATGAGCATCTTGACCGTGGTGCTTTTGCCCGCGCCGTTGGGACCGAGGCACCCGAGGACCTGGCCGGGGGTGATGGCGAACGACACGTCCTGCACGGCGGGCACGCTGTGAAAGCGTTTCGTCAGCCGCTGCACCTCAAGCATGATCTTTTTAGACACCGCGCCCGGCAATCGAGTTCCGCATCCCGGTGATATTCTCAATCGTTCATCCCGCAGCGGAGGAAACCGCATGTCGAACAGCCTTCAGGGGAGGACCGCCGTGGTCTTCGGCGTGGCCAATAAACGGAGCATCGCGTGGGCTGGAAATGTTGCCGGTATAACCGATACCGTCACCCCATCGCACTCGCAGTCGTTTATGTACGACGCGGTGAACCGGCTGTTTAATGCAACCTTCTTCAACGGTTGCGAGCAATACACCTACGATAACTGGGGTAATCTCACAGCCGAACAGCCCTTCGGCACCTGCACGGGCGTAATGTGGAATATGCCCGCAGATGGCAATAACCGTATCATGGCGTACCAGAGCAACTACGATGGCTCTGGCAATCTGACCTACATAACTGCGTTGTCAGGCTC
>DASRGM010000018.1:0-22122 GCA_035651035.1 Terriglobales bacterium
CCCGTGTAGTCGCCAGCCGGCAATAACTCGCGTAACCGCTACGGCACTCGCCCTCTTGCGTGACGTGTCGCGCCTACGGCGCGCAGACTTAGCTGCGGGGTGCCGGACGTCGCCATCCGTTGGCCTACAAAACCGCGGCGAAATCCTCAATTCCAGGCTCAAGCCGCAACTTGCCCCCGGCTATTCTCGCTCATGCGCGCGGTAGCTGGCGCGCAGCTCCGCCACAATCTCCTGCGCCGCCTGCCGGGCTTCTTCGAAGCGGTCGGGCGGAAACGAAATCGCCCCCACGCGCGCGTGGCCCCCTCCGCCGTAGCGCTCGCAAATCTTCGCGAGGTTCTCCATGTAGCTCGCCGTCGCCCACGGATTCGACCCCACCGAAACTTTGGTCCGGAAGCTGCTCTTGCTCAGTCCCACACTGTAGGTGCAGTGCGGATGCAGGTAATAGGGGACAAACTTGTTGTAGCCCTCCAGGTCATGGTCGGTAACGTCGAAGAAGATAGTGCCGTCCTGGCAGGTCGCGCGCTCCCGCATGATCTCGATCGACCGGCGATGCCGCTCCATCAGCGCCGGCAGCCGCCCGGCAATCGCCGGCTCGTCCACAATCTGCTGCAGCGGCTGATACGCCAGCTTGGATATCAGCCCGGGAATGAATGCTGGGTCCTGGTTGCTCTCGATCAGCATGGTCAGCTGGGTGGCCGGCGCCGTCACCTCCACCGCCGCCTGCGGCCCGTCGTAGAGCGCGCCGTCGATGATCTCGGCCCACTCGATCATCTCCGCCGCCGGCCGAGGATCGAAGCCGAAACGCTGCTCGGCAGTCACCGCGATGAACCTGGTGCAGGAGCGGAAGTCGGGATCGTAGAACTTGGTGTTGCTCTGCTCCTGCTCGAAGTGCGAGGCGTCCTCGGGCGTGAGAAACGCGCTCTGATGATGGTCGAACCACCAGGTAATCCGCGGCGACGACGAATACTTGAAGTCGACGATGGCGTTCTCGTCGCCGGTAAAGTCGGCCTCGTTGAACAGCGCGCCAGCGCGATGCACCAGCCCGTGATATTCGAACTGGGCGTGCTCGCGGATGCGCTCGCGGTAAAAGCGCGTGAACAGCGCCGCCGAACAGGCGCCGTCGAAACATTTGTCGTGATAGAAGACCTTGATCCTCACCGAACCCTTCCCACCGGCAAAGCTGTTCAGTATAGAAGATGACGCGCCGTAGCACCGCTGAAAATGAAAAACGGCAGCGGGCCGGTTGGAAATGCCCAACGGTGGCTGCATAGGCACGCCTGGAACAGGCTGTTCAAAACACGATGTCGAACTGTCTTCTATCAGGGCACAATCTCGACCGCCTAGTATCAGGCACAATCTCGAACCGCCTCGTATCAGGGCCCAATGTCGAGCCGCCTTCTATCAGGGCACAACCTCGCAATGCCTCGTATCAGGGCACGACCTTTAGTCGTGCCGAACAAGTCTTCTTTTGGCTTATGAGCCGGCTAAAAACTCCTCGCGACAAACCCTTCGGGTAGAGCAGGCCTTCAGGCCGGCGTCTAAGCCATTTAATTTCGCCGCCGTTCCGCGTTTCTCAGCAAACTGTGACAACGCAAGATGTCTCCCTAACCAAAGAGATATGCTCGCCACACGAGAAACAAAAACCCCACCCAGGCGTACTTGCCTGAGTGGGGAGTTTCGTAAGATCGTGCCACGCCCTCAGTGGACGCCGGTCTTGTGCGAGATAAACGGCAACAGCGTTCCGCCACCGCTCGGCTGATCGGCGCCCAGCACCGTCGCCATATACGTCTGGCGGCGGAGGATGTCGCCGAACATCGTGTTCGTACACTGAGTGCCACAATTCAGGTTCGGGTCCGGCACGGTTTCCGTGCAGGGCGTGTTGATCCCACACTGCGTACTCGTGCAGCCTCCGACTCCATGGGTGGAATCCGTGCAGCCCAGCAGGAAGTTGGAGAGGGTGGAGGCCACGTCGCCGTGACCAGTGGCGGCGCGGTTATGCACCTGTTGGAAGTCCGGTACCCAGGTCTCGCCGCCATGGCACCCGTTGCAGGTGTTAGCCGAGAAAAACACCCTCGCCTGCTCGGAGTTGGTCTGGTTCTGGTCGACCCAGAAAGCGTTGCCGCCATTGAATGCCGAGCCGCCCAGGAATGGGGAGCTACTTGACGGAAAGTCGTTGGGCACGATCGGAAAGACGCCCTGGCTCGCCAGGATTGTGCTCTGGTGACTGTCAATCCAGTTCTTCAGAACGCCGTTGTTGTTGCAGGCTAGCAGCGGCGAGCGGTCCCCGTTACATGACGGCGACCCGAAGTTAAAGCTGCCGTCCGGTGACATGAAGACCGTCGCCTCCTGAAGCTGCGGCCCATTGCTCTGCACCAGCATGAACTGCCGCAGCTCCCACAGGTCCTGAACCTGGCCCTGGCTGGGCCCCAGCGTGACCTCGTTGGTGCGAATCTGCCCCAGGCAGCTGATCGGGTTGCCCGCGGGGTCGGTGCAGGCGTTCGGCGTAACCACTGCATCGGTGATCGTCGTCTTCAGGGCCGCCAGGTAGTCGGCGCCGAAATCGCTGGTCGGCAGGCTGTTCCAGCGCTGTGCCCAAGTCAGTGCGTTGAAGCTCCTGGGCACCTTGTATTCAACGATGATGTTGAACAGCTGCTGGCCATGGTTGGAGCAGACCCCGGTGCCCGTGCCGTCATTCGCGGTCACGCCGAAGATGAAGCGCAACTCGCCGCCTGTGGCTGGGCCCGCGCTCTGCTCGCCCAGATCAATGCGGTTGACGATTGCGTTCAGGTGCACCGGCGCGGCCGGCAGTGATGGACACAGGCCGCCGGGGCCGTTGCTGCAGGTGTTGTTCGCATCGATGGGCCAGTTGGACAGGAACTTGGTTCCCGGTTGGCCAAGCGTGCCAATCCCATTGCGCATCGGCACCGGGAAGGTATTGACCTGCTGGTTGGGGTTCTGCCAGGCCAGAAACATTCCCATCAGCATGTTTTCCGCCATGGCCTGACCTTGTTGCGTTCCTGCCGTGCAGTTGCCGCCGCTGCACGCGATCGCCTGCAGCAACGTGTTGAAGGTCCATGGGCCGGTGTTGTTCGTGATGTTGAGCACGCAGGGGTCCTGGGTGTTGCCCGGAGCTTCGACCACCGGGATCGCCGTGATCATCAGCTCATGGTCGGGCACCACCGTGACCGTTCCGCTGATCAGCACTCCAGGCGAAAACTGGATGGATTGGTGCGACTGCAACGCGCCCAGGATCTGCTCCGGGGCGACAAACTGCATCTGTTCGGTGCGCACGAACTCGCGTCCCTGAAACACGGAAACCGTCTTTCCGTTCAGGGCAGCTTGCTTGCGACGGCCCTGCTCGTTGGCGAAGCTCTGCCAGTTGAAGTCAGCGGCGGTGACGAACGTCTTCTCATCGTTGCTGGAGCGCTGCACGATCACATTCTCGCCGTCGAGCGTAATCGGAAAGCGCGAGGGCAGCTGGTCGGTTGACCCGGCGAAGCGCACCGCGATAGTGGTTTTCGTCAGGCCCTGCGCCGGGTTGGGCGGAGTCAGGGTGAACGATTCGACTGGCGGCAGGACAAAGTTCGGGTCGCGCTGCAGGCCCGTCACGCGCTGGGCCGGACCATCGTCCAGCAGCATGGCATCGGAAACCGTGGCAGCCCGAAGCGACGGTGTGGCGAGATAAACGGCAGGTTGCGCCAGCGCGACGGGACCTTTCGCCGCGTGAGCTTTAGTGATGTGAACGCTGAAGGCGAGCCCGACGGCGGCCGCCAGCACCAGACACAATACGGCTATCCAAGCTTGCTTGTGCGATTTCATTCGCTTTCTCCTCACGCCGTAAAGGCAGGGGTAGGTACAGACGGTTGGAGGTTGAACGAGCCAGAAGGTGGTAGCAAACGATACAGGGCCTGAGGGTCAAGTGCGCAAGCTACTTGCAACAGAGTAGCTGCTTATTGATTGGTCAATCTCACATACCGAATAAATTCAAGTCAAGGGACTTTGGTGGAAGAAAACTACAAAATCTGTTCGGAGAGGCTGCTGATTATAGCGAAACTACATGCCCGCCACTTTCGTGAGCCTATAAGAATCGGTGCGCAGCAAAATATCCTTGATTTACCGACAAAATGTTCAAAATACCAACTAACCACAATAGTCTCACTTCAGCTATGAACTAACTAGTCGATAGCTTCAATCGGTGACCCAAACTGTGGACTACAACCCATCTGATTCGCGCGATAATCAGCCGCACGGGCGCTCCCCACGACTGGGGCGCGGGGAGCGCCGGTATGGAGTATCGCGATCTCGACAGCTCCTGACTTGACAGGCTGCTGAACAATTCTGAGATTGCGGTGCTTCGTAACGGACACGACGGAAGTCAAGCCCTGTTACAAGGCATCTAGATGATAGTTCTTAGTTCTTTAACCAGTTCTTCATATGGCAGCCGCCAACAAACCGTTAGCATCAGGTCTGTGGCCGGGTAAGGTGAAGAGTAAAGCCGAAGTCCCGTAGGGACGACACGGTTCTCACGCAGACACTGAAGGCCTGCTCTAACCGTCAGCTTCGTATCAGGGCACGACTTCAGTCGTGCCGGAAGCGCGTCATATTTTTTCCAGTCGGCTTCAGCCGACGGCAGAGTGTCGCCCGCTAAAGCGGGCTCTCAGAAAAGAGGCCTGGCGTAACGCGGCGCTGAAGCGCCGCACTACCCGGTAGGGGCGAAGCTACGGGTAGAACTAGCCTTTAGCGTCTGCGTGAGAACCCTTGTTGTCCCACGGGACTCGCTGCGGGGAGCCGATCGGGTAGAGCTGGCCTTTAGCCCAGCCTCCGGACTATTTAATTTCGCGCTTCGAGCGAGCCTTTCTTCCATTCGAGAAACCCAGATAGTTCCTGTTCGCCACGCCTTGAATGCGCGCCTCGATCCCGAAGTTCGGCTTACCAATCCCAAACGCGCGCGCGATTATGGCGCCTGTGGGCTGCTCCTCGGCGGGGGCTTCATTCGGCGTTTGCCACCAGCGCGCCGGCCGGCCCCTGCCCCCTGGAAATCGTCCAATACCCAAAGAACTTGTGGTGCCGGGATAGAATCATCGCAAGCCCCTTGTCAGGGCAATAATATACTTCGCAAAATAAGGGCTAGCGCACTTTCGCCCCGCAGTGAGCGCACTTCTCTTTATCGGGCCTGAACTTGTTGAGATAGTGGTCGCACACTGGGCATCGGTACAGGGCAAATGTCATGGCCGCACCTGTCGTGAAGATGCCCGCGCCGATCATCTCGATAGTGATCGGTGGCCACTGGGTTTGTAGTCGCAACATTTCGAGTATTACGCCTACCACAAACCAAGCGATGCCGAGTCGGAAGAGATAATTGCAAATCCGGTATCGTAAGCGAACCGCTTTCACAATCTCTTCGTCGGTCATTTTTTGGCTCGCTTCTTGCGTTCCCGCGTTCGCTTCTCTGCGGCTTCGCGCCTGAGCAGTTCTTCTTTTGACACGGTGAGCACTTGGCGGACGGCATTGTCGAACCGTTCAAACTCGGTTTTACCGGGGACCTGCGGGGCAGGTAGTGGTTTCATTTTGTATTTCCTTTCGCCTCATCCGAACTGTCCGCGAAGAGCGGCCCTTTTACTGTAACCATGTCGGCGGGCGGATGCCTACGGGGATAGGGATGAACGATTTTGAGGTTGTAGCCTCCCACGTCGCCGCTTAGAGCCAACAATTTGCGATGCTTGCTACCGTCCTTCTGCAATCCGTCCATCGTATGAAATTCATCAGCTCGGTAGAGCACGGCTGTCGCTAAGTGAATCGCGTCAGGCGTCTTCACCTTCTGCTTTCGCGCTTCGTGGTATTCCCGTATCGCAGACGCCCTATCCATCACACGCGGATCGGCGTCAACCTCTTGCACATTGCTTCGGCGCATCAGGCGCGCATACATATTCTTTTGATTCAAGTCCAGCTTGCCGAAGTAGATTTCACCGCGCGTCACAGCAGATGTGAACAGAAGCGATTCATTAATTTCCACTTCATATACGGCGTCTTGCAAACCTGTGATAACTCAGCTATTACGCCATGCGGATATGGGGACCATGCTTTGTATCGCAGCTTGCCGACGATGGTCACAAACGTCCCTATCGCCTGCTTCACTACTGCCCTTAGCTCCGGCTGGAAAGTTCCGTAGACTTTGCGCGGTCCAAGTGGCGGATACAGGGTGAACCTGTTAGTGTTGTGAAAATTGACCGCGTCCAACATGCCGGACGTGGAACCATCCGCAAACTCATCCGGCCCGACGATCTCATCGAGATTGCGCTGAAATGCTTGGTCAATCGTTACCACCTTGCGCCCACTCCTGATTCGCACCGCTTCTACCCGGCTTTGAGTGCTCTCGCGTCGCCCGATTTCCTGGTAAGCCTGAAGTCGCGGCAAGTCGGGGTGAATCAGTAATTTTTTCTCGCGCTTGATAAGGCTTAGTTCCGCCGTGAAGTTGTTCACGACTTCTGGCATCAGGTCTGGTCTTGGGGGAACATCGCCCGCTTGCACAAGCACTACAGTAGCGGGGCTGTTGTGGCGAAGATCGACAACTTTGTAATCGAGAAGCGGTTTGTCAGCGCCAGAAATGGCGAGTTCGGTTTCATGCAGAGCCTTCTTGATGTTTCTCAGTTGCTCGATGAAATCGCTTAGGCGCACATCTTTGCGGTCGGATGCGGAACCAATAATCTCAACAGTCAGGCGACTAGACATCGCGGCCTCTCCAAGACATAATTGTCCTGTTGAGTTCGGCATCGCCCCCGAAGCCGCCACAAAGATTCGAGTTGTACTCGCAAAGGTCAGCCTGCCAGCCGACCTTTTGCAGTTTTAGGGGACTTGAAATTCGGTTTTCGCCCTCTCGGTAACCTCAGTTTGCATTCAGAACGCTTCTGATTTCTCCCCCCTGAGTCTTGCCTGTCAGCTCGGCATACATCAGCCGCTTCCCGATGATCTGCCGCACGGCAAGATCGAAGCGGTCAGCATCATTCAGGGGATTGTCTTTTGTGGCCCGATTGTTGTAGCGGAACATCTGCTCGTCCAGATAACGGAACGAACGGCTCAACACTCACATACGTTCCGCTCAATCCGCGCTTGAGTAAGCTCCAGAAGTTCTCCAGACCGTTCGTGTGAACTTGGCCGTCAACGTAGCGTTCTGCGTGATCGACAACCTTGTGTGCATATTCGGCAGACAGGCCGTCATAGGAGAGCAGAAAATCACTGTAGAGCGCAGCGCCAGCTTCGACGTTCTTCTTCACTTCGGCCTGCAAAATACTCTTCTTGCGGCTCGGAACTACTTGCGCCCGAACCTGCCCACCGCGCTCCAAGATTCCCATAACGGCGGTTTTGTCTTTGCCGCCTGTGCCAGTGACGCGGCGCTTCTTTACATCCATACGCATATTGCGGGCCTTGCCGCCGATGAACGTTTCGTCTACTTCAACCGCAGCGCCGCTGCTACCGAGCTTCACGGAATGCTTTCCCTGCATCGCGAGCCGAACGCGCTGCAACATGAACCACGCCGTCTTTTGCGTGACCTTTAGGGCGCGGTGAATCTCCCAAGAGCTAACCCCGTTCTTGCAATTCACGATTAGCCACATTGCGGTTAACCACTTGTCCAAGCCGATGGGAGATTCCTCAAAGATCGTGCCGGTCTTGAGCGTGAACTGCGGAGCACTGTGCTTTTCGCGGCAGTGCCAGCGGTTGTACTTTTCGAGGAACAGCACGTTCTTGCTGCCGCAGCGCGGGCACTCGACGCCATCGGGCCAGCGACGCGCTACAAGATACTCGCGGCAGTTTTCCGGCTTGGCGAAGTAAAGGATTGCTTCTTGTAGGCTGCTCGGTTCCATGCTGAAATCTTAGAGCCGGGCAGTTATTTTGTCAAGTATATTATTGCCCTTGTCAGAGATAGGCGATTCGGAGTTAAATGCTGCGGCGGCCTCGTCCTTTGCCGCCGAGGGGTTTCCCATGCCGTTTGAGCTTGTCCTTACAGAACCCGAACCGACAGCCGGGGATCCCACGCGCGGTGACTCCCCCGTCGTGGGAGCGGCCCGCGGAGTCTCCCGCGTCTTCCTTCAGGACCTGCCGAACGACTACAAGGTCTTCCTGCTCTACTTCCGCGCCGCCATGCCGAACCGCCCGCTGGAGGACGCTCTCACCCAGCTCGGCGACAACACCGGCAAGAACCTCCTGGTGAATCTGGGCAGCGCCGCCGACCCTAACTACGACATGATCGTTGGCCGCTTCAACATCACCCGGTTTCCGGTGATCATCATGACGGCCGTGCCCGGCCTGGCGTCACCTGCCTCCGCCGACTGCACGGCCTACGCCAAGCTCGACAGCAAAGAGCTGCTCAAATCCCCGGAGCGCACCGTCGAGTGCGCCGAGAAGCTGTTCAACCTCTTTATGCAGCGCAAAATCGTGGAAGCTATCTCGCAGGCCAAGTGGAGCGAGCGTTCCGCCATGGCGGGCGCCGTGTTGCATGTCATCGGCGACGGCCTGAAGGCGGTCGGCGGCTTCCTCGCCGATCGCGACATCTCGGTTTCCGTGCTGGAAGGCAAGTTTGAGCTGAAGCACAGCGGAGCGTAGCTATGGCCGACCCAATCAAGCGCGCGGTAGTGATCGGTATCAATAAGTATCGCGATCCCGAGATCACTACCGAGCTGAAAGGCGCCGAGAACGATGCCCGCGAGGTCTTCGCGCGCCTCAAGCATTTCGGGGGCTTTCAGCTCGATCCCGACCGCCACCTGCTGATTGGAGAAAGGGCCACCGGCGACCGCATCCGCGAGGGCATCAGCGACCTGTTCTGGAGAAAAGACCGCTACGACATCGCCCTCTTCTATTTCTCCGGGCACGGTTTTCTCGACGACTACAACAACGGCTACATTGCGCCCTGGGACCATGAATACCAGAACCCGGTGGTCGCCGGCATCCGCATGCAGGAGCTGCGCGAATATTTTCTGGCCGCCACCAACAAGATGCAGGCGCTGCTCATCCTGGACTGCTGCCACAGCGGCGTCAGCGCGCAGCCGGCCAAAGGCGCCGTCTCCATGACTGCGCCGTTTTACGATCCGCTGAAAGACGTGCAGCTGCAGGGCGCCCTCGGCGAAGGCAAGTTCATCCTGGCTTCCTCCGGCGCCGACGATCAATCGCGCGAGATCAATGCCGCCCATAAGATCCGCATCTTCGACCAGAAGACCCGCCAGGAGGAAAAGCTGCCCGACGATCTGGTCAGCCACGACCATGGGGCCATGACCTACTACCTGCTGCAAGGCATGGATGGAGGCGCCGGCGGGGGAGGCGATGTCCGCATCGGCAACCTCTTCTCTTATGTCGCCGCCGAAGTCCAGAAGCTCAACCTGCATTACAACAATCCCAAGACCTTCGATTGCCTCGCCCTCACCTATGCCCAAGGCCTGGCTTCGCAGGCGGTGCTGGTCAATGCCTCCAACCGGAGCACGATCGATGAATGCGTGAGGGCTGCCACCCTCAAGATGAACGATATCCGTGCGGTGAAAGGAAACGCGCTGGCCAGCATCCCTTCCGGCCTCGCCGCCACCCAGCTGGTGTATCCGGGCTCGCTGCTCGAGGCCGTGGTGCAGGCGGACAGGGCCTTAAAACTGTCGCCCGAATATCCCGATGCGCTGATGCTGATCCAGGCCATCGATAAAAATTTGTCGGAGATGCAAGGCTACGTGTTTCTTTGGTTAGGATTGAGCAACAACAGCGAGTATGCCAACGCCGATTCCTCCGACGAGTTCGACCAACTCACCGGCCTGATGTCGAACCTCTCCTTCGAAAACCTGCGCCGGCTCGACCAGGGACAGCGCAACCTGGTGCAGGAGTGCATGCTGCTGTGCCTGGGTATGGGCAACGTGGCGCGGTTCAAAGGCGTGCTTAACATCGTGAAGCCCTTCACCCGGGCCGCCATGCCCGCCGGCATCGGACCCGCCGGGCCCTCCGCCGGCCCCGGAGGAGCACGCCTGTGAGCGAGCAGACCACCACCGCCAATGCCGTGAACCAGTCGCCGCAGCTTACCCAGCCGCAGGTTTCGCAGGAGAACCGCTGGGAGCAGTTTCTTGCCGAGGTCGAGGCGGGCCTCGCAACCAATCCCCGCGATATCAAACTGTGGCGCGAGAAGGTCAAGGCGCTCGTCGTCCTTAACCGCAGGCAGGAAATCCTGCCCATCTACGACCACATGCTGGAAATCGATCCCGGGCAGGCGTCGCTGTGGGGCGAGCGTGCCCAGGTCCTCGAGTCGCTCGGCCGCGGCGCCGAAGCCCTCGCCGGCTACGACCGCGCTCTCCAGATTGGCGGCTCCAATATCGACCTGCTGAAGGCGAAGGCCCTGCTGCTGGCCCGCCTCAATCGGCCCGCGGAAGCCATCGCCGTTTACGATCAGATTTTCGAAACCAGGCCGGATGACCCGGAGTTCCTCATCGATAAGGGCGACGCCCTGCTCGCCACTGGGCAGATCGAATCGGCCATCGCTCACTTCGAGCGCGCGGCCAAGCTCGCTCCCAACAATTTCACCGCGCGTGAGTGGACCTCGCGCGGCGACAACCTTCTGCAGGCGCGTCAGCTCGACCAGGCTTTGAAGTTTTACGATCGCGCCATTCGCGCCGACGACGCCTATCCCTGGGCCCATCGCGGACGCGCCCTGGTGCTGACCGAATTGCCCGCGACCACCGCGCAGGCCCTCGAAGAAATCAGCCGCGCCATCGAACTGGATCCCAACAATCCCTGGTTCTACCTGGAAAAGGGCAACACCCAC
The DNA here is from genome assembly GCA_035651035.1 of Terriglobales bacterium. Classification (GTDB taxonomy): domain Bacteria; phylum Acidobacteriota; class Terriglobia; order Terriglobales; family Acidobacteriaceae; genus Bog-257. The sequence continues at coordinate 10,784 of DASRGM010000018.1, forward strand.
AATCAGCGCGGCGAGTTTTCCGCCGCCGCTTCCTACTACCGCGAGGCCATTCGGCTCGATCCGAAATATATGGTTGCGCGCCTGAACCTGTGCATTGTGCTGGAAAGCATGGGCGACTACACCGAGGCCCTGGCGGCAGCCGCCAACGCCATCGAAGTCGATCCCAAGTCCACCGATGCCTGGCTGCACCACGGCTATTGCCTCGGCGCCCTCGATCGCCATCAGGAGGCGATTGCCAGCTATGCCAAGGTGCTGGAGCTCAATCCCGACGACTACTGGGCCAACAACAACACGGGCTGGTCGCTCTCGCGCCTGCAGCGCAAGACGGAACTGGAGCACCAGAAGGACTACGAAGACTCGCTGCCCTTCTACGACCGCGCCATCAAAATCAACCCTCAGCCCTCCGAGCCGTGGACTAACAAGGCGCGCAGCCTGGCCAAGCTGAACCGTTGTTCCGAGGCGCTTGAGATGCTCAACCAGGCGCTCACCGTGTCGGCCGACAAGGCCGTCATCTATGGCGCCATCGGCCAGCTCTACGGCGACTTCATGTTCCAGCCCGTCCGCGCCCTCGAATTCCTGCGCAAGCGCGTCGAGCTCGACCCGGAGAACAAAGGTGCGCGCTCCGATCTTGCCGAATGCCTCATCCAGGCCGGGCGTTCCCAGGAAGGCCGCGCCGAAGCCGAGAAGCTCGTCGGCCAGATGGGCGCATGGGTCGACCTCGCCCTCAGCATCGTCATCCTGGCTTCCTACGCAATCGAGGATGACGTTGCCGGCCGCGCCCGTCAGTTCGAGATCGTGCTCGCGCGCCTCGCCGATTGCTATCCCCAGGGCACCCCCGCCAAGCGCCAGGAAACCTGGGAGTTCGGCGGCCTCCGCAACAAGCTGCTCTGCAGCTCCGTCAGCGCTGAATCGAAGTTTCTGGTCTTCACCGCCATCGACCTGCAACGCGGCGACCTCGATCGCCAGTTGCTGTCCTTCTTCACCTACACCCCGCCCCCAAAGCCGGTAGAGCACGCCGCCCCCGCAGCTCCTGCTGCTCCTGCTGCTCCCGTAGCACAGGAACCCTCACCGCCCGCTGCGCACGAAGAATAGAGCTGGCATCATGGCCCGGCGTCTCAGCCGTTTGGTAGAGCTGGCCTTCAGGCCAGCGTCCAGCCATTTGTTTCTGATTTCCCGAGCCGGCTTCAGCCGGCGACACACCTCGCCCTGAAACCACCTGCTGTGCCGCTACATTAGATTCGCCAGCTTGGCCTATTACCTTCTCTACCTATCACCGTCTCCATAATGAGCGCGAAATAAAACTCTGTCCTATCCCGAACCTGTAGTACCTTGTCATGCGGAGCGAAGCTTGAGCGCCCCTGCCTCATCTGGCCCAGAATCCTCGCCCGCCACCACGGCGCTGGAGATGGCGCACGTCCTATTCATGGACATCGTCGCCTACTCCACCCTTCCCATCGAGCAACAGCGTAGCGTCCTAAATCGCCTGCAGCAGTCAGTGTGTACGACCGCCGCATTCACCCAGGCTCACGGCGATTCCAACTTGATTTGCCTGCCCACCGGCGACGGTATGGCGCTGGTTTTCTTCGGCGACCCGGAGCAGCCCATCGCCTGCGCGCTGGAACTAAGCCGCTCCATACGGCACACCGACATCCGGCTGCGCATGGGCATCCACACCGGACTGGTCTACCGTGTCGCCGACATCAACCAGGCGCGCAACGTCGCCGGCGGCGGCATCAACATGGCCCAGCGGGTCATGGATTGTGGCGACGCCGGCCACATCCTCGTCTCCAAGATCGTCGCCGACATGCTCGCCGAGGTGAGCGCCTGGAGCAATGTCATCCGCCAGGACCTTGGCGAAGTCGAGGTCAAACACGGCGTCCGGCTGCATCTCTACAACCTATTCACCGACGACGCCGGAAATCCGAACACACCGCAGAAGCAGTTGGTCGAGAAGGAAGCACGCGCCCGGACGAGGCGCAGGAAGGCGATCCTCGCTCTGGCAGTTGCTATCGCGGCTATTGGGACTATGTCAATCTTTACCTATGAGCAGTTTCACCGCTTGCCGGCGCAAAAGCACATTGCTGTCCTGCCCTTCCAGAGCGTGGGCAATGAGGCCGAAGACAAAGCGTTCACTGACGGTGAAGTCGAGAACCTGACCAGCAAGCTGTCGCAACTCGAGCGGTTCCAGCAATCCTTTTGGGTTGTTCCTTCGAGTGATGCAAGAAAAGTTACGAGCTTGAATGACGCCTATCGCAACCTGAATGCCTCCTTGGCCGTCACGGGCAGCATTCAGCATACTGGCAACGGTGTGATCGTAAATGCCAATCTGGTGGATGCCCAGAACCATCGGCAACTGGATTCTCGAACTATTCGTGCGCCGGCCGGCAACCTGGATGAGTTGCAGGACAAGGTTTGGGAATCCGTCGCCGACATGGTGAACCTGCAAATCACTCCTGAGATGGCGCGCTCCATTAATGCGGGAGGCACGAAACAGCCCGGAGCCTATGAGCTATATGTCCAGGGGCTCGGCTATCTACAGAGATTCAATGTTGAAAGCATTGACCATGCCATTGAAGTTTTCGGTAAGGCGCTGCAAAAAGACCCGGAATACGCCGTTGCCTATGCCGGCCTTGGTCAAGCCTATTCCACCAAGTACGTGCTCACCAAAGATCCGCAATGGATTGCAAAAGCAATTTCCAATGGACGCCGTGCCATCGAGCTCGATCCGGGTTTGTCTGCCGCCCATCTCGCCCTCGGCAGGGTTTATCAACAAACGGGAGAGTTGAACAAGGCCTTGGACGAGTTCCACCAAGGCCTGCAGCAAGACCCTACTATGGTTCAAGCCGAGTATCACATTGCGGAAATCTACGACGTCCAAGGCAAGCTCCCGGAAGCGGAGGCGGCCTATAAGTGGGTTATCGATCGTCGCCCCGAATACCCCCTCGGCTATAGCGGGCTGGGGAGCTTTTACGATCATCATGGACAGTTTGACAAGGCCGAGCAGCAATTCAAAGCCATGCTTGAGCTGCAACCCGACAATTCATTAGCCTTCGACAATTTGGGCGGTGTTTATACCGAAATGGGCAGATATCAGGACGCCGTCAACATATTGAATGAGGAGCCGGCCAAGGATCGGAGCGCCAGCACTTGGAACAATCTCGGAGCAGACTACATCTACCTGAAGCGTTATCCGGAAGCTGCCGAGGCTCTGAAGAAGGCGACTGAGCTTGCTCCTCATAATCACGTGCTCTGGAGAAATCTGGGCGATGCCTATTCGCAAGTTCCCGGCGAAGAAGCGCAAGTCAAGGCGGCTTACCAAAAAGCGCTGCAGACTGCCACCGAAGATCTCGGAGTCAATCCTAAGGACTCCGATGCGCTAAGCAGCAGCGCCCTTTACCATGCGCACCTTGGCCACACGCGCGACGCCGAGCAGTTAATTAACAAGGCATTACAGTTGTCGCCGCGTGACACGAATGTTTTGTTTACAGCTGCATTGGTTTATGAGATTATCGGCAACCGGAAACAAGCGTTAGATATGGTGTTCAAGGCTTATGACGCCGGCTCTTCATTGTCGGATATTGAAGCCGACCCTGAGCTTGGCGCCTTACGGCAAGACAGCCGCTATCAGCAATGGGCAAAGGGCAGAGCTAATACAAGAAGTTGAGGCTGGCCGTAGTAGCCTTTGGAGGCGCTCCATGAAGCTGTCTTGCCTTAGAACTGCAGGCACAGTAGCTTTCGTGCTCGTCTGCGCTATCTGCAGCGTCTTAGCCAGCACACCCTGCGACCAGAACGTCGACACCTGGGCGAAATGGTGCACCCAGAATGGTAAACCCGACGGCCCGTTTAATAATAATGTTTGCGCGGACCAATCTTGTACCATCATGGTGACAGATGACGCTTATCTTCTTCTGCCCAATGGTTACAAAACAGACACAGTGTGTCTTCCATACATCCCCAGTATGCAGCAGCAGGTAACCTGGAAAGACTCCAAGACCGGACTTGCCACCTTCGATATCAATTTTGATCAAAGCCCTCAAAGCTCTCCTTTTGTTCATAAAACCGAGTTTAGTGGCCATTTCCGAAATCATTACGACAGCGACAACGTCAGCGGAGACGCACTGGGTTGCTATGCGTTCTCTATCGAACATTGCCCCGTGCCGTTCATTGGCTGTAAGAAAAATGACCCGAGGGTCATCGTTCAAGGAATGGGATTAGGAGGATCCGCTGCGCGGCGCAAGAAGCCACATTGAGCAACAGGAATGGCCGGAGGAAGCTATGCTGAGCCGATTTACAAGTTCAGGGTTGCTACTGCTCCTGTTGACGAGTATTTGTGGCCTGGCATCGGCAGGCAATACCGCATCCTGTCATAACACATGGAAGCAGTGGTGTGCCGACACAACACGGATCTGCGGCAATGAAGGGGAGCCCTGTAGCCTGATCGTCTACCAGGACGGCAAAAAGGCAAAGATCAAGAGATCTGACAACGGCAAAGACGCTGCGATTATTTGTGTTCGAGAGGGCCAGGCGATTACGTGGCAAGAAGATCCAACCGCTTCTGCTACGGCGTATTTCAAATTGGGATTTTCGAGCACCAACTCACCCGTCGATGGTTCGGCCGCTCCTAGAGGAACCAAAGGCACTCCGGTGAATGCCAATGTACGCACCAGCAATGTACAAGAGTGCAACTCCTATTCGGTCCAGCACTGCAAGGATTCGAATCCTAAAAGCTGCACGCCAGTAGATCCAAGGGTGATCGTGCAGGGCGGCAGTAATACGTACTAAAGAGGAAAACCTCAGCTGCCACATGCTGAGCCGGGCGGGGACGCGCCCCTACTTCCGGCACCCCGAGCAGTACCCGCCGATTTCAAAGCGCGCGACCAATATATGGAAGTGGCAGTCGCGCTCGACCTGCCCTTTGACGCGATCGAACAGGTCGCTTTCGAACTCCTGCACCTTGCCGCAGCGCAGGCACGTCATGTGCATGTGGTCGCGCTGCGGACGCCGCTCGTAGAAGTGGCCTTCGCCCTTCACGTGCAGCAGGTCGAGCTCGTCGACGAGGCCGTGCCGTTTCAGCAGCCCCAGCGTGCGATAGACCGTCACGCGATTAATGTTGGCATCGATGCGTACCGCCTTGCGCAGGATCTGCGCTGCGTCCAGGTGCTGGCTGGCCGTCTCAATGATGCCCAGAATTATGCGGCGCTGCTTCGTCATGCGGATGCCGCGCGTCAGCAGCGCCGTCTGCAACGCGCCCGGAGCTTCGGTCTGAGGAAACGGCATAGTGTGTCCCAGGTAAGGCGTAGCCTGAAGCGGCCCGGCTTTTGCGCGTCCACCGCGCTAGTACATTCTGCACTTGCAACAAAGTTGCAAGTTAGGGAACATGCAAGTATAACCCACCCGGAGCCACTACCGGGTAGTGCGGCGCTTCAGCGCCGCGTTACCCCAGTCCCCATTTTTTGAGAGCCCGCTTTAGCGGGCAACACTCTGCCGTCGGCTGAAGCCGATCACAGAAACAAAGCGCGCTAGACGCTGGCCTGAAGGCCCGCTCTACCCAACGCCTCGTCCCGCCGAGTCCCTGGGGACGACACGGTTCTCACGCACACACTTCAAGCCAGCGTCCAAGGCCTTTGTTTCTGAATCTCCGAGCAGCCTTCAGCCGGCGACAAAGGTCACGTGAAGTGTAGTGCTGGCCTCCGGTGAATGCGTAGGAACCTGATTTCCAAGCAGTTGGTGGAACCAAAAGGAAATCGCTTTGCGGCCGGAATCGAGCGCCGTAGGCGCGGAATAGGATGGCCCAGCGCTTCAGCTGGGGAAGATCGCAAGGAGAGCCCGAGTCCCGAGTCCCGTAGCGACGACACGGTTCTCACGCGGACATTGATGGAACAACGTCCAAAGCATTGGTTCTGACATTCCGAGCCGCGTTCACAGTTTGCTGAAAAAACTCGTTACGACGCGCCGTTCGGGAAGAGCTGACCTTGAAGGCCAGTTCTTCCCCCCAGCTTGGCCACTACCGGGTAGTGCGGCGCTTCAGCGCCGCCTTACGCCAGCTCCTCTTTTTCTCAGAGCCCGCTTTGGCGGGCAACACTCTGCCGTCGGCTCAAAGCCGACTCAGAGAAAGCACAAAGCGCTTAGACGCCAGGCCTAGAGCGCTCTACCCTTTGCATTGTTTCCAACGTTGGTGGCCGATACGGCGCCCTTCCAGGGCTCGGAAGCCCCCCGCGTCGCGGTTGAGACATCACCGCCCCCCGCCTTCTTGCAGGCCTCGGTTGCAGGTGATTGCAACCGGGTCGCAACAAAATATCCAAAGTGGCATTGTGCAGAAGCGTCCCGGTATCGTTAAATAGATTCGGTCGACATGACTTGCAACTGTGTTGCATCTTGCTACGAAAGGCGTACTTTACAAAGCCGCACTTGGCAGGGGGCGGTTTGCCAAGGGGGCATGGCCGGCCACCAGGCCCTGACTGCTGAGCACTCCATAAGTGCCCACCGGCGCCAGGAATGCGAGAAATATTCTTATGCGGATTGTTCCCCTTTCTTGCGGTGAGATTGCGGCCTCGCCGCCGCGGCCAGGCGCTGCGAGCGGCAATTTCCGGAGGAATGCGCCTGGAGTAAAGCCGAAAGGCTGGTTGTACCCAGTCGTCTTGTCTTTTCTAGTTGCAACTCAGTTGCTATTGCCAAAAGCCGCCCAAGCGCAGGAGCGGCCCTACTTCGTCACCTACTCGCAGGACATGGAAGAGCCCGGCAACCTGGAGCTGGAGACCTTCAACGTGGCCGGAAATCCGCGCGGCGGCAACGCCTTCATCGGCTCCGATATCGAAGCGGAGTATGGGATGAAGACCTGGTGGACCACCGAGTTCTATCTCGACGGTCAGGCCACGGCGAACGACTCGGCCATCTTCACCGGATTTCGCTGGGAGAACCGCTTTCGGCCGTGGCTGGGCGAGCATCACGTGAACCCCGTGCTCTACGCCGAGTTCGAAGACACCAGCGCCGACAAGACGCTGCGCGAGGTCGTGGGCCACGACGGCGCGCCGGACTTTCTCGATCCCAACGGGGTGTCGCGGCTGGACAAAGAGCGCGAGATGGAGCTGAAGCTGATCCTGGGTAGCGACGTGCGCGGCTGGAACTTCAGCGAGAACTTCATCACCGAAAAGAATCTCCAGAGCGGGGAGCCGTGGGAGTTCGGCTATGCGGTGGGAGTGAGCCGTCCGCTGCAGCTGGCGGCCAACGCGCATGAGTGCGTCTTGTGCCGCGAGAAGTTTGCGGCGGGCGCCGAGATCTACGGCGGTCTGGGCACCAGCGATGGCTTCGGCACGCGCCGGACGTCGCATTATGCCGGGCCGACGATGAACTGGACCGCCCCCAACGGCATGACGATCGGAATGTCGCCGCAGTTCGGCTTGAACAACTACAGCGTGCCCTTTCTGTTTCGCTTCTCGGTGTCGTACGAGATCCAGGAAGTGTTCGCGCACTTTCACAAGTAGAGCTGATCATCACATGAAACGAACGTTCGTTATAATTTCAGGCTTGATAATGTCGACGACGCTTTTCGCCACCTCTAATGGCGCTTGGCTGGCCAAGGTGCCGGCGCGAGAGCATGAGCGCAACAATCCCTATCGCGATCAGCCGGATGCCGTGCTCGCCGGGCAGCGCGTCTTTCATGATCATTGCGCGCACTGCCATGGCGAGGATGCCGAGGGCATCAAGAAACATCCCTCGTTGCGCAGCGCGCGCGTGCAGCAGCAGGCCACCGATGGCGATCTCCATTGGCTGCTGACCAACGGCAGCATGGGCTCTGGCATGCCATCATGGGCGAAGCTGGGCGACCCGCAAATCTGGCAGGTGATCACGTACTTGAAGTCGTTGCATCCGGACCAGGTAGCGCGGTGAGAGGTGTGATGCGTTGGCTGAAGCGAGTCGGGTTGGCGGTCGCGGCGCTCGTGGTTGTCGCGCAGTTGGTGCCGGTAGACCGGCGCAACCCGCCGAGCAACAGTTCTATGGCCATCGAAGCGTCGCAAAAGCTGCCGGCGCCGGTCGAGCGCGTGCTGCGGTCCAGTTGCCTGAATTGTCATTCAAATCGGACTGAGTGGCCCTGGTACAGCTATCTTGCGCCAGCGTCGTGGTTGATCGCGCATGACGTGCATGAGGGGCGTCGCAAGCTGAACTTTTCGGAGTGGGGCACGTATTCGGCCGAAAAACGAGAGCAGAAGCTGGAGGAAATCTGCGACCAGGTCACGAATGGCGACATGCCGGACCCAAAGTACTTGTGGCTGCATAGGAGCGCTCGTCCGGCGGCCGACGAACGTGACGCGGTCTGCCGATGGACAGATGATCTACGGCAGTACTGATGAGGCGGGATCGGCCTCGAACTTCCTGACTTTGAGTAAGCGTCCTGCGGTCGAGAAAGTACCAGCCCAACGAGCCGGAAATGCCACCCCTAATAATGTCGTCGCAAGGTGCATATGCGGGTGCACGAAGCAGTCACCGCGAAAATGTTCTACGTAGAACATTTGTCGCCTTGGCTTGTGTGCCGCTTTCGGCTTACGTCCTCGACGAGGCTGACTGCCTTACCCCCGGGCGTCACAGTCTCGCGACCCCAGCATAAATGCAACAGAAAGCAAACCTGCTCATCCACGAAATTGTTCTACGTAGAACAGTTTTACCGCCGCTGCAAGCTCCGACGGGTTTTCCTCTACCTTTCCCACCGGGTGGCCTACGGATATGCTCATAGAATCAGACGCTTCCGTCGTTACTGAGCCGTCTTCCACAGTTTTTCCTCCGAAATCGTGGCCCGACACTCAGTCGCCCACTTGCCCCAATCGCGACTCCGATCTAACCTCAACATTTGGGGTACACGTGACGAAATTGTTCTACGTAGAACAATTTCGGACCAGCTAACTCTGAGCCATGGCACGAGTCATTGCGGTTACAAACCAGAAGGGCGGAGTCGGCAAAACCACCACCGCCATCAATCTCGCCGCCTCGCTCGCCTCGCGCCAAGCCGCAACGCTGCTGGTCGACTGCGACCCGCAATCCAATGCCTCCAGTGGCCTTGGCTTCGTCCGCGACCCCGACCGCCCCAACCTATATAAGGTGATCATGGGCGAGCTCCCCGCCGCCGACGCGCTCCAGCCAACCGAACTCGACCGCCTTAGCGCCCTGCCGGCGCACAAGAACCTGATCGGCGCCAACATCGAGCTAGTCACCGTCGACTACCGCGAGTACCGCCTGCGCGACGCGCTCGAACCCATCCGCTCGCGCTTCGACTTCATTGTCATCGACTGCCCGCCCGCCCTCGACCTGCTCACCCTCAACGCACTGGTCGCCGCCGACAGCGTGCTCATCCCGATGCAAGCCGAATACTTCGCCCTCGAAGGCGTCACCGAGCTGCTCGACACCATCGAGCGCATCCGCCACGAGCTCAACCGTTCGCTCTCAGTCGAAGGTGTCGTGCTCACCATGTTCGACGAGCGCACCAACCTGGCGCAGTCAGTCGCCATCGAGTTGCGCAACTTCTTCGGCGACGTGATGTGCCACACCGCGATCCCGCGCAACGTCCGCCTCGCCGAGGCCCCAAGCCATGGCAAGCCGGTCTTACTTTATGACCCGGACTGTCGGGGCGCCCAAGCTTACCTGCAACTGGCCGACGAGATCCTGGCGCGCGCGAAGAAGCATCAAGCGACAAGCAGCTAGCTTCGACCGCAAGTTCGAGGTCCGCGAGAAACACTGACAGTTGTTGTGCGCCAAAGCCAGCGAGAATCAGACGACTATCATCCCGATCCGGGTGAGGGATCTGCTGTCCGCGCGAGCGCAGCGGGATCTCTTGTATCCCACAATGGGGTATATACCCCATTGTGGGATATAGCAGCGGGCATCATTCCCGAGCTGACGCGGTCCAGCGTCGGTCGTCGAGTCAGCCGCGACGCGCTGCGCCCCCCCCGGCGCACCACGAGGCACGAGCGACTGAGGCCAGGCCAGCAGAGGCATTTATACAATCCTTGCGGCACACGTTGGAACCACCACCGCTACTTTGCGTGCGCCCCCAGCGTGTGCTAACAACAGGCCATGCCCCGCCCGCCATCGCCGACGCCTGTTCCTACGATCGCCTGCTTCAATTGCGCCGCCACTCCGCTGGGCGTCGACTTCGACGCGCTCATCGCGGCCATGCAGGCGTTCCTCGACCGGCACTTCGCGCCCGTCTGGGCGAAGCGGCGAAGCTGGTGCGGACGCGCGGCTTCCGTCGCAGCGCCTGGGCCATAGTCTTCCACGACACCTACAGCGACGCCTCCACCGAGGGATATCATGACGTCACCCCCGAAGGCCTGCCCATGTCGCGCGTGTATGTGAAGAACATCCTCAAGCAGAAGGACCAGGTAAGCGTGGCCGCCTCGCACGAGCTGGCCGAGATGCTGGTCGATCCGCTGGCCAACTTCTACACCATCGGCCCGCGGCCTAACCGGCTCTACGATTACGAGGTCGCCGACCCGGTCGAGGAGCTCTTCTTCGCGGTGGACGCGCGTGCCCCACTCTCCGGCAAGCTCAAGGCAGGCTCCAAGCCTCGTTCGCCCGGATCCACGCTGAGCAAAGCCGAAGGCCCGGTCATTCATGTGACGAACTTCGTATATCCAGCGTATTTCGAGAGCTTCCACAAGCCCCGCTCGACGCGCTTCGACCACATGCAGACTCTGACCCGCCCCTTCCAACTCCACGAAGGCGGCTACCAGAGCTATTCGAGCGAGGGCAAAGAGAGGACGGAGTGGGGCTCGAAGGCCAAACGCGCCCGCTTCAAGCTGGAGGACCGCAAAGGCCACCGCAGCGAACTGCGCCACACAGCTAAACGCAAGCTGTCCACCGCCCCCTTCGCGTGATCTGAAGAATCTAGAAGCCCTCAGCTCATCTCATAAATCCGTAGGGTTTGTATCAGGGCACGACTTCAGTCGTGCCGCCCCGTGCAGATCTTGATTTGTCATCCCGAACGGAGGTCGCCGCGGCGACCGGAGGCCGAGGGACCTGCGTTCGCGCGAGCGGGATGGCGTTCGGGCAAACCGCAGATTCCTCGTCGGCCCGAAGGCCTCCTCGGAATGACAAACAAAAAGTCGCCATTCGGCACGACTGAAGTCGTGCCCTGTTACAAATCAAAGCCAATTCATGAGATGGCTTATGTTTTGGGGCGTCTTACAGATTGTTGCCGGAGTGCTGAAGGACGCAGCGGCCGCGGGCGAGGCGCAGGAGCGCGGCCGGCCTGGATCATGGATGCAATGACAACGTTATGGTTGCGTCGCGCCGGCGTGGGGGTCGGAAGGGTTGATCCCATCCAGGAAATTGCGCTTCAGTACCTGACG
>DASRGM010000019.1:0-5296 GCA_035651035.1 Terriglobales bacterium
TCCTTAACTGCTCATAAAATTACACACGTGCGCCCTCGGTTAGGAGTGGCGCAAACACCCGAATCAATGATTTAAGCTGAGCCGAACACTAAGGTCAAGGACGAGATGCCGCGGCAAGACATCAAGCACGAGATGCCGTGACAAAAAAATGTGCCGCCGGTTCGGCGGCACATCCCGTAAGGAGTATCAGGCACTCCCGGTTCGGGGCCGCCTGAAGTCCCCACCGGTTCGAAATCGCCGACTACGCTGTAGCGTGCGTGCTCTCCATTTTGATGGTGCGCACCGGACGCCGGCGCGCGCGGTGCGTAGTGGTCTTGCCGGGGTGCCGCGTCTCCGGACGGTTCATTACCGTGTCGATCAAAGCCTTCTCGGCAGTGACGAAACTCTTCACGCCTTCGCGAGTGAAGTCGGGAATAGGCAGAAATGGGAAGGGCGCGACCGCGTTGACGACGCGTCCCGCCGCCCGCATGCCGGCGTTCACCTGCTGTCCAGCCACGTCAATGAGTTTCTTCTGCGCCTCGATGAAGGCGTCGGTGGCCTCTTTGGCCATGGCCGCCAACTCCGTCTTCTTCATTTTCTTGGGGCGCTCTTTGCCGCTGGTCGCCTTGTTTGTCTCTTCGGCAATGGCGTCCAGGAATTTCTTCTGGGTGTGAACGAAGGAATCCATGGCGTCGCGCGCCATCTCCACCAAGTTGCCGCCTTCGAACGGCTTGCCGGCCTTGACGGCGTTCAGCCAGGCATGGGTCTGTTTGCCTGCAGTCTTCAGGAACTCCTGCTGCATGGCTACGATCGTGCCGAAGCAGCGCTGCGTCAGCTCTGCGACTGCCAAAGCCGTGGGGCTGCCGGAAACGCGTTCCTTCACGCCTTCGGTAACGATCTCCTGCTCGCGCTGCGCCAAATTGAGCAGCAGCTTCTGGCCTTCAATGAAGTTGTTGACAGCTTCGGCGGCCAGCTCCCCGGCAATTGCCATAGGGCAAAACTCCGGGTCGGCGAAGCGGCCGCGCACCAGGTTCACGACGTTGCTTTTCTGGCTCATCGCCAGGTCTACCAGGATGCGTTGCGTAGCGAAGAAGTTCTCGACGCCTTGCTGCACCCATCCCGACAGCAGAGAAACAAACGATGAATCGCCGGCTTGAAAAGCAGGGGATTCGGTCTTTCCATTTCTGGGCATGATGACCTCCGAATTGCTGCAGTGCAGCATCAGCTTGAAGGTAGAATTCATTTGCGGCTCTGTCAAGGACATGACAAAGTTTTGTGCGCTGCACAGTTGGAGGTAAGGCGGTGGATTCGCCGAAGGTGATCATCAAGAAATACGCAAATCGAAGACTCTATGACACTTCCAGCAGCCGCTATATCAATCTGGAGGACATTGCAGCGCTGGTCCGAAAGGGGAAAGACGTGCAGGTGGTGGACGCCGCCAGCGGCGAGGACCTGACACGCGTGACCCTGACGCAGATCATCGTCGAGGACGCGCGCGATCAACCATCGGGGTTACCGCTGGAGCTGTTACGCCAGTTGATTGTGGCCTCCGACCGCGTCGGCCAGGAGTTCATCATGTGGTATCTCAACTCCGCCTTCGACGCCTACAAGAAGGTGCAGAGTTCATTACAGGACCGTCTCAGCCAGATGCAGTCCGCGGCGCTTTCACCGCTGCAGACCGTGAAAAGCTTGCTGCAAAGCCCACGGGCGGAAAGCGCTGTTGACGGCGACATTGAGCTTCGCGAGCTGCGGCGGCGCATTGCGGAGTTGGAGGCGAAACCCAGGTCAACCTCTCAACCGCGGGCGCGAGCCGCCAAAACCAAAGGACGCCGAAAGAAAGTTTGAAGCTGGGGAGCAGCAGGGGCGGTGCCGAAGAGGTCTTCCGCTGGCCCGAACGCACACGCCGCTGTGCGCGCCAGCCTTGACAAGCAAAACCGAGCATTGCACGATGCGCGTAGTGACCGAGAAAATCATTGGTTTGGCGATGACGGGCGGCGGCGCTCGCGGCGCCTATCAGGCCGGCGTCCTCAAGCGGATCGGGGAAATACCGCGGGTCCAGGCGAGGGGCAATCCCTTTCCGATCATCGGAGGCGCATCCGCGGGAGCCGTGAATGGCGCCGCTCTCGCCGTCGGCAGCAACGAATTCACCCACGCAACGAGCATGGCCGCCGAGCTGTGGGCGAGCCTGAAACCCTCTGACGTCTTCCGCTGCGATCTCGTCTCGCAGGCCCACAATTCGCTGATCTGGCTGTTGGATCTCTCCTTCGGCGGCATGATGGGCGGAGGGAATGCGCGCTCGCTACTGGATGCCACGCCGCTCCGCCAGTTCCTCAAGTCCCGGCTGGATTGCAGTCGCATTCAGGAAAACATCCGGCGCGGCCATCTCTATGCTCTGGCCATCTCGGCCACCAACTACAACTCGGGGATGAGTTATCTGTTCATCCAGGGAAAGCGCGGGCACTCGATTTGGAACCGCAGCCGGCGAGTAACGCTGGCCACCAAAATCACGGTTGACCACATCTGCGCCTCCGCGGCGATCCCGCTGGTATTTCAGCCGGTGCGACTGGAAACCGCGCACGGCACAGCCTATTTCGGTGACGGATGTCTGCGCCTGCAACAGCCGCTCAGCCCCATCATTCGCCTGGGCGCCGAGAAGATTTTCGCCATCGGCGTGCGCTGCGAAAATCTCGAGCATCAGGACCAGACGTCCGGGGTGAAGGACCCATCTCTAGCGCAGGTCCTGGGGGTGCTCTTCAACGTCATGTTTCTCGACCATCTGGCCACCGACGTTGAGCACCTGGAGCGCCTGAACCAACTGCTGCTGGAGGGCCAGATCGCGCAAACGGGCCTGAATGGATGCGAGCGCATGCGGCCTCTCGAGGTGATGCTGGTTACTCCCTCGGTCAACCTGACTGAGGTGGCCGCCCAGCACCAGAAGGAAATGCCGTACCTGATTCAGTATTTTGTGAATGGACTGGGCCGCGACGCGGCGTCCTGCTCAGACGTGATGAGCTATCTGCTGTTCACGCCGAAATACACGCGGGAGCTAATCAACCTGGGCTATTCCGATGCCAACGAGCAGATCGACGAGATTGAGGACTATCTGTATGCCGAGGGCGCGGACGGCATTGCCCATACCGGTACTGCGCGAAGCTATAAGCCGGGAAGCCTGGATTCAGCCGCCAAGTAATTACACTGGAAGATGAAGTCATGGTGCAGACCGCCAATGTCGTCACCCTGAAGCCACGTACGCTGCTGGCATTCCAGGACTATATCCACGCGGCCGAGGAGGCGATGGAGCCGTCGCTGACGGGCCATAGCGCGTTTCTCTGGTCGGACCTGAACTATGAGCGGGCGCAGCATGTACGCCGGCGGGAGGTTGTGGCGCAACTGTGGGCCGGCGAGGGGCCGGTCAAGGTACCGAATGGACTGATCCACGACTGGGTGGGCGCCGCCTTGCTTCCGAGCGTCAGCGTCGAACAGGTGCTATACCTGTTGCAGGACTACGACAATCATAAGAACGTCTATCCACCAGAGGTGATGGAGTCGAGGCTAATCAGCCGCGACGGCAACGACTTCAAAATCTTTCTGCGCCTGCTGAAAAAAAAGATCATCAGCGTGGTCCTCGACACCGATCACGACGTGCATTATTTGGCCGTCGATGCGAAGCGCTGGATCTGCCGCTCGCATACGACGCGCATTGGCGAGGTCGAGGACGCCGGAACGGCGAAAGAGCGCGTGCTGGAGCCCGACACCGGCTACGGCTTCCTATGGCGGCTCTATTCCTACTGGAAATTCGACGCCAGCAAGGCCGGCGAGGGAGTACGCATTGAATGCCGGGCAATCTCTCTGACGCGTGACATACCGGTAGGATTGGGCTGGATCATTGAGCCCATCGTGCGCAGCCTGCCGGAGGAGTCTTTGGTTCACACTTTGGCCTGCACACGCAGAGCGCTCACCGGCATGACCCATCGCGGCGTGAGTATGTCGCAGGTAATCTAGGCGGCGCGCTGCTCACCCGACAGGAACACCGATTTACCGCCTGAATCCTCGAGCACTTTGCGGGCCTGGTGCGCCAAGCCTACGCTGTCGCAGTGCACCGACACCAGGATGCGGCCGCGCTTGATCTCCTCCTCGTACTGCTTGGCCTCAAGCTCGGGAAGCCCAAGCCCAATGAGGCTTCCGGCAATACCGCCTACTGCGCCGCCCACGCCGGCTCCGGCCAACGCAGCCACGATCGGGCCTGCAGCTATGAGCGGACCAACGCCAGGAATCGCCAATGTGCCGATGCCTACCAGCCATCCCAAAACTCCGCCAACCACCAGGCCGGCTCCGCCGCCGGTCAGACCGCCTTCCGGAGCTTTGGTATTTTTTTCGATGGCAAACTCCTTATTAAGTTCGCGGTCGGGAAAAACCACGGAGATGTCGCTACTGTTGAATCCTTCCCGGCGCAGCCGGTCGACAGCCTTCTCCACATTGTCGCGGTCGGCAAAGATGCCGTATACGCCAGTCTGCCGCGCTCCTAAGGTTGTTACATCGTTCACAGCCGCAACGGCACGCTTCTCCCCAGCGCCCGGCCGGGACCACCTGCTGCGCAGATGATCGCGCAACGCCGCCAGGCGAGTACTCGCCTGCATCCGGCTTGGCTCAGCATCGTAACGCCAGCCGCTGCGGTACTCCGACTCATAGTTGGCGAACGCTGCATCGGACGCCAGCGTCTCATCGCGAAACTCAGGAAGAGATTCGACGTCGCGCTGCCGCAGATTCGCGTATAAATCGGCGCCGTCGCCAAAGGCGTAAACCTGCTCGGCGGGAAGAATGAAGCGGCGCGACTTCAGCCATCCGGCATCCATAACCAAATAGCGCAGATCGCCCGAGCTGTCGTCGACGAGCGCATCGTCAACGCTTCCGAGCTTCTCATCATTTGGCCCGTAAACGCTGGTTCCCCTCAGGTCGTTCAAGTCGTTGCGATCTACCTGGCTAAGCTGACGCAGCATGGCACCGGTTCCTTTCTTAGTGGTGCTTACTAAGACAAGGAGAGTATGGCGGAGGTTGTACGGGAAACCTTGGCAGGCAATCCGGAAATGCAGGCCGCAGCCGCACGCAATGCGGCGCATTGCCGGCTAAAAAAAAGCGCACCCGGTTGAGCTGCCCGGAACTAGAAGACGTATCGATACTCGGCGCGAACCAGGTTGCGGTACCAGGCGGCATCGGTCACGGCGCGTCCGTAGCCCACGTATACGGAGTTGTGATTGTGAATGGTGGTGCGTACTCCGAACTTGGCGTTCACGATGTTTGTGCCGTCCTGCTGCGCTGC
>DASRGM010000020.1:0-4965 GCA_035651035.1 Terriglobales bacterium
CATCGTCGAGACAACGGCATCCACCGAGGCATCCGCGATCTCACGGACGTCAGTAATGTCAGCGTGCACAAGATCGATATTCCGCAGGTTGGCGTTTGCAACATGCTCGCGGGCACGCGCGAGCATCGGCTCCGACAAATCCACACCGATGAAGCGCGCTTGCGGGTTCAGGCGGGCAATCAAGCCAAGCTGGTTGGCGGGTCCGCATGCCAGGTCGACCACGAGATCGCCAGGCCGGATGACTTCGCACGCGTTCGCTCCGTGGAACAAGTACACCGGCGCCATGACGCCGTTCACCTCTCCGGCCTTGTTGTACGCGGCTACCTTCGCCGGGTCGTCCATGACCAGATCCGGTTCTGGAATGCGCTCAGGCCGCCGCGACGTTGTCACCTCGCGGACAAGGGTGCGCAGGACCGCCAGGGTGGGCATACTTGCAGCAACTTATCCTGCGCCCGGCAGTTAGGCAAACCGCCGAACGAAGGCCAAAAAAAAGGGGCCTTTCGGCCCCTTTATCGATTTGCCAGGATTCAGCGCTTGCCGAACAGCTTCCGGCGCGAGAAACCAAAACCCAGGAGAGCGGCGCTGAGCAGGGCCAGCGAGCCGGGCTCAGGAACCTCAAGGGCGCTGGACGTCGACGTTTCCACGGCGCTCAACTGATACGGCACACCGCCGATGAGCGGAATCGTGGTCCCGCTGAACGTACCCGTAAACGGGCCAAACTGGGTGCTGCCGTTGAAGGGCGCATTGCGTGATGCGTTGACATTCAAGCTGAACGGCTCCGTGCTGGACGTAATTCCGAGGTCGTTATTGGGCGTGCCATCGGGGCACCAATTGATAATGGGCGCCGTTAGGCCGACCGGCGTTACCGTAAAACAGACTGTCGTTGACGCCAACGCGTTGGTTGGAAACTGCTGGTTGAGCGCTGTGAACGCCTGGAGGTACTCCTGTGCATCGAAAGTGATGGTCACGGGAGTGGTGCTTCCCAAGGTGAAGAGGAACGTGCTGCTAAGGCCGTTCTTGGACTGCGCGTTACCTACGTTCGCGCTCGCGAGCGATACGTACGTACCCGCATCAACCGTGGCGCCTGTCGAAAGAACCCCCCCGGTCCCGTTCGGTACATTGGTGATCGGCGCACCTTGTTCAAGCTGATCTGCCGTGGAAAACGTATTGACCGGCGGCGGCGGCGTAAAGGGGAACGTATTGTTCGCCGGGCATCCGGTTCCGACGCACGCATAGAGATCAAGCGGGGTCGTATTTCCGGCAAAGGTCTGCGAGCCGGCACCCAACTGCGCCGTTACTTGGCCACTGTTCGTGAACGTCAGCGCAGTGAAATCGGAGAAATCGAGGGTGCGGGTTCCGTTCCCAAACAGCAGATTGGAGAGCAGGATATCCGACACCGCGAGAGCGTCCGCTTGAGCTGTGGACGCAACGCCGATGGACGCGGCGATCCCGAGAGCGATTACGGAACTTTTAATAGGCTTGAACATTCGTGTTCCTCTCCTTAGCAAATTCAGTTAGCTACTTGGCTGGCCACATAAAGCAGACGGCGTGCCAGCCTAGCCGCTTCCTTATCCGTCAAAGGGATACGTGTTTTTTGGCGATGGCTCTACGACCGACTGTAAAGCGCCCCGACACAGATCCATGGCTCGCTCGGCGGACGCGACTCGCGCCCGCGCCAACGCTGACCTCGGTGTCGGCGGACTTTACAGTTGATAGTGGCCGAACTTCGGTAAGCCATCAGTTCGCGTTGTGAATCGATGGTTTAATGCAGTGGTACGGAACGTGCTCAAGGTTTCACCAAAATGGGGCTGGCAGGACGGTTGCTGTCTTCGCGGCGCGCCGTAAAGGGAATATAGGAATGCACGAACCAAACAAGAAGGCGCCCGACGAGCAGGTTGCGCTGGATAAACGCGCGCGTAGCGCAGGCCGGCGTCGACTGCTCACCGGCGGAGTGGGGACCGCGCCGCTTCTGCTCACCTTGGTAAGCCGACCGGTTCTCGGCCAAATGTGCACGACCCCATCGGGCTTTGTGTCGATGCCGACGAGCGCCCATGGGACGCCACAAACCTGCCTCGGCAGAACGCCGGGCTACTGGAAGCAGACGCAGAGCTTCAGCAATTGGGTGCCACCCTACTTCCCGACCACGATCAGCGGACCCGGTGGTCACCAGGCGACGTTATTCAAGCAGGTCTTCAATCCGACGCCCTACGCAAGCTCCGCGACGTTCCTGGACGTGCTCAACCTGGAAGCCGGACCACCGAACGATGTCGCGCGCCACATCGTTGCCACCGTTCTCAATATCGCCAGAGGATGGGTGCCGGTCCTCACCGTGCCGCAGGTCCAAGGCATCTGGCAGCAGTACATGAACACCGGCGGTGGCACCGCGGGATATTTCGAACCGACGGCCGGCGTGAAGTGGTACCACGACGACATCGTGGCCTACCTCGTCTCAACGATGCCTGTTTAGCCACCCGGTCTCCATATTGCGCTGGCGCATTTCTGCGGTTGACCGACTGGATTGGCGTCGTCTCGACGAGGAAATCGTCGTTCGGAATGACGTTACTGGCAGCACACATCTTCTCGACTCGCTGAGCGCCGAACTCCTGCATACACTACTGGGCGCGCAGACTCCGTTGAGCGCCGGCGAGCTGGCTGCACAACTCGCCGCGGGAGAAACAGTACCGCAGGAGTTTTCGTCATCCATCGAAGCCACGCTCTCGGAGTTCAAGCGCCTGGGGCTGGCAGAGCCATCGGAGTGACGCTCGGCGCGAGTTAGGCTCCGAGCGCTCTGGGGCGACCGCGCCGCAGGAGGGCGCGCCGGCACACCTGCGCCATCGTGACCCGCATCTCCTCGCATCCGCTCGCTAGCGTCTGAACTCCTGCATACACTACTGGCGGCAAGGGCTCCGCTAACGACCGAGGAACGCGCCGCACGCGCGCCGACGACGAGGAGCCGCGGCAGGAGTTGTCGTCATCCATCGAAGCCACGCTCTTGGAGCTCAAACGCCTGGGCGTCGACGAGCCGTCGGCCTGACGCTCGGCGAGCTGTCTCCGGGCACGCTCGCGGACGAACTCCGCGGTAGCGGATTACGCCTGCGCACTGGCGCCATCGTCACGCGCATTCGCACGGAGTTGCCGGAGATTGCGCACTCAATGAGCGTCGTCTACCGTGAACATCCGATCGAACCGCACGCTAGCTTCGCGGATTTCCACGTGCGCATCGCCCGTCCGCGCGGGCTGCGGCGTTGGCTGAAGCCGCAGGTGGTTTTCGAATTTGACGGCGCCCCGCCCTTTCTGCCATTGCCCGCCGATCAGGCGTTTCCCATTCTCGAATGGGGGCTCAATTGGTGCATCTCGACCCACTGTCATCAATACCTGGTGATTCATGCCGCGGTAGTCGAACTAGGCGGACGCGCGCTTATGCTGCCCGCGCCGCCGGGATCGGGAAAAAGCACGCTGTGCGCAGGGCTCGTAAGCCGGGGCTGGAGGTTGCTTTCCGACGAGCTCGCGCTGCTTGATCCTGCGACCGGCAGCATTGCGCCGCTCGCGCGCCCGGTGAGCCTCAAGAACGCGTCCATCGAAGTGATTCGCAGCTTCGCGCCAGACGCCGTATTGAGCGCGACGGTGCACGACACGCTGAAAGGCTCCGTCGCGCATATGAAGCCGCCCGGCGACGCTGTGCGGCGGGCGCTCGAGCCAGCACCGGCGCGTTGGATTGTGATGCCGCGCTACCAGGCC
Organism: Terriglobales bacterium; assembly: GCA_035651035.1. GTDB lineage: Bacteria > Acidobacteriota > Terriglobia > Terriglobales > Acidobacteriaceae > Bog-257. The sequence goes on from DASRGM010000020.1 coordinate 3,739, forward strand.
GGCGCCGCTTCGGATCTCCGGCCTCTTTCACGTGGACGCGCGTTCATGCGGCTCGCGGAGAGCGCGTTCAATTACCAGATTCATGGACGCCGAGGTTTCGAGCTGCTGGCCTCAACGGTCGAGTCGTGCGAGTGCTTCGAATTCACGTATGGTGACTTGGAAGGCGCGGCACGCACGTTTGCGCAGCTCGCAGCGAGACAATGAACCAGGTCATTTCCGCGCTGCGCGAACCACAGGCGCTGGTGGCCTGGACCGACCCGCAATGGGAGATGCTTGTGCGCCAGGCGCGCAGCGCGGACCTGCTGGGGCGGATCGCTGCGCTGCTCGACGAGCGCGCGCTGCTCGATCGCGTGCCGGCCGCGCCGCGCGCTCATTTGCACGCGGCGCGACGGCTCGCGCTCGCGCAGGCCGACGAAGTGCGCCGCGAAGTGGCGCTGATCGCCAACGCGCTCGAGCGCACCGGAACCGACATTATTCTGCTTAAGGGCGCGGCTTATCTCTTAGCCGAGCTGCCGGCCGCGCAGGGCCGCGTGTTCTCGGACGTCGACATTCTCGTGCCCCGCGAGGCGCTGCCGCCGGTGGAGGCCGCGCTCATGCGGCACGGATGGGCCACTAGTCATCATGAGCCGTACGATCAGCACTACTACCGCGAATGGATGCACGAGCTACCGCCCTTGCGCCACGTGGCGCGCGGGACGGTGGTGGACGTGCACCACTCGATCGCACCGCCGACGGGGCGCTTCCGGCCTGATTCGGCGAAGCTGCTCGGCGCGGCGGTGGCACTAGCAGGGGATCCGAGTCTTAAGGTGCTTGCACCCCTGGACATGGTGCTGCACAGCGCCGCCCACTTATTTCTGAACGAGGATCTCACGCATGGTTTGCGTGACCTGGCCGACATCGACGCGCTTTTGCGCCATTTCGGTGCAGGCGCTGATTTCTGGCATCGGCTGCAAGCCCGCGCACGGGAATTGGACCTGGAACGGCCCCTTTTCTATGCCGCTCGGTATGCGAACCGCATCTTCGAAACGCCTGCGCCGGCGCACTTGATAAACCGGCACAGCAGCCTGGACCCGCTTTACCTGCGCGCACTGCAGCCACATCATCCAGGGGCCACCGACCGCTTTGCGCCGCTCGCGCGCGGCCTGCTGTACGTGCGCGGCCATTGGCTGCGGTTGCCCCCCGCGCTACTGGTTTATCACCTCACCGTCAAGGCGCTGCGACGGCCGG
>DASRGM010000021.1:0-5247 GCA_035651035.1 Terriglobales bacterium
ACTAGCGCGTGAGTGACCAGCAGAACAGGCACCACCAGCGTCGGAATGAAGTAAGCCGCGCCCATGACACCAGGAGCGTTCGCTATCGAGATGCGCGTTCCCTGGTAGTACGCATTCAGCAGATCCACCGTGCCCACAATATTAAACAGCCAGATGGGCAGCGCAGAGCCTTTGCTGCTCAGCATCGCCAATGCCAGCACGGCGAGAATCGCCGTTGCCAGATCGCCATAGGCGACTGGGCGTGCGAACGACGCCGGCAAGTCAGCCGCGACTACGCCAGGTATCAGGAACGAAAGTCCCATGAAGCGGAAAGCATGCAGAAACAGGATGGGCCTCACCGCGTCCGCCCGTTCGCGCCCGCGGAGTGCCGGCCAGAAATACTGGCGTGCAACCAATCCCCATACAACAAAGCTGAAAGCGACGGTGGTTCCGAATAACGCTGGATACAACATCTTCAACTCCTTTCAGGCTGCAACAGCCCTGGTTAGATCGTTGCTGACTTTCATGGCCTCATCCCATCGGCGCTCTCCCAGTTTCTTCCTGGCGAGAGCTTGTGCCTTCTCCCATTGAGGGAGCGCGCGCTCGAATTTGGCCCTGCCTGGCTTTGATAGTTGAATTCGCCACTCCCGCCGGTCCGCGCCCCGCCGTCGCAAGATCCATCCTCGCCGCTCCATGATGGCCAGCGTCCGCGTCAGGGTCGTGCTGTCCATCGCGAGCACATGCGCCATCTCCCCCTGCGTGAGTTCGCCCGCAAGCGAAAGCGTCTGCAGGATGGTGAACTGCGATCCTCGCAGTCCCGCGGGCCGCAGCGCCTCCTCGTAGATTTGGGTGAGCGCCCTGGCTGCCCGCCGCAGATTTGCGCACAGGCAAGGTAGATCGGGTGCCGGCATAGTTTTCATAAGTCGATAGATGTATATACATCTATTGCGATGCAGAGAAGTGATGTCTACGGGCTCACGCGGGTTAAAACGCTCAAATTCTCACGTAGATGGATGTACAGAGCTGCCTGGAATCACCGCGGCTCGAGGTTTTTCTGTCCCTCTCATGGCTGTGTCATCCCGACCGGAGCGTCCGCTTTTCTTTCCACCCGTCCGCCGCGGCGGACGGGTGGGCGGACGCGGAGTGGAGGGACCTGCTGTCCGTCGCATCGGCAGGATTTCGCTCTATCAGCTTCACCGGCTTACCCCAGTCCGCGGCCAGGTCCTCCCAGGTCGGGTTCTCGCGCTCGATCAGCCACACCTTCTTTCCGCGACGCCAGCGCTTCAGTTGCTTTTCCCGAGCGATAGCGTTTTGGATCCAGGCATGCTGTTCGTAGTAAACGAGGCGGTGGACCTTGTAGTCGCTGGTAAAGCCGCCAATCTCTTCGCTGCGGTGTTGGAGAATTCGCGCTGTCAGGTTGCTGGTCACGCCGATGTACAACACCCGCGACTTGCTGGCGAGAATGTAAACGTAGTAGCGGTGCTCCACGATTCGATGGTCAGGGAGGACGGCGCATTACGTCGGTGAGCTGCGTCACAAGACGGACAGCAGGTCCCTCCAGTCCGCGTCCGCCCACCCGCAACAGATGCGGGTGGAAAGAACGCGGACGCTCCGGTCGGGATGACACGGCAATGGCGGTTTGTCGCGAAGTCCCGGGCGTCGAATCGCGCGGCCCCGGGCACCCGGCAAGATTATGATGTCAACTGGAAAGACCGACCACTGCCTCACCCCAGCCCGAACTCCTTCCACCGCTTCGTCACGCGAGCCTTGGTCGCCTCGTCCATGCGGATTTCTTCGGGCCAGTGGCGGGTGAAGCCTTCGGTGGGCCATTTGCGCGTGGCGTCTACACCCATTTTCGATCCATAATCTGGCAGCCGCGAGGCGTGGTCGAGCGAATCGACGGGGCCGAGGGTGAACTGGATGTCGCGCTCGGGGTCGATGTTGTTCAACACTTTCAACGTGACCTCGCCGATGTCCTGCACATCGACGTCTTCATCGACCACGAGAATGCATTTCGTCGACATCGCCTGTCCGAGCGACCAGATGGCGTTCATTACCTTGCGCGCCTGGCCGGGGTAGGACTTTCTGATCGACACGATCATCAGGTTGTGGAAGACGCCCTCGATGGGCAGGTTGATGTCGACGAGCTCGGGGATGGTGAGGCGCATCAGCGGCAGAAAGATGCGCTCGACCGCCTTGCCCATGTAGGCGTCTTCCATGGGCGGCTTACCGACGATGGTGGTCGAGTAGATTGGGTTCTTGCGATGCGTGATGCAGGTGACGTGGAAGACGGGATAGAGGTCTTCGGGGGTGTAAAAGCCGGTGTGGTCCCCAAAGGGGCCTTCCATGCGGAGCTCGTCGAGCTCGACGTAGCCTTCGAGCACAATCTCTGACGACGCGGGGACCTCGAGGTCGACAGTCTCGCACTTCACCAGTTCGAGCGGCTTCTGGCGGAGGAAGCCGGCGATCAGGTACTCCTCGACATCGGGCGGCGCGGGCACGATGGACGAGAACATCACCGCCGGCTCGGTGCCGATGGCAACCGCGACGTCCATGCGTCCGGCGACCTGCTTCCATTCGGCGACGCGCGAGCCGCCGCCGGAGCGCGCCATTATGTCGAGCGCGGCGCTGGTGGGATGCGCCTCGCCCGCCGCGGCCGCCCGCCGCATCTGCTCGCGATAGTGTTCGGCGCCGATCTTCTGCCGCTGCCAGTGCATGCCTGCGGTGCGCTCGTCATAAATCTGCATGCGATAGGTGCCGGCATTGCGCTTGCCGGTCTTCGGGTCGCGGGTGATGACCGACGGCAGGGTGATGAAGCGCCCGCCATCGTGCGGCCAGCATTGCAGGATGGGGAAATCCAACAGCGAAAAATTATCGCGCTGGATGACCTCTTTGCACGCGCCGGTCGCGACCGTCTTGGGGAAGAACTTGCCCATCTCGGCCAGCATGGGCAGCATCTTGATCTTGTCCAAGAGGCCCTGCGGGGACTTCACATCCATGAACATCTTTATGCGTTCGGAGATCTCGTCGAGCGAGTCGACGTCGAGCGCCATGGCCATGCGGCGCGCGGAGCCGAACTGGTTGATGAGCAGCTTGGAGCCGGGATGGCCCTTCACGTTTTCGAACAGCAGCGCCGGGCCGCCCGCGCCGTGCGATCCGCGCGGCCCCCACTTCGACACCCGATCGGTGATTTCGGCGATTTCCAGGATGGGGTCGGCTTCCGCTTTGATGCGGATCAGCTCGCCGGCTTTATCGAGTGCGGTGATCCATTCGCGCAGGTCGTTGTAGGCCAAGGGTAGGTCCTCGGGTGAACGCACGATTATAGTCAGTTCAATTCCGAATGCTGATCTGGGTGCCCCAGGTCTGGCGGTTTTCCAGACCCGGATAACGGCTCGATTACCCAGGTCTCGAAAAACTCGACCTGGCGCCCGGAGCTTCTCACCCAACTCCCGGCCAGCAGCCCTCATCTAAGCTGCTTTGGAAAGCGCAACTTGTTCAGCCCAGGTCTTCACGATGCCAGTCTCACATATGACTGTTTCGCCCGAACTCGACGCTCTCTCGCGCCTCACCCTCGACCCACAACATGCCGGCAACGTCGTCGCCTACGTCGCCGGGCTGAGTAATGAGCAACGCGACGCGCTCGTTGCCTTAGCCGACTCGAACCACGTCGTCATGCGAGCTTTTCAGGCTGTCGCGAATCACGCCGCCGCCGAGGCGCAGCTTGGCGCCTGGGCCAATGGCGTGCTCGCCCGCGAGCAAAAACGCATCCAGAACGCGCTGACGTTCCTGCACCACATCTGCCAGGAGCTGGAGCAAGGGGGCTGCCCGGTAACGGTGATGAAGTCGCTCGACCACTGGCCCGACCTGGGCAACGATCTCGATCTCTACACGACGGCCGATGACAAGCAGGTGGTGAACGTAATGCTGAACCGGTTGGGCGCGCACATCGAGGCGCGCAGCTGGGGCGACCGCCTTGCCAACAAATGGAATTTCGCCGTGCCAGGTTTGCCGGAGGCTATCGAGGTACATGCCCAACGCCTTGGCCAGACCGGCGAGCACACGGCGATGGCGCGTCGCTTCATCACGCGCCGCGTTCCCAAAACCCTCGAAGGGTTAACCTTTATGGTTCCGGCGGTCGAGGAGCGAATCATCGTCGCCACCTTGCAACGCATGTACCGGCACTTCTACTTCCGTGTATGCGACATTCTGAACACGCTGTCGCTGCTCGAGGACAATCAGATCGATTTCGTCGAGCTGAAGAGAGCTGCCGATCTGGGCGGAGTGTGGCCGGGCGTCGCCACCTATCTGAAGATTGTCTGCGATTATGTTCGCGATTATCGCGGCGAAGCGCCGGAGTTGCCGCCGGCTGTGCTGGCAGCTTCTCGCTTTGGCGGAGATGTCATGTTTTCGCGGGGAAAATTCCTACGCATTCCAATCATGCCCAATGGCGCCGAGCTCTACACCCGCCAAATCACCGATACCGCGGTGCGTGGCGATGTTCCGGCAACTCTCAGGCTCTCTCTTCTTCCCTACCTCGCCTCCGCTGCGGCTGTCGCCTTTCGCATCACCGGAAGCGATAAAGGAATTTGGTGAACCTCAGCCTTCTGCCGCGCATCTACAGCAAAGTTCCAGATATCGCCAAGACGTGAGCTCATGGGTTGGCACTCATGTGCCGACCACGGTTGCAACTCGGTTGCCAACATTTCGTACGACTTGCTTGCTGCAAATGCCTTGACACTTGATAATAGCCAACAAGCGCGTGGGGAGAGTCCATTGGTAACCTGTTAACCGAGCCCCCGCGTAATACGCTGTTCTCGTTGCAACGATCGACGAACGCCGTGAGAACTTCTATCTCCATTGGCCGCCTTTGCCAACGCAGCACTGTTACTTTGCCTGCGTCGCACTTTTCGAGTGCCCCCCGTAAACCCATCGACATCCCAACGTTCGAGTCCACTCGAGGAAGAGGATAAACACTATGCCGGTCTCTCGCATCGACTTCCCGGTTGATAAACTGACGCGTCCTCAGAGCGAGGAAGAAATTCAGCGCAAGCTGGCGCAAGAGCGCGCGCGGCTGGCCAGCATGATGGGCCTGGATAGCGGCCCGGTGCGCCACTTCAAGCGTCCGGCGGAGCGCCCGTTCGGCGCCGAAGAACGCGCCAAGGTGACGATCCTGTTCGGCGGCCTGACGTGGAAGCACGAGCGCGTGATCCAGGCTGTCTTCCAGGGCTGCGGCTATAACTGCGACGTGCTGCCGGTGCCGAACGTCAA
>DASRGM010000022.1:0-14061 GCA_035651035.1 Terriglobales bacterium
GGACCTGGACTATCCCGGCATCGAGCTGGATGTGCGCCGGGAAATGGCTGCTCGCCTGGGTATGACCGCGACCGACGTAGTAGACAACGTGGTTACGGCCCTCACCTCCAACGGCATGATCGCCCCCAGCTACTGGGTCGATCCGCGCAGCGGCAATAACTATTTCCTGACCGTGCAGTACACCAATCAGCGGCTGAACACGATGAGTATGGAGGCCTTCAAACAGATTCCGCTGCACGCGAAAGACAATATGAATCCCACGATGCTGGAGAATGTGGCGGACATTAAGTTGATCAACACCCCGACCGAAGTCGATCACTATCAGCTCTTCCGCAAGATCGATGTTTACGTGTCACCCAGGGGCGAGGACCTGGGCGCGCTCGCCACCAAAGTACAGAAACTCATGAATGACACCAAGCTGCCGCCCAACATCCGCATCGAGCTGCGCGGCACCGTCAACGCCATGCACCAGTCCTTCCTCAGCTTCGGACTGGGCTTGTTGCTGGCGATCGTTCTCGTCTACCTCATCCTGATGGCGCAGTTCGCTTCCTTTGTCGATCCCTTCATCATCCTGCTGGCGATTCCGTCGGGAATTGCCGGGGTGATTCTGTTCCTGCTGATCACGCACACCACGCTAAACGTTATGTCGCTCATGGGCGTACTGATGATGACCGGCATCGTGGTGTCCAACAGCATCCTGATCGTGGACGTCACGCGCATGTACCGCGAGGGAGGCATGCCTATCCGCGAGGCCGTGATGCTGGCCTGCCGGGTGCGCCTGCGACCCATCCTGATGACCTCACTGGCTACGTTGCTGGGGCTGGTTCCGATGGCGCTGGCTCTGGAAGCCGGAAGCGAGCAATACGCGCCACTGGCCCGGTCGATCATTGGCGGCCTGCTGGTATCGGTTGTGTTGACCGTATTTATCGTGCCGGCGGCGTACCTGCTGGTCCATCGTCGTGAAGAGAACCGTCCCGGGCAGGAGGCGCAAGCTTGAGACGCAAGGTCCTCCAGCTCATCGTTGTGCTGTTGCTGGCCGGCGTCGCGCTTCAGGCGCAAACGGGTAATTCCGGCCTTCAGGCCGGCGTACCGGCCGCTACCGTGGATGGAGGATGGAATGGTCATCTCGTTGACCATCCCGTCTCCCCGATTCTGGCTGCACTCGGACGCGGCGTTGAAGCGCCGCTCTACCCATCCTCACAATTGCCTGCGTCCCAGACGCAGCCTCAACCTCCAGCTCAGAGTCCGACTCAAACCCAGGCGCAGTTGCCGGCGACTGGGGCTCCCATCAAGCTGACGGTGAAAGACGCCGAGGCGCTGGCCCTGAAGAACAATCCGCAGATCTCGGTTTATCGGCTGTTATCGCTGGCCTCCGGTCGGGTGACACGCGAGCAGAAGGCGGCGTATTACCCCAACGTGTACGGCAGCCTGACGGGCGCCGATGCCCGCGACAGCGCCTCGCGTATCGCGGCGGGAGTTCTGAATAACCCCATCGTCTATGAGCGCGCCGCAGGCGGCGTGACACTGTCGCAGCTCATTACCGACTTCGGCCGCACCAACAACCTGGTGGCTTCGGCGGCGCTGCGCGCCAAGGCCGCCGACCTGAACGCTGTCGCGACCGCCGATCAGATCAAGCTGGCGGTGGATCAGGCTTTTTATAATGCGCTGCAGTCATTCGCGGAACAAACAGTCGCCGAACAGACCGTAAGAGCGCGGCAGCTCGTCTCCGATCAGATCACGACCCTGTTTCAGAACAAGCTGCGTTCGCAGCTCGACGTGAGCTTTGCCGATGCTAATGTCGCGCAGGCGAAGCTGCTTTTGCTGGACGCCCAGAACGGCTACCAGGCGTCGCTATCGACGCTTTCGCAGGTGCTGGGCTACAGCTCGTTGCAGCAGTTTGAGCTCGCCGACATAGACACTGCAATCAATCCGCCGCCCGAGGCGGTGAGCCAATTGGTGGATGAGGCCTTCAGCAATCGTCCGGAAATTGCTTCGCAAAGCTACGAGTACCAGGCCGCGCAGCGCTTCCAAAAAGCCGAACGGGACCTGCTGCTTCCAACCATCGAAGGACTGGGCGTAATCGGCGGCACGCCCTATAGCGCAAAGATTGCAGGCGTATCTCCATTTGCGAACTGGTATGGCGCGGTGGGCGTGAATATCAACATCCCGATCTTCAATGGATTTCTTTATCCGACACGCTCGCGTGAGGCTTCGTTTCGCGCTCAGGCCGACGCCGAGCAGCTCCGCGATCTGAAAGACAAGATTGCCAATGACGTGCGCACCAGCTGGCTGAATGCCATCACGGCGTATAACCGCATCGCCGTCAGCCGGCAGTTCGTCGACCAGACCAACCTGGCGGTGAGCCTTTCAGAGACACGCTACAACCTTGGCCTGAGCTCGATTGTCGAGCTGAGCCAGGCGCAGTTGCAGCAGACCGAGGCGCAGATCCAATATGCCGCAGCGAAGTATCAGTACCGGATCGCGGAGTCTACGTTGCGCTTCCAGATCGCCGCGCCGTGAGGTTGCTCCCGACGCCGCCCGCAGGCATTGGCTCTACTTCCGCAGGTAGCTGTACATGTAGTCCGTCAGCGGCGGATCGCTGGTGATTGGCACCGAGGTCTTCAGAGAATCGACCAGGTTCGATGGCGCCTTATTGGGCAGGGCTTCATTGGTAAGAAGAAATCCGCCCGGCCGGATCATGCGGCCGATGTTGGCGCGCGCCAGCGATTGGTCGAGACTGTCGTAGTACACGAAAATGTTCGTGCCAATCACCAGGTCGAACTGCTTGTCGGACGGCAGCGTCACCGACTGGAAGACGACGTTCATATCAATCGGAGTAACGCGCCGGACGACGCTTGGGCGCACATTGATGGCGCGGTTCCATATGTCGGAGGCCTCGTCCGGCACTGGGATCGGCGTGGTCGACTTGCCCACTTCCTTGCCAAGCTTTTGCCAGAACTCGAGAAAACCCGAGAGATAGCTCTTGCTCCAGCCATCGGACGGGCTGGCGAGAAGCTGGATGGTGTACGGCTTGCCGGCTACCGCCTCCCGGCGTGCGCGTTCGAGGTGCTTGTTCACGCGCGAGCTGATGTCGAACGTATAGAGCTCCATCTTCTCGGGATCGGCCAGCCCCAGCCGCGCCAGCGTGTCGATGACTGCGAACGGTTGCGTCGTCTGCGGCGGATAGAAATCGGAGCCGGACTTCTTGTTCACGAAATCCAGGCCCGGCCCTACGATCGCGACCCGATGAATGCTGCCCGGTTTTAGCAGCCCTTCTTGCATCATGTGTCGCAAATGCAGGTCGATGGTGTAGTCGGGATAGAGATTGCTGTCGGTGGAGATGCCGCGATCTTTGAAGGCCTGGTACTTATTATTTTTCGCCTGCTGGCGGTCACGGTCGACGTCATCCCGCAGACGAGCCAGGTTTGCGAGCAAATAGGCCTTCACGTTCTTCTGATCGTCAGGAGTTTTGAGGCTGTAGCCCTTCTTCTCCAGCAGGGCCTTCATCTCCAGCATGCCTTCGTTCAAGTGCGGCGCCGTCAGCGCGCGGACCAGGTCGTTGGTCCGCTTATCGGCGATGTTGTCGACGAAGCTGCTGTGCCCGTATTTCGCGAGGTACTCATAATCAATTCGCGGTTCCTTGGTGTACGTCACTCCCAGGCGCAGAAGATTGGTGAGCGTGTTCTCCTCGCCTTGCTCGATGCGCACGCGGATGTCTTTGTCCTGATCGCGGACCCATTTATCCCATGCCGCCGCCGTGGGCTGACCGCCAGGCTTAAGCTCCGCCGGGAGCGACCCCAGATAGGCATTCAGGATGGGCTGCGCAGCGGAGAAGGGGATGAATTGCGGCGTTTGCGCGCGCGCAGCCGTCGATGCGAGACAGTGCAGGAGCAGGAGTGCAACTAGAGAAAAGATATTTTTTATGACAGAAGCGCTCTTCATAAGCTGATATGAACCCGCGACACCGCCGCTGCGGCACTACTTTGGCCGCGCGTAGGTGTACATGTATTCCGTATCCGAGGGCGAAACCACGATTTTCGTTTTCAGCGAATCGGCCAGCCCGGTGGGCGCGTTGCCGGCGAGCGCCTCATTGGTGATCAGGAAGCCGCCGGGCTTGATCATGCTGGCCAGATTGGCGCGGGCCAGCGACTGCTCGAAGCCGTCGTAATAAACGAAGATGTTCGTGCCGACAACCAGGTCGAATTGCTTGTCGGGCGGCAGAGGCATGGTCTGGAAGACCACGTTCATGTCCTCGGGAGTAATGCGCTCCACCACCGCCGGACGCACACTGACGGCGCGGTTCCAAATATCGGCTGCCGCCTCCGGAACCGGTATCCGCGCCGCCGGCTTGCCGATCTGGTCGCCCAGCTTCTGCCAATACTCATTGAATCCCGCGGCATAGTCCTTGCTCCACAGATCGGAGGGACTGGACAGCAACTGAATGGTGTACCACTTGCCTGCGGCAGCCTCCGTCCGCGCGTGCGCGAGATGCTTGTTTACCCGAGGGCTGATGTCGAAGGTATACAGCTCCACCGAAGCAGGGTTGGCGAGCTGCAGCCGCGCCAGCGTATCGATAACGGCAAAGGGTTGGGTAGATTGCGGCGGATAGAAGTCGGAGCCGGAGTTCTTGTTCACAAAGTCCAGGCCGGGACCGACGATAGCCACCCGATGTATGCTGCCCGGCTTGAGCAGGCCCTGCTCCATCATGTGGCGCAGGTGCAGCTCAATCGTATAGTCGGGATACAAATTGCTGTCGGTGGAGATGCCGCGGTCTTTGAACTGCTGCGACAGATCGGCATTCTTCTTGCTGTAGAGCTCGGTCTGGGCGCGGATTACTTCGTCGCGCATGCGCGCCAGGTTCGCCAGCATGAACGCCTTGACCTTAGTTCGCTCCTCGGGCGTCCTGAGGTTAAAGCCGCGCTTTTCCAGGAACGCGCGCATTGACGTCATACCTTCGTTGGCATGGGGAGCGGCCAGGGCACGGATGAGATCGTCGGCCCTCTTGCTGGCGACGGCATCGACGTCCTTGTCTTTTCCCAGGCGCTCCAAGGTTGAATACGAGATGCGTTCCTGCTTGGTATAAGTGACGCCCAGGCGCAGAAGGTTGGTGAGCGTGTCCTCCTCGCCTCGTTCCAGCCGTGAGCGCACGTCCTGATCGTTGCGCCGTACCCACGCATCCCAAGCGGCGGCTGTGGGCTGGCCGCCAGGCTTCAAGTCCGCCGGCAGCGAACTCAGATAGGCTTTCAGGATCGGCTGCGCGGCAGAGAAGGGAACGAATTGCGGTGTTTGCGCGAATAGCGCAAGAGAACAGGAAATCCAGAGCAGGAATGGTGCGAGGATTGTGCCGAATTTCTTTTGCATGGACTGAGCTTGAACTTACTCGGGCATGCCCCGGTGCTGGAGTTGAGGTTCGTCACCACCGACCGACAGGTTCGCCGGAGTCACCATCACAGGGCGCCGTAATCTCGACCAGTAAAACACCGGCAGGCCGCTGGCAATCACCAGGCAGCCCAGAAGAGCGGTCTTGGGAGCGCCCCATACAGTGTTCACCACGATCGCGGCGCATGCCACAACAAAGATTGCGGGCGCGATCATGCTCCGCCACCGCTTAGGATCGGTGCGCAGCTCATGCCGCCGTGCCACAAACAGGCCCGCCGCCGCCGCCCCTGACGATAGCAGTATGGTGAAGCCGGTATAGTTCAGGATTTGCTCGAAGCTGCCGGTGAGCACCAGCATGACGCTCCAGAAGGCCTGCAGGGCGATGGCCAGCAACGGCGTGCCGAAACGCGCACTGGTTCGCGCAAAGCTGGGGATGAAGGCTCCGTCGCGCGACATGGCGAAGTAGACGCGCGGGCCGGCGATGGTCATGGCGCTGATGCATCCCAGCAGCGCGATGATGGTGAACGCCGAGATCACCGGTGCGATGGTGTTGCCGCCGATGCCGAACAGCGATCGCGCGGCAACATCGCCTACGTTCACCGCATTCTGCATCTCCTTGGCGGGTATCGCGTACAGGTAGAGTGCATTCAGAACCACGTAGAGCGCAACCACAACGCAGGTGCCGGCCAACAGCGCCGGGCCGATTGCGCGGCGGGTGTCGTACAGCTCCTCGGAAATGTAGCAGGCAGCATTCCAGCCGCTGTAGGCGAACATAATCGGAATTAAGGCCAGCAGCAGACTGGTCCCGTGCAAAGACACGCCGGTAGAGTGGAACTGCGACCAGGAACCCGTTCCCATCGTGAAGCCGAATATGCAGAACAGGCCGATGATCAAAAGGATGAGGAGCGCGAGCATGTTCTGCGTGAGCTTGCCGGCGCCGATGTTGCAGGCATGGAGTACGGCGAAAGCCACGATCACAAACGCGGCGCCCAGCGCCCGCGGTGAAACCGTAATCGCACCCACATAGAACCGCAGCGAAAACAGGCTGTGATCGGAGCCCAGAGAAGGGAAGTACCGGCCAAGATAGATAATCAGTCCAACTGCGTTGGCGGCGACCGCACCGGAAAATCCCGCGATCAACGAGATCCAGCCGGACAGAAATCCCGCTGTTGGGCCATACGCCCGCGAGAGATAGATATATTCTCCGCCCGCGGCGGGCCACATCCGTCCTAACTGCGCGTAGGACAGCGCGCCGGCCAGAGCCAGGCATCCGCCGACCACCCACAGTGCCAGAATAACTTTGGCGTCAGGCACGCTCTTCGCAATGAATGCCGGAACGGTGAAAATGCCCGCGCCGATCACGTTCGACACGATCAGCGCGACCCCATCGCGGACCCGAAAAGACCGGCGCAGCTGGTTCGTCATGGCCGGGGCCGCCGCGGTTGCGGCGCTGCTGCCCATGGAAGGACCGGCTCGATTGGCAAGTTTTGGCTGGCTGTGGCCGGGCGTCGTCGACATGCCTCGTGCTGTTAACCCAGGGATTGTCTTCCTCGGTGCCATCCAATGTACACCAGTTCTGCGGTTTGACCTAACCACGAGCGAGCCGGCCAGGAAGGCGCCGGATTCGTGGAAATTTCACGGTCAGGATGATCTCACACGGCATTGTGATTCGAGTCACAGCAACCGCGTGCGCACTCTGGCATAAACGACAGCATGACCAGCGTGGGCGCACAATGCAACTTTCTAAAAGCGTCGGCTACTTTGAAGGATGAGCTGCAGGCCTCCGGCCGAAGCGAACGTTATGCGGCGACCCAGGCGCTTTTCCGTGAAGGCGAAAACAACGCCGGCGTGTATCTCCTAATGAAAGGCAAGATTCGGATGGGAATCCGAGGGCTGCCCAAACTCGACCGCTTGCTCAGTGCCGGTTCAATTCTGGGGCTGCCTTCAACCTTCACCGGTCACGGCTACAGCCTGACGGCGCAGGCAGTCACCCAGGCAGACGTGATGCACGTCGCCCAGGACAGCTTTCTACAGCTAATGCGCGAGCGGCCGGAGCTGTGCCGCGAAGCCACCGAGATGCTGGGACGGGAAGTCACTTTCATTCAGTCGGCCCTGGCGGAGCGACGCAGGCTGGCCTCCGCGAGAAAGCTCTCTGCGCCGGAGATCGCGGCGCTTGTCTGACGGGTACGGCTCCCAGCAGTTTCTTTGACGTGTTTCGCGCCTGGGCCCGGCTTCAACCTCAGTCTTTACTGCCCGCAATGTCCTCCCTAACGCCGCTTGCGATCCGCGACCGGCGCAAGTACCGTGTTGTACATGCGTTCGCTGTACCGGTGCCATACCTGTCTGCTGAGCTTCATCCTTTGCTTTGTCTTGGCGACGGCCGCTCGATTGCTGGCGCAGGAGCAGGGGGCTCAATATTCCGCCAAGGACGGCGTCATCACCCTGCAGCCGCCGGCTGCAGCTGACAAGTCCCGCCCGCACTTCATTTCAGCCATCGTGCTCCCCGATCACGGTATGGCCGTGCTGCAGATCAAAGCTTACCTGCCAGGGAAGGGCGAGATTGATCTGCTGAATTCGCCACCGCTCCCGGAGGCCCAGCAGGCGCTGAACAAGGGTGACGACGAGTTCGGTAACCAGATATTCAAGATGGGTGGCGCGATTCTTCTGCCCTTTGCGAACCGCATTCGCGGCAACTTGTCAGCCGACGGCAAGACAATCACGGCGAATATTGCGGGTCACACCGTCACGCTGCCTGCGAACTGGAGCGGCAATCAACCCGGCGCGGAGAAGCATGCCATTCACGGGCTCATGCGGCGCTCGAAGTTCGGCGATGTGAAACTGCAAAATGGTCAGACATGCGCGGCCATCGCCAGCTTACAAGCGGGGAATTTCGATGGACATTGGCTCTCTGACACTGACGTGAAGGTCAAAGTCAGCATGAGCGGCGATGCCTTCGAGTTGAGTGTGACCGCCACTAACGTCGGGCATCAACTGTTGCCCATGGGGATCGGGTGGCATCCCTACTTCGTCATCCCCAGTGGCGACCGCAAGCAGGTACTCCTCCATATTCCCAGCCAGACACGCGCCGTGATGAACAACTATGACGACTCGTTTACCACCGGAGAGCGCGTCCCGGTCAAAGGAACCGGATACGACTTCACGGCACCGGCAGGGCGCCGCCTGGGCTCGCAGTACCTCGACGATAACTATTCCGACCTGCAGTACAACTCGGAGGGACAAACCATCTCGGCAATCGTCGATCCGGCGGCCAAGTTCGGCTTGCGGCTCACCACGCTTTCCCCGCAGATCAAGTCCATCCAGGTCTACGCCCCGCCTCAAAAGAACTTCGTCGCTATTGAACCGCAGTTCAATTTGCCTGATCCTTATAACAAGAATTGGGGAAATACGGACACAGGCATGGTCTTATTGAAACGTGGACAGTCAGTCACGTGGCGCGTTCGCCTCGAACTATTTACGCCGAGCTCGGAGCCTTCGGCGAGTTCCACGGCCGGAGTCGCCGGCAGGCTGCACCCATGATCCCGAACGAATTCTACCGTCGAACTAGCCCGCTCAGAACAGTAGGTGCAAATGCATCGTCTGGCCGTTAAAACACACAAGAAGCGCGAGATCATCGATATAACGCAAAAGCTGGAGGCGGTTCTGTGGAAGCAGTATGCGGAGAAGACGGGCATATGCCAGGTCAATCTTCTGCATACCACCGCTGCCCTGACCACGGCCGATCTCGATCCCGGAACTGACCTGGACATGCTGGACGCTTTCGACATCATGGTCCCTAAGCTTGACTACCGGCATGAGCATAATCCTGAACATATGCCGGACCACATTTTGTCGGCGCTGATCGGCTGCTCAGTGAGCCTGGCGGTCGAAGCCGGCCTGCTGCTTTTGGGCACCTGGCAGCGGGTTGTGCTGGTCGAACTGGATGGTCCACGCGAGCGCGAGCTTGTGATGACGCTGGTTGAGACAATCTAGAGACGCGGTTGCGGCACTTGCCGCAACTGGTATGATTTTCCGAACCAGGACGCGCTTGGAATGGTTACGGACGAGCCAAGGGAAAAATGGGAGCCATGCCAATGAACTCTGCCGGCGCTGACGGGGTTGGGGCGGCTCATGCTCCGTCGCCCGAAGATGCCGGCGCATCTCTCACGACGCACGATGCGCGCCCTCAAGACCGGAAGACTCGGTCCTCCCTCAGTACGATCTACTCCTCCGTAATCGCCGGACTCGCCCCATACCAACGAATCGACTATGCACGAACGGTTGTGGTTCTGGGCTTTCTTGCCGGCTTATTGCTCTCCTCAAAGCTGTGGGTCAATTCGCGCCTTTTCCCTCTGATTCCGGTACTGCACGGCTTGCCCCGTCTTCGCTTTCCCTTGGACTATCTCTGTGCCGCCGGGCTGTTCTTACTCTTATCCGCGATTGGACTGGCGCGCAGACCCCGGCCCTATATCCTGGGATTCGCGGCACTGCTGCTATTTCTCGGCCTATATGACCAAAACCGCTGGCAGCCCTGGGCGTATTTGTATTTATTCCTGCTGCTGACGCTAGCTTGTTTTTCCTGGAAAGCCGACGACGTTGAAGGTCAGCAGAACGTACTTAATATTTGCAGGCTATGTATTGCGGCCACGTATTTTTACAGCGGCCTGCAGAAGTTCAACCCGCATTTTGCCGAGGTTGGCTTGACGTCGTTGCTCGGTCCCATGGCAGCCCGGCTTCCTTTGGCGCATGTCTGGCCTATGATTATGGCTGGCTTTGAAGCCGGCATCGGCATCGGACTACTGACCCGCAGATTTCGTAATCTCGCCATAGTTTGCGCCATAGGCATGCATTTGTTCATCCTGTTTTCCTGCATTGTCATCATTCACTGGAACTCGGTTGTCTGGCCGTGGAACGTGACCATGATTGCTCTGCTTCTGGTGTTGTTCTGGAAGGCAGACTTTCCGTTCCAACAGGTCTTGTGGCGAAATCCCATAGCGTTTCAAAAAGTCGCTCTTCTGCTGTTTGGAATTCTTCCTGTTCTTAGCTTCTTTGGCCTATGGGACTCCTACCTGTCCGCCTCGCTTTACTCTGCCAATGTTCCGCAGGCGAACGTGCTTTTCCGCGGGGCGGTGGAGGGTCAGATACCCACAGCGGTTCAGCGATACGTCAAGCGGCTTCCGGGCGCGACTGATGTCCTGAACATTCGCGACTGGTCGATGGGAGAGCTGAATGTGCCTCCTTATCCGGCGATGCGGGTGTACAGAACGATCGGAAATGAAGTGTGTAAGTACGCCCAGAGCTCTCCCGACGTCGTGCTGGTTATGCTTGACAGAGATACCCTGCTGCAGAAGGCCAGTCCCACTCAAGACACTTGCCTGGGCACGCTAATGGTCAACAAATGGTAGGTTGGCGAACTGCTCATTGAATTTATCCGAACGCCTGAAATTGCTTCCAGAAGTCCGGCCAGGGCAGCAGCGGAGCTCCGCATACAAAAATATCGGGATGCGCTTCGCTCTCCTCATTCTGCACTCCCGCAGTGTTGCCGTTGTGCCCGACCAGCCGGCAGCCGGTAAAGGTCTGCTCGACATAACCCCGCGAATGTCCCACGACAATCAGCGTGGTCGGAGGCGGCGTGGGATATCCGCGCAGCCACGCGGAATTGGTTCCACTCAGCGGTGGCGGCAACTGGTAGTCCGGTCCCATGATCTCCAGCGCGCCCTGTTCGCCATAATTGCCGACCAGAATGCCGAGATTGGCGCGCTGTGAAGGCGGCAGGCTATCCCGGATCTGGGCGACGGTCCGTACGAGGTCGTGCCAGCCGATCTCCTCGCGCAGGTCACCATTGCGGCTGAGCGCAAATTGTTTCAGGCGTCCGCCCGAAGCGAACGGGATAAGCACCGCCGCCAGCGCCAACCCGTACAGAGCCAATCCGGTGAAGAAAACGGCTTCCACTGTTTTTCTGCGTTTTCGAGGGAACGATGACAACCAGCGTTCTGCCATGACCGCCCCCCTTGCTATCAGCATGGGATAGGCGGCCGCGAGATAGTAGAACCTTCCCTTGCCGACCAGAAACAGCATGAAGGGAAGCACATACATCCAGGCCAGCATGCGATAGCGTGGGTCGCGAAAATAGCCCACTAAACCAGCAATCCACAACGGCGTGGCAAAGAGGTTGACGCAGAGCCAGAACTGATCGCGGACAAACCCGTCGGCGCGACCCTGCCCGACATCGCGCACATGAATGTGTTGCAGAAAGTGCAGCGAGATGAAGTCATGGCGAACTTGCCAGATGAGATTAGGCAGGAAAATCAGCAAAGCAAGTGCGACGCCCGTCCACAACCAGCGGCTCGCGAAATAGCGGCGGGCCGGCGTCAATAGGAGGCCGCCGAAAACTCCGACGAGAAAGAAAGCCATGGTGTACTTCGTCATGAGACCCACACCGGCAGTCGCGCCGATGGCCATCCACCACCGCGGGTTATCGCTTCGAAGCAGACGAATGAAAAAATGCGCTATCAACACCCACCATAGATAGTCGAAGCTCGAATACTGAAACTCCGTACCTTCGAACATGGGCAAGGGTGAGAGCGCCACTGCGATGGCGGAGGTAGTCTGTGCCAGCCGGCCGCCGCCCAACTGGCGCGCCATCAAACCGGTCACGATCACGGCCACCGACTGCGCAATTACCGAGAAGAGCCGCAAGCCGACCAGCGAGTGGCCAAAAATCGCAAGCCCAATGCGCTCCACGAAGGGCGTAAATGGCGGATAGGCGACGAAGCCCCAGTCCAGGTGCAGCGCGTCACTCAGGGTCTGCAGCTCATCGCGGTGAAATCCGTAGCGGTTGTTGGTGAGCAGATGAACCAGAGCTACAGCGCAAGCGACGACCAGCAATATCAGATTGTCCGCTGGCCGGGTGGCGTCCATGGCCTCCTGGGCCGTCTGTCGAGTGGATGTCATGCGGGACTGTCTCTAAGGAGGTTTTGATTAAGTCCTTCCGAGGTGAACCGCCGCGGCTGAAGCCCCTCGAACTTAGCGGCTTTCCATGGCGCGGCTGAAGCCATGCCCCTTCAAATCGAAACTAATCAGAATCTCCCTACCGGTTCAAGGGGTTCTCCTGCACCCAGTGAAAGCCACGGCTGACCAGCAGAAACTTCTGCCGGTCCACAAGCTGCAATTGCATTCGGACTTTGTGGCCCTGCATATTGCCGTCGAGGATTAGTTGGTCTTGCTTGGGACGCTGAAACACCATGTCGCTTTTCGCATTCTTGTTGGCAGGGTCGATGAGCAGAAGCTTTCCGTGACCGGCGTCAATCACGGCGCGATATCTTGCTATGCTGCTGTCCATCCGCTGAAGGAAGACCATTCCGGGCAAGTCAAAGATCATGCGTCGCCAGCGGCCGTAGTCGGTGAGCAGAGGCGAGCGTAGTTGGCCATCGATGGTCTGCTGGTCCACGTCCCAGATGCCGTAGAGCTCTGACTTGGGCCTGCCGCCTCCGTAGCTGTGCCAGCTCACCCAGCCGCCATAGAGATTCATGCTCAGGAGCCACACTCCGATGAGGAGCTGTGCCCAGAGTGCGGTCTGGTTGGCGCGCCTGGTTGTGAAGATGGGTAACTGCCGGGAAGGTCCGGCGGTGCGGTTCAGGAAGAAGAAGTCGGTCAAACGCTGGAAGTCAGGAGCGAGCAGGAATAATGACATCAGTAGCAGATGGAAGGAAAGCAGCTTGACCGGCACGTCGTAAGTCATGTTGAGCATGAACACCTGGGTCATGTCGGCAAGGCAGACCAGGGCGCCCAGGGTGACGGTCCGGGGAATGACGAGCAGAACGCCTGCCAGCAACTCGGCACAACCTGCAAAAATCTCATAGGCGGGCGAGGCGCCGATCGAAGACCAGAGGACTCCCATTGGCGAGAAATTCCCGTACGGTTCGACCAGCTTGGTCAGCAGGGGAAACGGCATCTGTTGCGGTATTGCCTTAGCCATCCCGTAGCTCACCATCTGTCCGGCAAGACCAATGCGCAGGCAGAGCCGAAACCACTTATACAAGGCGGCGTAGTTCGTGCGCTTGCGATCCAGTGCTGACCACACAGCCGTTGCCAGGAGGGCAACAATCAGCTCGCAGAAGACCAATACCCAGTCGAAGGTACGATCACCGCTGCCAGTGTCGGCGTACGCAATCGGAGCGGCAATACGCAAGATGTGAGCGCCAACCCAGAGCACGACCGGACGCACCGGCGCCAGCGTCGCCAGGTCAGGAACATCCACGTTGGCGAGTGGCACTAGACTGGTGACGATCTGATTGAGCAGACAATACAGGCTGAAATACACGAAGCAGAAACGGAACGCGACGCGAGTCGCCGGGCGCCAATACGGAGCCTGCACGTCGCCTTCGGTCGTTTGCATCTGCACGCTGGCGCCTTGTGCGCCCATCTCGGACCTCCAGGGAACCGGGAGCGGGTGAGAATTATAACGTTAATGAAACAATTTCTGGGGAGCAAACCTGGATACCAATGACCAAGAGCAAGAATCCCGCATACATCGCCAAACATATTCGCCAGGTACTACTGGATGGCACTTCCGCGCCTCATAGTGACGAGGTGCAGTGGTTCTTCAAACATGAAATCCAATCGCGCGGCTGGTACACCGCCGAACTGCGAAGAGTTGCCGTGCGTTTTCGCCGGGCTATCCTG
>DASRGM010000023.1:0-23577 GCA_035651035.1 Terriglobales bacterium
GACTTCTCCAAGTCAGTCTTGACTTCTTCTGCCACCGGTTTCCTTCGACCTCCGCTTCTTGAGATTCGAAACTTCTACGCTTACTGTTCCCACTGTTGTACCCACAAGATGTGCGATTTCTTGGCGCTCCATCCCGGCATCGGATAGCAGTTGAATCTGTTGACCCTTCGGCTTTCCCTGTATAAGCGCGAGCGCGAGTAGGCGGCGAACCGTCCTGAACTCGTTCTCGATTTTCAACTCGAAATCCTGACTTGACATTCTGACTCCCGCCGGAGATTCGGCACCCAAGAAATGGGAGCACATCATAAGTTTATATGTCAATTGAAAAATGTTTATGTCAGGGGATTATTATGTCCACATTCTGCAGAACGTACCCCCCGTGTTTTCCACAGGCAGGTCGGTCTATGAAGACTATTGTGCAATAATCTCACTAATGAGATGCTGGTCAACCTAATCAGAGTGAATAGACATAAACCGATTATTATCATCAATATACAAACTGACAGTAGTAATGAATGCTGAGTGCTTTTAGAACTCTGCAAATCTTATTCATGCATGTCCTATGAACTGCGGCAAGTACTTATAATCTGTTGATAATTCATCACTAATGATATTCGCTATATGTTCGCCGTTAGTGGTGCAGGATCTCGGGCGGGGGTCATAATGTCAAGTCAGGATTTCCGGTTAAAAGATCGAGAATGATTCAGAATCCCTGCCAGTCATCCTCGCCCATGAGCCTGGTGCCCCAGGTTCGCGTCCATCGTTTGGACGCTAACCTGGGCCTTGGGCTCACGGCCGAGCGTGCGTGACGTCACTGATGACTGGCATCGATCGATGTAGTTTCGATCTATGCCGCAAGGTCTGCTGCGCTATCACGAATCTGGCCAATCGCACTTTGGAACCTTCAGTTGTTATCACCGAAAACCGAAATTTTCCGACCGCCGACTGTATGACCTCTTTCCTATGCGCCTGGAGGCAATGCGGCGCCAGTTCCAGATGCGGATCTATGGCTATGTGGTCATGCCTGAGCACGTCCATCTGCTTGTCAGCGAGGCTGAACACGGCACGTTGGCGGATGCGATGCATTATCTCAAGCTGTCGTTCAGTAAACAGGTGAGGAGTCTGACGAGCGCCCAGGTTAGCGTCCAAAAGATGGACGCGAACCTGGGGCACCAGCACCAGTTACGCGACTCCCAGCCCGAGCCGTTTTGGCAGGCGAGATACTATGACCGAAACGTACGTAGCGTTCGCGAGTTTGGGATCAAGTTGCGCTATCTGCATCGCAATCCGGTGAAGCGCGGACTTGTGAGGGAACCGGGGGATTGGAAGTGGAGCAGCTTCCGCCATTACGCCTTCAGGGAAATGGGTGTGGTGGAGATTGAGTCGGAGTGGACGGCCAGAGATCGTGAGTTGGAGATCACGGGTGGGTCTCCGCGAATCTTCCTGAGCCCAGGTTAGGCCAAAGACCCCAGGTTAGCGTCCAAAAGATGGACGCGAACCTGGGGCACCACCTAGGCACCACCTAGGAACTTCCCGAACCCAGGTTAGGCCAAAAGAGGGCCGAACCTGGGGCACCAGCAGGCTCTGGGCACCAGCAGGCTCTGGGGCACCCGACACCACGCAGGTTCTGTGACACAACTCACACGGAATAGAACACTCACCGCCTTACTATTCCCTTGTGGCCATGACCGCAGACCAGTATCTACACGGAATCCTGCTGCGTGAAGCGGTGGATGCCGGGCCGAACTCGCCGCTGCTTGGCGTGCAAGCTAGCTTGATGCCCATCCTGCGGCAGTGGGCGGGAGACAATCTGGTTGGTGTCTACCCCAGCGGTTCTTTCATGAAAGGCACGGCTGTTCGCAGCGGGACGGATATCGATTTGTTTTTGTCGCTGTCGGAGGATACGAGAGAGACGTTGAAAGAGGTGTACGACAAATTATTCGACTACCTGACATCGGCCGGGTACGCGCCGAGGCGGCAGAATGTTTCGCTGAATATCGAGTTGGCCGCAGGGGCTAAAGCCCCGATTTTTGCGGCCTTGAGCGGCACGGCTGAAAGCCGTGCCCTTTCACCAGGGGCTAAAGCCCCGATTATTGCGGCCTTGTACGGCACGGCTGAAGCCGTGCCCTTCCACCAGAAGTACTCCGTGGACCTGGTACCGGGGAAACGGCAGAACGCGCTTTCGGACGATCACAGCCTGTACCGACGCAAGGCCGACACCTGGACCAAAACGAACGTTTTCACCCATGCGCGAACGGTGGTTGGCGCGGGACGAGGGGACGAGATACGCATTGTGAAGCTGTGGAGAAATCAGATAGGTCTTGATTTCCCGTCGTTCTATCTGGAGCTCTCGGTCATTCGCGCTCTCGCGGAGAAGCCATTGCCGGGCCTCGTATCCTACAACCCTCAGCCGACGCTGGCGCAGCGCGTCTTGGCGGTGTTCGATTATCTCGCCGAGTCATTTCCGGGGGCCAGGATCGCCGATCCGGCGAACACGAACAATATTATTTCGGATGATCTGACGGCACAGGAAAAGGCGAAGGTCAGCGCTGCGGCCAAAGCGGCGAGGCAAGCCGCTCGATCGTCGTGGGAGGACGTTGTGCGATGACGTATAAACCCGATTGGTCGCTGCCAACACTGATGCAGACGCTGCATGAACGCGTATCGCTTGACTTGAAAACCGCCCGCGAGGCACTTGGGCATCCGGTGGCCAAAGGCGACGGGAGCGAAGCGGTTTGGACTACGCTCTTCAGAAAATACCTGCCGCAACGCTATGCTGTGGACAAAGCGACCGTGGTGGACAGCAATGGCCAGTTTAGCGATCAGATCGACATCGTGCTTTTCGACCGCCAGTACACGCCACTGATTTTCGAGTACCAGAATCACATCGTTGTGCCCGCCGAAGCCGTCTACGCCCTGTTCGAAGCGAAGCAGGATGGCAGGGCAGAGTTTGTGAGATATGCACAGCAGAAGGTGGCGACTGTACGGCGTCTGCATCGCACCAGCGCGACCGTGCAGACGATCGAAGGCCCGCGCAAAGCAAAGCTGCGGCCTATTCTGGCGGGATTTCTAGCTTTTGAAAGCGATTGGAAGACAATGCCAATCGACAAATACCTGTCGCCTATCCTCGCCGCCGATCAGAAAGAAGGCCGGCTCGATTTCGGCTGCATCGCGGCCTATGGGACCTTCGGTTGTCAGGGAGCAAACTGCGTCACCTCGGCGCCACACGACAAAGCGACTACCTGTTTTCTGCTCGAACTCATCACCCGGCTACAAAGAATGGGCACCGCCCCGGCCATCGACATGGCTGCCTATGCTCGCTGGCTTGCCCGAGAGAACTGACCGGGCCACGCGGGCGAAGATGAGGTGGATCCAATTCAGGCAGTGGCCGCTCAGAGCGGTTGTGACCAGGCGGGTGGCCCACCCAAGCTGGGTGCTCCACTCATCCGCGCGGGTAGGATGAGTGGGTTCCGCGAGCCACGGACATTGAGTACCTTTCTCACAGGCACTCATCCATCTCACCGTTAATTCAATCCATGACCCAAGACCTGGTCTCCTGAGAACATTCAGTCGTTTCGTGATTGTCCGGCCACCCGTCAGGTTGAGAAATATACGGCCTTCCGCTCCGATCACCCACTCATCCGAACCCCATGGATGAGTGGGGCACCCGGCTTCTAACCTGCTCACAGCCGTTCTAACCAGCGAGCGGCTTGTACGTCCAATGGCCAGCGAATAAGGAGGGGTAGCAATGAGGCGTTCTCTTTTTCTTGCTTTGCCGCTGATGCTGTTCACCGTAACGGCGTTTGCCCAGCAGAACGGGAGCCTGACTGTGACTGTGCGTCAAGTGGCCAGCCCGGGATTGCCCAACACGTCCGCTCCGGTGTACGGCGCGAAGGTCATCGTCATGCACTGGGCGAGCGAGCTGGGCGGGGCGCAGCCGACGCTGATGCGCGACCAGATCGCGACTACCAACCAGATGGGGCAGTGTGTGGTTAGCCTGCCGCCGGGGAACTACGACGTATTTGTAGCGGCCAACGAATCGGCGCCGGCGGCGTTTCGGCGGGAAATTAAGGCCGGGGAGAACTACGCACTCACTGCAAATCTCCGGCCGGCGGCGACGCAGTTGCGTCCGCTCGAATAGCGGTGTCAGTCGTCCTGCTTCAGAAAAACGCGGTCAATAAACTCGCGCATGAAGTGGCCGCCATGGGCGCCGGCACTGGCCGCCAGGATCTGCAGGAATGTGGCGTACACATCTCCGCGCGAGTGGGGCAGGCGGACAATCCAGGCATAGTAGCCCATCGTCAGGGGCACGCCGATCCACACCAGCAGCATCCATCGCCATGGCCGTCCCTTCTTCCAGGAACCCATGATCATCGCAAACGCCACCACGCAGAGCGCGGTGAGCAGTGGATCGTCGACCGCCTGATTTACCCAGCCGGACAAGATACCTAACGCGATCGCGACGATGTAGGGAAGCGGGCCGGTGCTGACCTGCGATTCGCCGGCCTTTGGTTCGGCAAGAGTTTGCGGGGCTGCGCTGCGGGAGTCCAACCTGCGAGTCTAGTCCATTTTCACGATCGTTGCCGGCAGCCAACCGGGCAGGGAAGGGAAGTCGAGAGCCGGAAATCTATCGTATTACGATCTGTTCATGTGCGAACACCGCCGCCGGCAACTGTACAGAATCGAACACCCGCATTTTTACTGCTCGCGGCTCACGCGCAGCAGCCGGGATTCGTCTAAACTTAACGTACAAGCTGGTGGAACCAGCCGCCAGTTCCTCGCGTATCTCCATTCATCGCAAGTTGGGCATCTTCCATTTTTGAGAGTGACCTATGAAAAAGTTCCTGCTTGTAATTGCAGCCGGTCTTCTGGCCTGCTGCCCGGCGCTTGCGCAACGCCTGCCCGGCGGCGCGACTCCCGATCATTATTCGCTGACGATCAACATCAACTTTCCGAATAATAACTACGAGGGCGATGAGACCATCGACCTCAAACTCAGCAAGCCAAGCGACTCCATCACGCTGAACGCGGTGGAAATTGATTTCCACGAGGTATCGGTCACCGCGGACGGTAAGACACAAATCGCGAAGGTATCCAGCGACGAGAAGAACGAGACTGCGACCTTCACCGTCCCCAACCAGCTTCCCGCCGGTCCGGCGACCGTCCACATCAAGTACACCGGCCACCTGAACGACAAGCTCCGCGGCTTCTACCTGAGCACCTACAACGGGCACAAGTACGAGGTCTCGCAGATGGAAGCCACCGACGCGCGCGTCGCGTTTCCATGCTTCGACGAGCCGGCCTACAAGGCGACCTTTGATATCTCGGCCATTATCGACAAAGGCGACACCGCAATCTCGAATGGCGAGATCGTCTCCGATACTCCCGGACCGGGCGACAAGCACACCATCAAGTTCTCGACTTCACCCAAGATGTCCAGCTACCTGGTGGCTCTGACGGTGGGCGACTGGAAGTGCGTTTCCGACCACACCGACGGCGTGAAGGTCAGCGTGTGCACCGTGCCCGGCAAGGAAAACCTGGCGCAATTCCCGCTGGAGGCCTCGAAGTACATCCTCCACTACTACAACCAGTATTACGGGATCAAGTATCCTCTGCCCAAGCTCGACAACATTGCCGTGCCCGACTTTCAAGCAGGCGCGATGGAGAACTGGGGCGCGATTATCTACCGCGAGAGCGCTCTGCTGGTGGACGACAAGACGGCTTCCGTCAGCACCCGGCAGAACGTTGCCGACACCATCGCGCACGAGATGGCGCATCAGTGGTTCGGCGACCTGGTCACTGCAGCGTGGTGGGACGACATCTGGCTGAACGAAGGCTTTGCTACCTGGATGACGCCGCACCCGCTGGCGCAGTGGAAGCCTGATTGGCTGGAAGGCCAGCAGGTGGCCGACGGCACGCAGCGCGCGCTCAGTGTCGACGCCTCGCAGAACACGCGTGCCATCCACCAGGAGGCGGAGACGCGCGCCGAAATTGAGCAGTTGTTCGACGGCATCGCCTACGGAAAAGCGTCGGCGGTGCTGCACATGCTGGAGGCCTACCTGGGTCCTGAAACCTTCCGGCAAGGAGTAAACCTTTACTTGAAGGAACACGCCTACGGCAATGCGACGGCGGCAGATTTCTGGAACGCCATGGCGCGTGCTTCGAAGCGGCCGGTCGACCAGATCATGCCTACATTTGTGCTTCAGAAGGGGGCGCCGTTTGTCGATGTGAGCGCGAAATGCGAGGGCGGCAACACCACGCTGCAGCTTTCGCAAAAGCGTTACTTCAACACGGCCGAAGACTTCGATAAGCCAAACAACGAGTTGTGGCAGATCCCAATATGCGCCAAGGGCATCACCGGCACCTCCGCCGGGCAGCAGCAGTGTTTCGTGATGACCAAGCGCGAGCAGCAGTTTACCATGAAGGGCTGCCCGAAGTTTGTCTTTCCCGACTCGAACGCACTGGGCTATTACCGCTTCAACTACGACGCTCCCGGACTGCATGAGCTGGGCAGCGGCGTGGAGAGCGCACTCACGCCGGAAGAGCGCATCGCGCTGATGGGCAATGAATGGGCGCTGATGCGTATTGGCAAGCACAGCATGGGCGACTATCTGGCGCTGGGGGCGCAGCTGAAGAACACTCCTGGCGTGATGCTGCTGCAGGCATTCGGCCAGCACCTGAACCTTATTCACGATTACATGCTGACCGATGCCGACCGGCCGCAATTCCAGGCATGGCTGCGCACGCAGTTCTCGCCGGTGCTGCAGAAGCTGGGGTATAACGCTCGTCCCCATGACACGCCCGAGGAGAAGCAGAAGCGCGCGCTGCTGTTCGAAGGCTTGGGTAATCTGGCCGACGATCCCGAAGTCATTCAGCAGTCGCGGGTGCTGGTGCAGCAGTACATGAAGGATCCGGCATCGGTTGATGGCACGCTGGCCGGCGCGGTTGTTGCCGTGGCTGCCCGCCACGGCGATGCCGAGCTGTACAACGAGTACCTGGCGCAGATCAAGAAAGCCAACTCGCCGCAGGCGCAATACCGGTACTTCTATGCTCTGCCGGAGTTCATGGAGCCGGAGCTGACCAAACAGACGCTCGATTCCGTGCTGACCGACCAGGTACGCGGGCAGGACCTGTACATCCTGCTGCCGTTGCTGGCCGATCCGGCGAGCCAGAACCAAACCTGGGACTTCATGCGCGCGCACTTCGACAAGCTGATGGCGAAGACAGGCGGCGGCCTGGGCGGTGTCGGTATCTTCCTCTACGGCGCGCAAGTCTTCTGCAGCAGCGAAAAGGCGGACCAGGTGAAGGAGTTCTTCCAACAGCATCCCTTCCCGGGCACCGAACGCAATCAGCGGGAGGCGATCGAGGGAATCGACAGCTGCGTGGAGCTGCGCAACCAGCAGCAGTCGAACCTGGCTGCCTGGCTGAAGCAGCAGGGCGGGGCAACCAACGCCTCGACCGGCGGAGGCACAACTACTGGAGCCTCGGCGCGGTAGCCAGCTATCCGGCTCGAAGCAAGAGCGCCCTTCGCGGGGCGCTCTTTTTTATGAAGCCTTCAGTAGCGCCGGATGACATACATTGCGAAGGCCGGCCGCCGCGAGTGATTGCAACCCGCTGTGCTTCAGCTGATGTGGCTTTAGCAACCCCATTCGGCCTGCCCGGGCTTTGAGAAATAGTGTGAAGAATTCTCTTCCAGGTGAGTATCGGTTTCCATCTCAAGAATGGCCAAACGCGCGGCCGCTACCATGCGATTGCGTTCGTCGGCGCGCAACGTCTTCCAGCTATGGGCCGCCGACCCATCCGGCTCCTGCGATTCAGGCGCAAGAGCGTTCTGGTAGTGATGAAACAGCCGCGCAAACTGCTGAACGAAAACTTCCTGAGTTGACATATCTCCTCTTTGACTCAAGTGCGTCTGGACGACGCACACTTCATTGGATCGCGGCGTGCATAAGTTGCGGATAAATGGTGCGTAAGGAGTTTGTAAGGAGGAAACGAATACTCTGCGGCGCGTGGTTCACGCCTTTATAATGCCCGGATGCCACCCACCCTCATCGCACAACCCACACGCGTCACCGCCGCCGGCACCAAACCCAAGCTGATCGACGAGTATATTGGCCGGGTAAACTCGCAACACGCCGCTGTGAGCGTGGCGCACATGCGCAGTCCGGAGGGCTGGAGCGAGCCCGGCCAGACGCCGGAATTCGACGAGTTCACGGTTGTGCTTTGGGGAATGCTGCGCGTCAAGTCCAGCGCAGGCGAGCTTGATGTCCATGCCGGACAAGCGGTGATCGCACCCGCCGGCGAATGGGTGCAGTACTCAACTCCCGAGGCCGATGGCGCCGAATACGTGGCTGTGTGCCTGCCGGCCTTCTCGCCGGATACAGTACACCGCGATTCGTAGACATCGCCGGCGGCATGATGCGAGCTGCGGCTCGTAGCACTGCTTTTGAACGTAGTTGCCTGGCGTCTTTTGAATACTATCAATGGTAGTA
Source organism: Terriglobales bacterium (assembly GCA_035651035.1). GTDB lineage: Bacteria > Acidobacteriota > Terriglobia > Terriglobales > Acidobacteriaceae > Bog-257. The sequence goes on from DASRGM010000023.1 coordinate 8,493, forward strand.
CTGATGGCTGCGGAGTAGCCTTCCCTGCAACTCTGCTTGCGCCATTCTTTAGCTTCTGTTCGTGCCAAGCATAGTTGAGGACGATACATGAAGCTACCCATCGCGCGCTCCCAAGGTCTGGCTATCGTGTTGGCAGTGGCAGGCCAGCTGCTCTTTGCCGGCGCACTGTATGCGCAAAACTCCACCGGCACCTTGCTGGGAGAAGTTCAGGATGCGAAAGGCGGCCGCATTCCGTCGGCGACGGTCCAGATCCGCACCCGCGATCTTTCCATCCAGCGGCAAGCCACGACGAATGGCCGCGGCGAATTCCGCTTTGAAAGCTTGCTGCCGGGCACCTATCACGTTGCGGTCAACGCGCCGGGATTTGCGCAGGCCAGCTCCGACGTTGCGGTGCGCATCACCAGCGCGCAGGACATCCTCGTCACCTTGCAACCCGCCAAAGTGACCGAGACGGTCAACGTGCAGGGAGAGGCCTCGTCCATCACCACGGAGCCGCTAAATACGACCAGCGCGGTGCATGAAGGCGTAGTCACAGCTTTCGATCTGGAGAACATTCCGCTAGCCGCCCGCACCTTCGCCAACATCGCCTACCTGGTGCCGGGCACCGAGCCGGTCGAACCCTCCGACCCCACCAAGGCCCGCATCACCGCTGTTTCCTTCGGAGGCAGTTCAGGCTTGAACGATACCCTGACGGTGGATGGCGGCGACAACTCCGACGACTACATCGGCGGCTTTCTGCAGAACTTCTCTCCCGACGCGCTGCAGGAGTTCGCGGTGCAGACCTCGCAGGAGAACTCCGATGTGGGGCGAACCACGACGGGCGCGGTCGTACTCAGCACCAAGAGCGGCACCAATCTCTGGCATGGCGACTTCGCTTTCTTCGAACGCGCGGCCGCACTGAACGCGCGGTTTCCCATCGACAACCCCGCGCCCGAGCCGAAGCAGCCCTTCTCCCGGCAAAATTATGTGGCCACCCTGGGCGGCCCCATTGTGAAGGACAAGATCTGGACGTACACGTCGTTCGAGGCCGTAGACGAGAACGCCAGCGTCAACTACAGCCCGAACAGCCTTTCCCAGTTCAACGCACTGGCACAGCTGGCCCAGATGGGCCTGGTCCCCAATACCAGCTCGATCGCGGTTCCGCCATTCGTTAAGGTTCCATTCCATGATTACCTGGCGCTGCAGCGCTTCGACTGGTCACAGTCGGAGAAGTCGCATTGGTTCCTGCGCGCGGCCATCGATAACTACACGACGCAGAACGGGCTGGTGCAACAGGGGACGCTGCCCTCAACCGGCGCCACCGAGCATTCCAACTACCAGAGTGCGGTGCTGAGCAATCAGTACAGCTTCAGTCCGACCTGGCTGGGATCGTTCGTCTTCGACGCCAGCTATTTGCACCTGAACGCCGCACGCAATCAGTACCAGGGCTTCGCGCTGGCCTTCCCGTTCAGCTCTACCTCGAAGACCATCTCCGGATTCGAAACCTACGGCGACCAGCAGTTTGTTACGCCCATCACGGCCTTTCCCGTTGTCCGCAACCAGGAGAAGTATCAGTTCAAATACGACATCAGCCACTCTTCCGGCACGCACGCTCCTAAGTTAGGGATCGATTTCATTCATGAGCCGGTGTTGAGCGGCGCGCTTCCCGGCGAGGCTGAGACGCTGTACGTGCTGACGCAGGACCCAACGTACTATCTGACCAACCCGACGCAGTTTACCGACGAGCTGAACTGCACGGGACAATTTGCGGGCCCCAACTGTCAGACAACTTCCACCCCCGCCGGCAATGGGAGCTTCAACCAGAACGTGCAGCGGCTGGGCCTCTATGCGATGGATTCCTGGCGAGTGACGCCAAACCTCACCGTGAACTACGGCATGCGGTGGGACACTACGTTCGGCTTGTTCCAGGCAACCAGCGTCAGCCAGAACTTCAATGCCGCGGTGCAAACCATTCGCGGCCTCGACCTTCCGCTGGCCACCGGCGTGCCACACGATTACCGCCATGCCTTCGCGCCGCGCCTGGGGATCGCCTGGTCGCCGGACCGGGTGGAAGATCTGGTGGTGCGGGCGGGCATCGGACTTTACTACAACGATCTCGCGCAGAATGGCTGGGTGGAGGCGTTTCAGGCGGTAAACACGCCTTCGGCCTTTCAGCCGTGTGTCGTCACTAGCGGCGTGCCGAGCGCAGGATGCCTGCCGGGCTCGGCTTTCGGTGGCACCGGCAGCGTCATCGATCCCAACTACCACACGCCGTATTCCTTACACGCCAGCGGCGGCGTGCAGTACGCCTTTGGCCCCAGCAGGAAATGGGTGATCACCGACGACTTCATCCTCGAGCAGGGATTGCACGGCTATCGCCGCTACAACTACATCGCGGGATCCACGCTGTCGTCGCCTCTGTTCGCGCCCGATCCGGCCACGCAGATGAACAACGTGCCGGACATCTCGGTATTCAAGTCGGACAACCGGTCCAGCTACAAAGCGATGGTTGTACACCTGCAAGGCAATGTTTCGCACCGCTTCAACCTGACCGCAAACTATGTTCTCTCGAGCGCGAAGACCTGGGGCTGCGTGCTGGGTGAGTTGTGGGACTATGTCAACGGGGTGTGCAATCCGCTGAATCCGTTCGCGCCGGGCGATTACGGGCCGTCGGGGGAAGACGTGCTCAGCCGGTTTACTCTGGGCGGCATTGTTTACGTGCCGGGCGGCTTTGAGTTGACTACGCTGATCCAGGCCGAGAGCGCCCGGCCCATTACGCTTACCACTCCGGCGGACGTCAATGGCCTGGGCGACCCGACCGACGATCGCGCCGTTGTCAACGGCGTGCAGACCACGCTCGACCAGTTCCGCGGCACCCCGTATGTCCAGGTCGATCTGCGGGTGACGCGCCCCATCAAGGTCAAAGAACGCGTGATCGTCTCCCCGTTCGTCGATATGTTTAATCTGTTCAACCGCAGCAACCCGGGAGCGAACTACGTGACCGACATCTCTGCGCTGCCGGTTCCGGTGAACAATCTGTCGAATGTGACCGCGCTCTGCCCCACGCCGGCATGCAATGTACCGGTCACCAACCCTAATCAGTTGCTGGTGCCCGCCGGCGCCTTGGGAGACTTCTTCGGGCCGGGAACGACGGTGGGCATTCCATTCGCGGCACAACTGGGTGTGCGAGTGACGTTCTAGCCGAGCCAAGAGGTTTTCACCACGGGAGCACGGAATTCACGGACAAACACTAAATAAGATTCCGTGGATTCTATGCTTCCGTGCTGAAACTCCGTTATGCGACGGAATAGAAAAGCCGGCCCGCGAGAGGGTCGGCTCTCTTCGGTATTACTGCGGATTTACTTCTTCAGGCTGGCAACATAGGTCGCAATAGCGGTCGTCTGGTCGGCGCTCAGGCCGGCAACGCCCTTGCCATGCGGAGCCTTCTTGCCGGCTGCGCCGTTGGTCAGCAGATCGGCGATCTGCTTTTCCGACAACGTGGTCTTCTGCAGCGAGGGGCCAACCTTGCCTTCGCCCGCGGCGCCGTGGCATGCGGCACACTTGGTCTTGTAGAGGGTAGCTCCGTCTTCGGCCCAGCCCAGGCAGGAGAACACCGCCAGCGCGGCCAGAATCGTAACAAAACGCTTCATGAGAATCGCTCCTTAAATATGAATTAGCCTGCTCAACGAGAACCGCCCTTAGCCATCCGGGTGGTTTGTCGTCCTGCAACATGTGCAGTGCGAGCTGCATTCACACCTGTTGGTCCGGGAGCGAAGGCGCCCGCCTCGCGATTTCATTGTCACTCTTCGAACGGCCGAGCGATTGTGATCGTGATCACCGCGCACCGTGTTCGATGTTGATAGCTTGAAGTGGTTGGGCTGCGATCGGCATTGCCCCGAAGGAGCGTAGAACCGGAGAATGAGGTCCTCGCTGGCGATCATCGTGGGAAGCGTGCTGATTGGTTTAGTCGCCGGCCTGGGCTGCTATACCTTCATCTACGCCAAAGGCTACTCGTACCTCACGAACAATCCCGCCGCGTGCACCAACTGCCACGTGATGCAGGCGGAATACGATGCCTGGGTAAAGTCGAGCCATCGCGCCGCGGCCACCTGCAACGATTGCCACACCCCGCACAACCTCGTCGGGAAATATGCGGTGAAGGCCAACAACGGCTTCTGGCATTCGTTCTACTTCACCACCGGACGATATCCCGACAACGTCGAGATCACGCGCTTCGATCATCAGGTTACGGAGAACGCCTGCCGCCGCTGTCACGAAAACATTACTTCTGCGATTGACGGCAACGTGGTGCACGGTCGCGCCGAAGGCATTGAGTGCACGCGCTGCCACAGCTCCGTCGGCCACTCCGAGGCGGCAGCCTCGACGAACCATCCCGTACTTGCCTGGAGTCATCATGATCAACCCAAGTGATCGCGAGGCTGGGCCCTCGCGCCGGATCATCTTCACCATCGCAGCCCTGGCGGCCATTACCACCGTTGCCTTGACCGCGCTGCTGGTCAATATCTTCGAGCACAAGCAGGAAGCGAAGAACCCGTTCTATCGCGTGGTCGAGCTGAACGACACGATCGACGACCCGGCGGTGTGGGCCAAGAATTTTCCGCTGCAATACGACCTGTACCAGCGCACGGTTGACCAGCAGCGCACGAAATACGGCGGCAGCGAGGCCATGCCGCACTCGCCCACTGAGGGCGATCCGCGCTCGGTGATCGCGCGCTCCAAGCTCCAGGAAGATCCGCGGCTGAAGGAAATCTGGGCCGGTTATGCCTTTTCCATCGACTACCGCGAGCGGCGCGGCCACGCCTACATGCTCGACGACCAGACCTTTACCGAGCGCCAGAAGGCCAGCCCGCCGGCCATGTGCATCAACTGCCACGCCTCGCTGGTCACAACATTTCTGCGCCTGGGTGACGGCGACCTGACGAAGGGCTTCAACACCATCAGCGACACCCACATGACGTACAAGCAGATTCGCCAGACGGTGAAGCATCCGGTGGCGTGCATCGATTGTCACGATCCCAAGACCATGCAGCTGCGGATCACGCGTCCGGCCTTCATCGAGGGAATTCGCGCGTTGAAAGCATCACAGGGCATCCAGAACTATGACGTGAATACCATGGCGACGCGGCAGGAGATGCGGTCTTATGTCTGCGGCCAATGCCACGTCACCTACTACTTCCAGCCGCCTAACAAACGCCTGACGTTCCCATGGGCAAAGGGGCTGAAGGTGGAAGACATTATTGCCGTCGAAGACGAAGCCAAGGTCAACGAGTGGACGCATCCCGAAAGCGGCGCGCAGCTGATCAAGCCGCGTCATCCCGAATTCGAGATGTGGAACCAGGGCGTGCACGCGCGCTCCGGCGTCACCTGCGCCGACTGTCACATGCCCTACATGCGCCAGGGCGGTCTGAAGATCAGCGATCACCAGATCAATAGCCCTTTGTTGAAGATCAACCGCTCCTGCCAGACCTGCCATCATTTCCCGGAGGAAGAGCTGAAGGCGCGCGTCGAAGACATTCAGGACCGCTTCTTCAACCTGCGCAACACAGCACTGGACGCGCTGGTAGATCTGATTAACGACATCAAGGACCAGAAGGCCAAGGGTGCAACCGACGCCCAGCTGGCACAGGCGCGCGCGTATCAGCGCAAAGGCCAGTTCATGATCGACTTCGTGATGTCGGAGAACTCCATGGGCTTCCATGCCCCGCAGGAGGCGACGCGGATACTGGGCGATGCAATCAACTATTGCCGGCTGGGACAGCTGAGCCTGCACGGCGGTCCGCAGCCCAGCCACAATCCGCCGAACATCGAGAACGTGGCGGCGTCGCCGGGTCCCGCGGGCGCGCCGGCTAAGCAGGCGAAGAAGTCAGGGGTTGCGACCGTAGCAACGGTCACGATGCGGTAACGCCAGGGGTCAGTTGCTGGCTGTTTGAGCCCGCAGGGCGACACAACCGTAGCGCAGGACGTGAATCCTGGGTACGCCGAATATAAGCAAAGCGAGCCGGCTTCAGCCGGCGACACACTTTTCTTGCACAAAGAAGGTGTCGCCGCCTGAAGCCGGCTCAAATGACTTGCGACTCCTAACCCAGGACTCACGTCCTGGGCTACGATTGTGTCGCCCTGCGGGCTACACCGTCACCGGCTGCTTCACCGGTACCGGCGTCAGCCACCCGAAGCGGTCTTCCACGATCCCGTTCACAATGCTGTAGAACTCCTTGCGCACGGTCTTCGTGATCGGTCCGGCGATGCCGTGGCCGACGGTAATCTTGTCGACCGAGCGGATGGGCGTAATCTCGGCGGCGGTGCCGCTGAAGAACAGCTCATCGCAGATGTAGAGCATCTCGCGTGGAATGATCTGCTCGACAACCGGAATGCCCAGTTCATGCGCGATGTGCAGCACCGAGTTGCGGGTGATCCCCGGCAGCACGCTGTTGCCCAGCGGCGGGGTGTAGATGCGGTCCTTGTGCACCAGGAAGACGTTCTCGCCTGAGCCCTCGCTGACATAGCCGTTGACGTCAAGCGCGATGCCCTCGGCATAGCCGTTCACGATGGCTTCCATCTTGATGAGCTGCGAGTTCATGTAATTCGCGCCGGCCTTGGCCATGGTCGGCATGGTGTTTGGGGCCAGACGGTTCCACGACGAGACGCAGACATCGACGCCATCGTCGGAATCGGGGCTGCCCAAATATTTGCCCCAATCGTAGTTGGCGATGTAGACCTCGGTGGGCGAATTAAAAGGATTGACGCCAACCTGCCCATAGCCACGCAGCACGATGGGCCGGATGTAGCAGGGCGCGACTTTGTTGGCGCCGACCAGCTCCACCGCGCCCTGGCACAGCTCGTCGAGCGAGTAGTCCATATCGATGCGATAGACCTTGCACGACTGAATGAGTCGAAGCATGTGGTCACGCAGCCGGAAGATGCCGGGACCGTGGGACGTCTGGTAGCACCGGATACCCTCGAATACCGAAGAGCCGTAGTTGACCACGTGCGACATCACGTGGATCTTGGCGTCGTCCCAGGGAATCAGGTTGCCATTGTGCCAAACGTACTCGCTCGCTTTAATCGCCATGCCGAAGCTCCTTACGCAGAGAGGAGTGATACAGAATTGCTATGCTGCCGGGCCGAAGAAATCCGAAGCAGGTGGCGTACTCGTCCAGAACACGCTGCCGTGATGGGTGGAGTGGGAGCATCCGCGATGCAGCTTAACCGGAAATTATATCCGAGCCGCGCAAGGCCCGGAGCGGCGGTTTTCCACCGAGTCCGTCCCCTGTGACCAGGCCCACCAGAATGGATGCGTGCCGCGGCCAGGAGGGTACGAAAATCGGGCGGAAATCGGTAGCCGAGGTGAGTTGCGGCACTTGGCGCTTTGGCACATGGCAAGCCAGCGGCCGCATCCTTGGGGTCCTGTTTCGGCCAGGTCCAACTGCCAAGTGCCAACTGCGAATTGCGACCGCACGCCTTCTGTAAACTGGCTCTGTGACCGGCGAACACACCCTTCGTCACGCGCAGCTGCAGCGTGGCATCGACCTCGAATACCTGACGTTGGGGTGGAACCTCATCGAGGGCGTGGTGGCGGTCGCCAGCGGGGCAATCTCCGGCAGCGTGGCCCTGGTGGGCTTTGGCATCGATTCCTTCATTGAGATGGGATCGGGCGGCATTCTGCTGTGGCGGCTGCACTCGGAGAGGCGCGGCGCCAATGCCGCAGACGTTGAGCGGCGAGCATTGCGGCTGGTGGGAGCCGGCTTTCTGCTGCTTGGGGCTTATGTCGCGATCGAGTCGCTCAGGAGTCTTGTGCGGCGCGAGGCCCCGGAGCACAGCCTGGCCGGAATCTGCATCGCCGTGCTGTCTCTGGTGGTCATGCCGTGGCTGGCCCGCCAGAAGCGGGCGGCCGCTGGAAAGCTAAACAGCGGCGCCTTGCACGCCGACTCGCGGCAGACCTCGTTATGCGCCTATCTCTCCGCAATCCTCCTCGCCGGGCTGCTGTTGAACGCCATGCTGGGCTGGTGGTGGGCCGATCCCGCAGCGGGGCTTCTGATGGTCCCGCTGATCGCATACGAGGGCATCGAGGCGTTGAAGGGGAAGACCTGCTGCGAGTGTTAGTCGCTTGCTGCTGCCGTGTAACCCGCCGGTCGCATCCTGGGAGCCCGCACTTTGCGCTGCCCAACTCGGTGGTTCTGCTTGTGCTCCAGGCCCCAGTGGCACATCAGCTCCAGGACCGGCGACAGTGACTCCCCATAGGGCGTGATGGAATACTCGACTCGCGGAGGAACTTCGGCGTAAACCGTGCGCGAGATCAGCCCGTCACGCTCCAGCTGTCGAAGCTGCGAGGTCAGCACCTTCTGAGTAGCATTCGGCAGCAGCCGACGGAGCTCGTTGAACCGGCGTACGCGCTTGCGCAGATGCCACAGCAGGACGCACTTCCACTTACCACCAATCACTTCGAGGGTGTATTCCACGGGACATTCGCCGGTTTCTTTCACGAAACTACCTCACCTGAAGGTGCGTACTTGTGCGCAGGGCCTATCCCACCTATTTTGGACTGGTTCGAAATAATTGCAAACTGAGCAATAACCTGGATAGTGGGTCAGTTTGGAATTTGTAGCGGTGGAAGAGCCGGGCTGCAGTCCGGCGAAACCACGGGCCATCGAAGGCGGCTTTAGCCGCGGCGACCGGGGCTAAAGCCCAGTTCGCTCGTCGTCCTGTCGGCACGGCTGAAGCCGTGCCCTTCCACCGCTCAGATTTCAAACTGCCCCACTACCATAACCTGGTGAAGGAGGCTGGCAGCAATCATGAAGTACGGAGTTTTGGGAACGGGAATGGTTGGGCAGGCACTGGCGACGAAGCTGGCGGAGCTCGGGCACGAAGTTTGTATGGGCGCGCGCACTTCGGATCACAAGGACGCCAAGGCCTGGCTCCAGCGCGTGAAGGGGAAAGGGAAGACGGGTACTTTTGCCGACACGGCGAAGTTTGGGGAAGTCATCCTGAACTGTACGCAAGGGGAGTATTCGGTTGAAGCGCTGCGAAGCATCGACGCGAGTGACCTCGCGGGCAAGGTGCTGATCGATGTGGCCAATCCCCTTGATATGTCGCAAAAACCGCCGACCCTCACCATCTGCAATACCGACTCGCTCGGCGAGAGCCTCCAGCGCGCCTTCCCAACGGCGAAAGTAGTTAAGGCGCTGAACACGGTCAATTGCGAGGTCATGGTGGACCCGAAGCGGGTGCCGGGAGAGCACGACCTGTTTATCTGCGGTAATGACGACGGCGCAAAGGATTGCGTGAAGGCACTGCTCCGCGAGTTTGGCTGGCACTCGATCATCGACATGGGAGACATCACGAACGCGCGCGCGACTGAGCAGCTGCTGCCGATATGGATTCGGCTGTTCATGATGTTCGGCTCGGCGGACTTCAATTTCAAAGTAGTCAGGGCCGGCTAAGAAGCGGCTGCAAGACGGGCCAAGCCGGTTGCAGCGCTCCGCCTGGGGGGCGGGGTACCGTTGCCGACAACTGTCAACCACGAGTGGGCGCCTGCTAATTGCGAATTGCTGCTGTATAATCCGCGCAATCCGACAAGGAGAATGTGATTGCGCGGCGTGCCTCGCTGGACAGCGGTGGTGGCGGTGCTGGCGGTTGCGGCGACGGTGTGCGCGTTTACCGTGCATCGCGCGATCGCGCCCGCCGAGCTGGTCGTGCAACTGGAGCAGTCAACCCTTCCGGCAGACGGTTTTTCGGCGACCGAACTGAGTGTCCACTCTTCGAACGGCCGCGAGCTGCGCGGCCTGCACATCGACCTCGAGACTCCGCACCGGCTTGCCCTTGAATCGCTCCGTGTCAGTTCAGACCGGGCAACCGCGACGCTGCAGACGGGCGTCATGGCTGGCGAGGCGAAGGTGCGCATCACGGCGCCCGGCCTCGCGGCGCGCGAAGTTGCACTGCAAACTACGCCGGACTTCGGCGACGCGGTCGGTGACGGCACCCCCGACTTTCTGCGGCTGCACGATCCCGCCGACCGGGAGGCCTTTCGCCGGTGGTTCACGCTGCTGGCTGAGTCGCAATACTACCTCCACCACGTCGCGACGACTGCGGGCGCGCTTCCACTCCAATCACCGCAAAACCGGCGATGGTTGGGGGTCCCGGCACAGGGCACGGCGGACCGCGGCGCGAATGCCGCGCCCGAGATCGTCGATTGTGCCGCGCTGTTGCGCTTCGCCTATCGCGAGGCGCTGCGCGAGCACGATGCCGCGTGGTCGCAAGCGATGGCCTTGCCCGCGCCGGTCACTGCGGGAGACATTCGTCAGTACCAGTATCCCTACACGCCTCTCGGAGCGGCAATCTTCCGCGTGCGCGACGGAGGCTTCGTCGGCGATGATCTGCAGGACGGCGCGTTCGCGGAATTTGCCGACGCCGAGACGCTTTGGCGGCGCAACACCTTTTCCATGGGACGAAGCCTGAGCCGGGCGCGTCCGGGCGACCTGCTGTTCTTTCGCCAGGACGGCGGCAGGATGCCGTTCCACGCGATGATCTTCCTGGGCCGCAGTCAGCTTGAGCCGGGCAGCGAGCAGTTCGTCGTGTATCACACCGGCCCGTCTGGAGGCTCGACAGGCGAGATCAAGCGGCTGTCGATTACGGAGCTCGCAAACTATCCCGACGCGCGCTGGCGGCCGATCGCCTCGAATCCCGCGTTCCTCGGCGTCTACCGCTGGAACATTTTGCGAGGCGCGGAATGAGCCCGTTTGGCAAACAAAACGCGGGTGCCCGATCCGTTCGCTGTCGTTTGCCGGCCCATCAATACAAGGGTGCCGCACGACGCGAACCTAAAGGTTCGCTCTACCTAAGCGCTGAACGTGCTGCCAGACGCGAAGTTGAAGGTTCACTCTGCCTAAGCGGTGAAGATGCCGCGAGACGCAAACCCAAAAGTTCGCACTGCCGGATCGACCGGAAGCGCACACGACTTTCTCTCGCCCTCGTCCTTTTCCTCATCCTGCAGCTTTTGTGCGTGCCGGTCTTCGGTCAGGACTCGGAGCCCGCCTCCTGGTTCTCCCTCACCAGCCAGCGCACCTTCATGCCCGGCGAGAAGCCGGAAATTGCCGTCAACGCGCACAACGTTAAGCAGCTGGAGTTTCGCGTCTATCGCGTGAAAGACCCGGTGAAGTTTTTCAGCCAGATGCAGGAGCTGCACAACTTCGGCGGGCAGGCGCCGGCGCTGCCGAAGCAGGCGCACACCTGGCTGGAAAAGTTCCATCGCTGGAAGCACCGCATCTGGGCGTGGTTCCGCGATTTCGTTCGCGCGCAGTTCTCCCCCGACTCGCGACACGCGATTCGCCTGTGGCGCATGGGCGAAGGCGAGCAGCCGAAGGGGACGAAGGCCGCAGGATTCGCGCAGATCCCCATTCTCAATCAGCAGCAGGTCGTCTCGGTGTGGCAGTGGACCGTGCCCGCGCATGAGCAGTGGGAGAGCATGACCACGACGGTCCCGGTCACCGACAAGGGCGTCTACCTGGTCGAGGCCACCGACGGGCGGCTGCGCGCCTACACCGTTGTCATCGTCACCGATCTCGCGATCGTCACCAAGTCGGGCCAGGGCCGTCTGATGAGCTTCGTCGTCGACCGGCGCAGCGGCGCTCCCATCGCCGGTATTCCGGTGCGCGTGTGGATCGACCAGCAGGAAGTTGCGTCGAAGAATACCGACGCGCAAGGCCTGGTCGATACCGCGATCCAAGCGGCCAAGCCGGAGAACGTTGCGGTGCTGGCGACCGGCAGCGACGAATTCGCCATCAACACGCCGGGTGCGTGGAACCTGGGCGACGATCCCAACCGCAACCTGAAGAGCTACACCTACACCGACCGCCCGGTGTATCGCCCCGGCGACACCGTGCACTTCAAGACCGTCGTGCGCGCGCAGACGCCCAGCGGCTACGTTGTGCCGCATGGCGACGACCTGCAGCTGCAGCTGCGCGACCCGCAGACCTACGACATCATCTGGACCCAGACGGTGAAGCTGTCGGATTGGGGCACGTCGCACTGGGGCTATGTTGTCCCGCGCGATGCGCACCTGGGCGACTACTACCTGTCGATGACGATGGGCGAGCGCTACGTTGAAGGAACGCAGTTTTCCGTCCAGGAGTATAAGAAGCCGGAGTACTCGGTGAAGGTGACGGCACAGACGCCGCGCGTGCTGCAGGGCCAGCCGATCAAGGCGACCATCGACGCGCGTTACTACTTTGGCGAGCCGGTGGCCAACGCCAAGGTCAAGTGGGTGGTGCACACCTCGCCCTATTGGGCGCTGGGGCGCGACGAAGACGAAGATCAGGCCGATGCCGGCGGCGAGGGCGACAACGCCGGGGAAGATGAAGATTACGGCGGCGAGCAGCAGGAGGAAAAGACCGGCACGCTCGATGCGAATGGTCTGCTGCAAATCGAGGTGCCAACCCGCGTCGACAGCAAGCATCAGGACCAGGTCTATCGCATCGAGGCGCGCGTCACCGACGCGGGCAACCGCGAGATTTCCGGCCACGGCTATGCGCTGGCGACCTACGGCAGCTTCTTCCTCACCGCCAATCCGAACTCCTATGTCTACAGCAAGGGCGGCACGGCGACGATTACCGTCACTGCGCAGGACTACGACAAGAAGCCGACCCAGACTTCATTCAAAGTTGAGATGAAGCGCTGGAACTGGCGCAACAACGAAGGGCCAACTGTCGCCACCACGCAGGGACAGACCGACGCCGGCGGCAAAGCGCAGGTGAAGCTGACCATTCCTGACTCCGGCGAATTCCGCGTGACGGTCACGGCGAACACGCCAGAGAACCGGCAGGTTGAGGCGACCACTTATTTATGGGCGCCGGGCGCGGGCTCATTCTGGTACGGCACCGAGCAAGAACGTATCCAGATCGTCGCCGACAAGAAGAGCTATCAACCGGGCGATGTGGCGCACGTGCTGATTGTTACCGGCAAGGAGCCGACGTCGGTGCTGGTGACGACCGAGGGCAACGCGCTCTACTCGGGGCAGGTCGTCAAGAGCGCCGGCGGCAGCATCGCCGTCGATGTGCCGGTCAAGGCGGAGTACGCGCCGAACTTCTACATTGGCGCGGTCTTCATTCGCGACAACAAGCTCTACGAAGGCTCGAAGAGCCTGAGCGTTCCGCCGACGCAGCACGAACTCAACGTGCAACTGGTGCCCTCGAAGCCGCAGTATCAGCCGGGCGAGTCGGCGAGTTACACCATCAAGGCGAGCGATTCGAGCGGCAAGGCCGCGGTCGCGGAGTTCTCGCTCGGCGTGGTTGACGAAGCCATCTACGCGATCAAGCCGGACACCGCGGGCACGATCCTCAACGCGTTTTACGGCAAGGTGTACTCGCAGGTTTCGACCGAAAGCTCGCTCAGCTACTACTTCAATGGACAGGCGGGCAAGCGCGCCATGCAGCTGGCGACGGTGCGCCCGGCAAAAGGCCTGGCGCAGCTGAAGCCCGAGCGACTGGTGCAGCCGAAGGTCCGCAAGGCGTTTCCCGATACGGCGTTCTGGGTCGCCGACGTGCGAACTAGTGCTAACGGCCAGGCCACGGTGAAGTTCGACTATCCCGACGCGATCACCTCGTGGCGCGCGACCACGCGCGGCATCACCCAGGACACAAAGGTCGGCAGCGCGGTGCAGAACACCATCGTCCGCAAGAACATCATCGTGCGGCTGGTAGTCCCGCGCTTCTTCCGTCGTGGCGACGAGATCACGCTCTCGACCATCGTGCAGAATTACCTGCCAACGGACAAGATGGCGCAGGTATCGATGCAGCTCACCGGGCTGCAGGTACTCGACGGCCAGCAGCAGAACATCAACGTGCCGACGCGCGGTCTGGTGAAGGTCGATTATCGCGTCAAGGTGCTCGATGTCGATTCGGCCAAGGTGCTGGGCAAGGCGCTCACCGATGTCGAAAGCGACGCGATGGAGCTGACGCTGCCGGTGGTGCCGTTCGGGGTGAAGCTGGCGACGTCCAAGTCGGGCTCGTTTGCAGGTGCAGGAACAACCGACACGGTGCAGAAGATTGTCTTCCCCAGTGGCATCGAGGCGGGCACGCGCAAGCTGAGCATCAGCGTTATGCCGTCGATTGCGGGCTCGGTATTCGCAGCGCTCGATTACCTCACCTCATATCCGTACGGCTGCACCGAGCAGACCATGTCGAGCTTCCTGCCTGACGTGCTGGTCGCCGACGCGCTGAAGAAGCTGGGCATCAAGTCGAACATCGATCCAGTGACGCTGAACAAGCAGGTGAATGCGGGGCTGGATCGCCTGTACACCTTCCAGCACGACGACGGCGGCTGGGGCTGGTGGCAGACCGACGACAGCGCGCCCTTCATGACCGCGTACGTGCTCGCAGGATTGAGCCAGGCCAAGGCCGCGGGCTTCGACGTCAAGCAGGAGGCGATCGACAAAGGCCGACAGTGGCTGTTGCCGGAGTTCCAGCAGACGACGAAAGCCAGGACCGATCTCCGCGCCTACATGGCTTACGCGCTGGTGCTCAGCGGCAGCGACGAAAATGCGAAGGTCATCGATTCGGTCTGGCAACAGCGCTCGACACTGACAGCTTACGGGCGGGCCGTGCTGGGTCTGGCGATGCTTCAGGTGAGCGACAGCCGCGCCAACGACCTCACAAAGCAGCTGGAAGGGGAAGCGAAGCAGGACGATTCGCAGGCCTGGTGGCCAAGCGACCAGAACTACCTAATGGATTTCTCTGGCGACACTACGCCCGAGTCGACGGCCTATGCGTTGAAGCTTATCAATCGCACCGACGCCGGCAGCCCGCTGTTGTCCAAGGCCGCGGTGTATCTGGTCAGCCATCGCAGCGAAGGCTACTACTGGGATTCGACCGAGCAGACCGCGATGGTCATCTACGGCCTGACCGATTACCTGGAGCGTACGCAAGAGCTCAAGCCAAATTACAGCGTCGAGGTGCAGGTGAACGGCAAGAGCGTCGCGACCAAGAAGTTCACGTCGGCGGACGCGCTGGCGCCGGCAACGACTGTGACGCTCAGTGAGTCGCAACTCGCGCCGGCGAACAACGACGTTCGCATCGTGAAGACCGGCGACGGCCGC